>JACQGM010000241.1 GCA_016199585.1 Armatimonadota bacterium
GCACGATCTCGTCCACGCCCTGCACGATGGCGTAGTTGTTGAAGACGTTCCCGGTCGAAGCGCACGAGCCCATCGAGATGACCCACTTGGGATCGGCCATCTGGTCGTAGATCGCGCGCAGGGCGGGAGCCATCTTGCGGCTGACGCGGCCGGAGACGATCATCAGGTCGGCCTGGCGCGGCGAAGCCCGGAACACCTCGGCGCCGAAGCGCGAGACATCGGCGCGCGCCCCCACGGTGGCCATCATCTCGATGGCGCAGCACGCCAGGCCGAAGGTGAGGGGCCAGAGGGAGGAGCGGCGCGCCCAGTTCACCGCCTTCTCCAGGGTGGTGAGGCGCACGTGGCCGCGCACCTGCTCCAGCGGCTCCGTCACTGCCATTCCAGCGCTCCTTTCCTCCAGGCGTACACGAAGCCGACCAGGAGGATGCCCACGAAGATCGCGACCTCCACCAGCCCGAACAGGCCCAGCCGCTCGATGAAGAGCACGGCCCACGGCCAGAGGAACACCACCTCGAGATCGAAGAGGATGAAGAGGATTGCGACGAGGTAGAACTTCACATCGAAGCGGATGCGCGCCGTGCCGACCGGGATGGACCCGCACTCGTAGGGCGACTCCTTCGTGGCCGTCGGCCGCTTCCGGCCGGCGATAGAGGAGAGGAAGATCATCGTCACCCCGAACCCCACCGCCATCACCAGCATGACCAGGATCGGGAAGTAATCCTTAAGCACCCAACACACCCCTATTGCGCATCAGTGAAAACCCTGAACAACCGGCACACCGGGTCCGGGCGCGCGCTCTCACTCGCCCCGTTTCGCCCGCGCGCCTTGTGCATTTTATCACAATCGGATCGCGACCGTCAACCGGCGGCTGCCCCGCACGCTCGTTGAGGGCAGCGCATCGCGCTCGGGAATGGGAGATACGGTCACGGTGGCGGGGTGCGGCTGCCCGGCGCGCGCCCGCGCGTGGCGCTCCACCGAGGGTCGGAAGGCCCGGAAACCGCGCGCTGCCTTCCGAACCCGCTTGCAGGCGCCGGGCACGCATCGTGCCGCGGCGCCTGCCGGTGCATTCCCACCGAAAGCTTACCCGCACTGAGGCGGCGGCAAACCCTATTCCTTGATGAACTTGCGCTTCTGCTTCCGGATGCCCTGGTCCACCTTCTTCTCGTCGTAGCCCCAGTAACCCGGGCGCAGGTAGGTGAAGCAGGCATAGGCCGAGAGGAGCGATGCCACGAGATAGGCGTGCGTGCGCCGCACCACGTTCGCCTCCGTGAAGAGGGTCACGAAGTGCGCGCCCTTGCGATTGTGACCCTCCATGATCTTCCGCAGCAGGTCGAAGGTGGATGTCTGGATGTTCTCGGGGTCCTCGCGCATCGCCTCCAGCTTGGCCAGGCGCTCGTCGCTGACGGCGACCAGGTCGTCCACCTCGCCGGCGGTGTAGGCGGCCGTGAAGTCGGTGGTGACGCCGGCGACGCCGCGACCGCGCGGCTGGATGTGGAACACGCCGCCGCAGAGGGGCAGATCGAGACGGTCGTAGAAAGACCCCAGCTCGACAGCCAGGTTGGTCGTGTTGCTCAGCCAGCCGGTGAAACTCCGGGCGTTGTGGTAGAACGTCAGCTCCACCACGTCCGGCTGGCCCGGGATGAGCGCGCGCAGGTCCCCGTAGACCGGGAGCGTGCCCGCCAGACGGTGCTCGTAGCGAACGGGCGCCGCCACCCGCGCGGGCGGCTCCGAAGGCACGGTGCCTTCGGGGATCGGCTGGCCGGCGATCATGACGCGCGGGTCCTTCACCCACTCAACGAGGTCGCCCTCGAAGCCCTCCTCGGCGAGCTCGACGTCCATGGCTTCGCCATCCTCGTTGACGAAGTAGGGAAGGTAGGGCAGATCCAGCAGCTCGGGGACGCGGCTCACGCCGCGCGGCACGGTGCCCGCCAGGCGCCAGCGCTCGCCGCCCACCCAGGCGAAGCGCTCATCGGCGCCCATGGCGCCCCACACGTTCCCGAAGGCGGCGTTGTAGTCGCGCTCTCCGGGCGAGAGCTCGAAGAGCGCCTCGATGATCTGGCTGATGCGGTGCGAACGCAAGTCGCCCAGCAGCGACGCGACCTCGTCAACCTCCTTCTCGCCGATGTGGTACATCCCCGCCCGCGCATCGGCCACCCCTTCAGCCACGACCTCCGGCGCCTGTTCCGAGAGCTGCTCGGCGAACGCCTCCAGCACGTGCGAGAACTCCTCAATCGTGTCCGCGCTGCACCAGTGGCCGGTGGAGAGGAAGGTCACCTCCTCGCGGGCGAAGAGGCCGGCGAAGAAACGCTCGGGGTGGAAGGCGTGGTGCCCCGCCCGCCAGGCCAGAAACTGGAGTGCCTTATTTGGCACCGGCACGCCGGCCTTCCCCACCAGCTTGACCGCAGATCCCACCAGATCGGAGCGGCTCCAGCGGAAGCTCCCGATCTTCTGGCGGAACTGCGCCAACTCCTCCTCGTCGAAGAAGAAGTTGCGGAAGATGATCTCGTCCTCGTCGTGGTCGTCTACGTCCAGCAGCCACTCCGCGAGGCCCCAGGCATCGCCCGCGGGGAAGTACTTGCCGCGCCCGCGCAGCACCTGCTCCACCCCGGGGAGGAGCACGTCGGGGGGACGCCCGAGCCCTTCGGCCAGCAGGCGCGCAACCGGCACCGCCTTCATCGGCCGCCCGGCCGTCTGCAGCACCTGCTCGATGTTGGCTTCCAGCGGCCGGCGGACGTCGCTCTCGGGGGATGCGAGCATCCACCGACGGTCCACGGGCTGAAAGCGGTCACTGGTTTGCATCACGGCCCGGAGCACGCGCGAGGTAAAGGCGCCATCGTGCTGCACGGACGAGAGGATCTGGGAGACTCTCAGGGGCTCGTTGGCTGCCAGCAAGCACTCCACCACGCGATCCAGCAAGTAGGTTCTCGCAAGGCCCTCTACCTTGGGCTCCACTGCATCGCTCAAATCGCCACCTCCAGGTCTGGCCTCGACGCGGCCGGCCATCCGCCGCGCTCCAGGCAACAACAAGGGCGGCCGGCGCGCCGCGCGCCCGCGCACGGAGCCGGCCGCCGGGCGATGGAGAGCTGGCGTCGTTCCGTGGGCCGTGCCGTCACTCTCATGTTACCATAATCACTGATCGGAGTCAATTTGCCGCGCCCGCCCCCTTCCCCACCGCGCCCACCATCCTCACTCGGCGGGCACACGCTCGTAGAGCGTATCGAGATCCACCCGGGAGGGGACCGGGACGGCATCGAGGAGCAGCGTCTCAACCCTCTTCGGGCCGATCACCACTTCGGTCTCCTGCCCGGCGGCGAGGGGCAGCGACTCGATGGCCCGCTCGTTCAGATCGCCGCGCCACGCCCGCTCGACGGCCGGCCGGAAGCGCAGGCGGACGCTCGCCGCCCGGCTTCCAGGATTGAACAGGCGCAGGACGAACCGCCCCTCCTCGCGATCCGCCGGCTTGAGCGCGCTCACGACTACGGGCGCGGAGGCGGCGATCTCGGCCAGTGACCACTCGGCCGCCACGGCGCCGGCACGGCACTCCGTAGTGACGGAGCGAACCCCGGAGCGGTAGCGGTCGGCAGCCCGGGTCACGTGCGCCAGGTCGGATTGCGGCGCGTAGGGCCAGAGCGCGTACTCGAACTGCCAGGTCCGCTGGAGCTGCGCATCGGTGTGCCAGCCGAGCTCACGGTGCGAGCCGAAGCAGCGGAGCAGCGTCAGCGCCAGAGTGCGGCGCTCGTCATCGAGCGCGGCGACTTCCGGGATGCCGCGACTGAACAGGGCGAGGCCCCGCTCCCCGTCCTGAATCGCGGCGAACGACTGCTGCTGCGCCTCCGAGACGACCTGCTCCACCCAACCCGACGTGTCCGGCAGCTCGACCCGCCGGGCCACCACGTCGAACGCCGTGTCACGGTGCCACTCGTGCGCCTCGATCCCCGACGGGAAGAGCACCCGCAGCCGGTGGTCGCGCACCTGGTTGTAGACCGTGGTGCGGAAGTCCACGCGCGGCGACCCACGGCGCAGGCTCACATCCGTGACTACGCGCAGCTCGCCGGGCCGGTCGCTGCGCCGGGAGCGATCCGGACTCAGGCTCTCCGGCACCTCGAGCCGGTGCTCGACGCGCAGCACCCCCACCAGCGGGCCGTCGCACACCGTTGAGACGGTCGCCGCAGACCCAATCGAGGTCACGGTGCGGTCCTGGCCCGGCGGCGTGTGGAAGAAGGCATGGCCCGTCTCGCCGTTGTCAGCGAAGACGTGGAGACCCTTGTAGGTCCACTCGCGGACCTTGTCCGTGAGATCGAGGGTGCCGTTGGCGTTGACCAACACGCGGATGAGGTCGTTCTCGAGGACGCCCGGCCGGGGGGCAAGGGTGCGCGAGCGACCCGGCGCCCGCTCCTTCGGGCCGCCCAGCCCTCCCGGGGGCCCGGGATCCACCCTCGCGTAGGCCAGAGCCGTCCAGCCGAGCGCCGGGATCCTCGCCGGCAGGGCGACGCGCACCAGGTCCCAGGAGCGCGACGGGCCGGCGTGGCGCGCGATCCGCTCGCGCAGTCCGCGTCCGCGCGCCATGTCGAGCACCTGGAACGGCACATCCCGGCCGGCGGCGTCGCGGACGCGGATCAGGTCGCGGCGAGCCTCCGGTCCTGTGTCGCGGGGGAGCTCGAGCGTCGCCTCCACCACCTCCTCCACCGCCTCGGCGCCCGTCAGGTTGAAGAGGAGCAGGGCGCGCTCGCCCGGCAGCGACGCGGTGTCCGCCTGCTGCGCGACGTGGGCGAGCGAGTAGTGCGCCACGTCGCCCGCGATCTGGCGGGCCTCCTCGAAGCGCCCGAGCATGTCCTCGTGTACCTGGTGCTCGCTGTTGCCGCAGATGGAGTCGTGCGGGTGATTCCGCATGAGATGCTTCCAGGCGAGGTCGAGGTAGCTGAGCGGGTACGCATATCCGGTGAGGTGCGCCCAGGCCATCGCCGGCTCGGCCCACCGTTCCAGCAGCGTCTGGCAGACCTCGTTGGCGAGCTTCAGATCCACGTGCGCCGAGCCTGTGTGGACGGGCATGCCGTTGTACCGGCCGTGCTGGGCCGGGGAGCGCACCTCCCCGGAGACCAGCGGCGCACCCTCCGCCTTCGGTCGCGCGTCTGCCAGGAACTGCTCGAGGCTGGAGTGGACGAACTCGTACTCCGGGAAGCGCTCGTTGAGCAGGCGGAGGAAGGCGGGCGTTCGCGGCTCGGCATCCAGGTGGTCGTTGCCGTCCATCGCCAGGATCACGCCGGAGGCCGCGCGCTCGCTCTTGAAGGCGAGATAGGCGGGGGCGTGCTCCAGGGCCGCCTCCGGGTCGAAAGGACGGCGGCGGAAAGGCGCGCGGAACGCTTGGTGCCAGCACCCGTAACCGTCGTCCTCCGGGAACTTGATGAGCAGCACGCGGGTGCCGTCGGCGCCCTCCCAGAGGATCTCCGCCGGCGTCTTTCCCGACATGCCGCGGAAGAAGAAGGCGTTGTCAATGCCGAAGCCGGCGAGGATCTGCGGGAGCTGCGAGTTGTGCCCGAAGGTGTCGGAAACGAAGCCGATCTTGGCCGCCTCGGCGCCGAACGACTCGGCGAGGCGGTGGCCGCGCAGGAGGTTGCGCACGTGCGCCTCCCCGGAGGTGAGGAACTCATCCGCCATCACGTACCAGGGGCCCACGGCGATCCGCCCCGCCCGGATCAGCGCCTCGAGGCGCGCCCGTCGCTCCGGGCGGATCTCGAGGTAGTCCTCGAGCCAGATCGTCTGCCCGTCGAAGTGGAAGTGCCGGTACTCGGGGTCGCGCTCCAGTGTCTCTATCAGATCATCCGCCATGCGCACCAGACGCCGCCGGAACTGCTGAGACGTGAGATACCACTCCCGATCCCAGTGCGTGTGCGAAACCACGTGAACCCGAGTGCGTGACCTTGCCATCGCTTCCTCCCGACTGACTGCGTCTCCCGAACGGCGGGCGCCCTCTTCCAGGGGCCGACCGACACGGGCGACCCCTCGCGCCGCCCCGGCGCGTACCAGGTTCCCCGCCGGGAGGCGTTCTCCTTGGGGAGACGGAGGGCTGCCCCCGCATCATCCCCTGTCTCTCTACGGGGCGCACCGCAACCGGGAGCAGGATTCCCGAGATAAGAGCCGAATAGACACCTCGTGTGTTCACGCCGTCCCGTGAACACACGCGCACGCGCGCAGAAAGAGAGTGGATACCATGTGCTGCCGTAAGCTGTTGCCGGTTCTCCTGATGGTCGGCCTGGCCTCGCGCGCCTCCGCCCTCATCTTGACGGACATGAAGGTGCAGGCGAAGATCCTGCAAGCGGCGATCCCGGACGCGGAGAAGGCCGTTGCGGCCAACGACGTGCCAAGAGCGCGCTTGATCCTCCTGGCGGTCTCGGGCTTCACCGTCCCGGACGATCTCAACGCGCCCTTCGACGCGGTGGCTGCCAGGTGCTGGCCGGACGAGAAGATCACGGCGGAGACGCGAGACGAAGCCTTCAAGGCCCTCGATCCCGTCATCCTGAAGTATGCGGCCCCCACCAGCCCGAGCGAGCGCGAGAAGGGCGGGGACTTCATCCTCTACCCGGATGTCACCGGCCTGGAGAACAACCTCGCTTCGGGCGTGAGCCTCGGAGACCTGGCGGAGTGGATCCTGGCCGCCAACAAGCAGTACCCCGAGGCGATGAAGCGCGCCCTGGAGTTCGTCGCGCTGGCGCCCTCGCCCCGGTGGTTCGACCAGTATAACTGGAATGGGCAACATGGCACCGAGTTCCGCGCCGTGCGCACCGCGCTCATCAACCTCTACCTCGGTCCCGAGATTGTGGCGAAGCACAAGAAGGATGAGCTGCTCCCCTGGTCGCTGCGGAACGTCGAGGAGCAGTTGGGGATGTGGGGGAGCAACGAGGACCCCGTGATGCTCACCTTCAAGGCGGGCGAGATGGAGCGAACTCTCGACCTCGCCCGCTTCGTCGATCCGGAGGACGCGAAGCTGAAGGAGCTGGACGCGAAGGTCAAGGGCCTGGCCCTCAAGGCGAAGAAGATCTATGCCGCCCAGGTGAAGTCGAACCGCGTGCCGGTGGAGCGCTATCGGGGAGAGGATGCGTCCGCCCTGAGAACCGCGTTCAAGCAGCTCTTCGAGAAGGACAACCCCAAGTGGCCGGTGCTCCGCGTCTCGATCTACGGTGAGGCGTGGGTAGAGCGCGCCGTGGTGACCTCGGCCTACAACAACATCCAGGCCGGCATCTACCGCTTCCTCGACGCGGCGGTGGTGTGCAAGCACGAGAAGGGCGTCTGGGTCCACCCGATCACCTTCGCCAGGCAGTGGACCGGCACGGGCAACAACTTCGGCCCCCCGAGGATCTATAGCTGGTGCGATGACTACGAGATCCTGCCCACCGCCGTGAAGCCGTGAAACAGCGGCGCCTCGGCGCGCGCCAGGCGGGCGGCAGCCGGGGCCCCGGCCTGCCGAGGCGCATCCTCATAGGCATCGCGTCGCCCTGCCTCCCCGAGATGGCTTCCCCCTCCCGGGAATGGCGCCGGAAAGCCCACGCCTGAGGGGACACCCGGGCGCCTGCTCCGAGCAGGGATGCGTGCCGCACGCGCAGAACCCCTGTAACTGCCTGCGGCAAGACGCCGGCTCCCTCGCCACGCGCGCCCGGCACCCACGTCTTCGTCGGGCCTGGCCGGGGCTGCCGCTGCCGGCGCCCGGACGATCCGCCCGCCGCGGGTCGGCCGCAGCCAGGGACGGCATCACTATGGCCTCTTCACACAGGCGTGCGGGTGAGGAGGCCACGTGCCGGAGGGAGGATGACCGATGACGAATGCTCTCATCGCTACGAGACTCGGGTGGGCCGCCTGCTGCGCGGTCCTCTGCGCCTCGCCCGGGCTCGGGCAGGACGCCGATACCGCCCCGGCGCGCCTGCTCGACGACGCGCTGGAGGCGGCGCGGGGCGCGCCGCGCGGACGCAGCGGCTCCCGGCCCCTCGTTCTCCTGCGCATCGCCGAGACGGCGCAGCTCCACGACCTGCGCGACCAGGCGCAGGCCGCCATCGAGGATGGCCGCGAGAGCGGCAGCCACGTCGTGGAGCTGTGCCGCCTGCTGGTGCGCCAGGGCCGCATCGCCGAGGCCGAGGAGCTGGCCGCCACCCCGCAGGCGCGTTACGTGGTGGCGCGCACCGCCCTGGAGAGGGGCGACGCCGCGGCGGCCGAAGCCACCCTGCGCTGCCCGGTGCTGCTGGAGCCGGATGCGCCGACGGAGGACCGCCGGAACCGCAACAGCGGCGATCCCTGGCGCCGCGCGTCCACCACGCTCGCCCTGCAGATGGGTCATCTCGACCTGGCGCGACAGCTCGTCGGCGCGATCCAGACGCCGGTGTGGAAGTCGGGGGCCCTGGCCGAGATCGGCGTGGCCCTGGCGAGGGCGGGCAAGCCTGCCGAGGCGCTCCAGGCCGTCGGCGAATCCCCGGATGCCTACATGGTCGTGATCGGCCTGGGGCGGGTGGCCGCGGCTCTGGCGGAGAGGGGCATGGGGGAGCCGCTTGGCCCGGCGCTCGACGCGCTGCGCCAGGCCGCGCCGAAGGTGGAAGATGGCGCCGCGCGCGACTACGCGCTCTCCGCCGCGGTCGGTCGCCTCTCCGCCGCCGGCCGCCGCGAAGCCGCCGTGACGCTCCTCGACCTGATCGAGGGACCGGTGGCGCGCGTCCGCGCTGAGTGCATGTTGGTTTCCCCCGACCGCGCGGGGATCGTGCGCCGTGAGGTGGAGCGGTGCTCGGAGAACGAACAGCCGCTCCTCTGGGAGCTCGCGGCCCTCTCGTGCGCCCGGCACGGGATGGCGTCGGGCGCGGCGGATGCCGCCGGGCGGATCGCCAGTCCGTGGCAGCGGTGCCGCGCCCAGAGTGACGCCGCTCGGGCGCTGGCGGATGCGGGCCGCGCGGCCGAGGCCGCGGGGCTGGCGAACGCGGCGGCGGCGTCCGCGGAGGCGGTGGAGGACGCCGCCTGGCGAGTGCGCGCCCACCTGCGTGTCGCCCTCGACGCGGAGCGCGCCGGCGTGGCCGCGCTGGCGGACCAGCAGTTGGCGCTCGCGCGGAAGTCCCTGGAGCGAGTCGCCGACCCGGACGCGCGCTCGGGTCTGGTGATCGGGATAGCCGAAGCCCTGGGAGCCTTGAAGCGCCGGACGGCCCTGCGCGAGTTCGCCTCCGAGGTGCTGAAGGCAGGGGCAGCCACAGCCACCGAGGATCGTCCGGGCGGGCGCCGGCCGGGAGGTCGGGGTGCGGGCAGCGCCACGGCGATCCGGGAACGGCTGGTGCCGGCGCTGGCCGCAGCGGGCGAGACCGAGATGGCGGTGGCGGAGTGCGAGCGCGCCCGGATGTCCGAGCGCCCGCTTCGCTCCCTCATCTACCGGCTCGCCCAGCGCGGGGCGGCGCGGGGCGGAGACCGCGCCCTACTGGCGCAGGCACGGAAGCTCTCGGAGACGCTCTCCGGAGCGGAGCGCGCCGGAGCCCTCTCCGACATCGCGCTCGCGCAGCTTCCCCCGATGGCGCGCCCGCCCGTGAAGGAGCGGGCCGTTGCCGTCTCGCTGCACGGGGGCTGGACCTCGTGGCTGCCGCGGCTGGAGCGGATGGGCGTGCCGTGGGACGTGATGCCTTTCACGGCAGCGTTCGAGCTGCGCCCGGCCGGGCTGAAGGCGATGTACGCGGCCGTGGGCTACCCCGGCGCGGGCGACCACGTCGAGCAGGTCTCGATGGCCGGCGTCGAGAACCTGCGCGACTACCTCTACGAAGGCGGGGGGTTCCTCGGGATCTGCGCCGGGCAGATGCTGGCCACCCGGCAGAAGTACAGCGAGTCCGAACTCTATTACCTTCGCGGGCAGGGCCCGCACGAGGTGCAGATGCGGAAGAGCCACCTCGTCGGCCTCGGTCTCCCGCCCGTGATCACCATCAACCGGATGAACGGCGGGATCCTCATCCCCCGGCCCGGGTGCGAAGTCGTCGGCTGGTACGATAAGATCGAGCGCCACGCGGCCCTCACGGCGCAGGAGTACGGGTATGGCCGCGTGGGGGTCTTCAGCCCTCACCCCGAGGGGAGCAGCGCCTTCGCGCCCGGCGATTGGCTCTGCGTCAACGCGCTCAACTGGATTTCTGGAGGACTGCCATGACGCCGTGGACACTCTGTGGATATGCACTGATGCTGACGCTGGAAGCCTCTCCGGTCGAGACCGCCCCGGTGCGGGTCCTCGACGGGCCGGAGGTGCAGTCCGTGCGCGACGGCCTGAAGCGCGTGGGGTGCGCGTTCACCGACCTCGCGAAGCTGGATGCGGCGGCGCTGGCAGGGTGCCGGGTGCTCATCCTCTCCGGCACCGAGCCACCGGTGAGTCGGGCCGACGCGCCCACGCTCGCGCGCTTCGTCGAGGCGGGAGGCGCGGTGCTCGCCGTGGGCGGCGGCGGGAAGCGCCTGCTGGAACTGGGCCTCTTCGATGCCCGGGGTTACTACATGACCGGGAAGACGGTCCACCTCAGCACCATCGAGGCGTATCACCGCATCACCTTCGGCTATCCGGGCGACGTCCCCGGCGACGACTGGAAGCGCGGCGTCTACTTCCTCGTGCGCGCCACCGACGGGCCGCTCATGGAAGTGGGACCGAACGCCACCCCGATCCTCTCCGCGGGCGGGCCCTACTCATTGGCCGCCGTCCAGCGCCTTGGCAAGGGCCGCCTGCTGATCATCGGCGCAGACCCCCAGGCGAACAACGGCGAGAAGGGCACCGACCGTCTCCTCGCCAACTCGGTCGCCTTCCTGCTCGATCCGTACGGCAACCAGATCCCCAACTCGGGGTTTGAGGAGCACACCGATCTCCCGCCGGCCCAGAGCAACTGGACCGTTACCACGCGGGGAGGCGCAAGCAGCGAGTGGCGCAAGACGGGCGCCGCAGAAGGAGAGACGTGCCTCAAGCTCACGTCTGACGGGGCCGAGGACGTCGTAGAAGTGCAGCCGACCTGCCCCATCGCCGTCGAGCCGGGCGAGCGCTACACCTTCAGTTGCCAGTATCGGGCGACGGCGTCGTGGAAGGTATCGCTGGAACTGCTCAAGCGGGCGGACCGCTCCGGGATCCTGGGGTCTGTCTCGGGATCCCCTTCGTTCGAGGCCGGGGAGCGCACGGAAGCGACGGTGCCTCCCTCGCCGGAGTGGAAGCGCTTCGAGGTCGCGCTCACGGTCCCGGCCGACGTCCGCTACGTTCGGCCGGTCCTCGCCATCGAGAGGAAGGGCGAGCTCCTGCTCGATGCGCTGGCCCTGGCCCTGAAGGGCGATCCCGACCGGCAGTGAGGCGCGCCGCCGCGCCTCAGAAGGAGACGAGCCGATCATGAGTCCTGTCACCGCTTCGACGCTCGGGTGGGGGGCCTGCTGCCTCCTGCTCCTTGCCTCGCCCGCCGTCGGGCAAGAGACCGACACGTCCCCGGCCAGGCTGCTCGATGAAGCATGGCAGTCGGCGCGCGCCGGCGGCGGGAGGGATGCCGACGCCAGTTGGAGCACCCTCACCTGGAATAGCATGGCGCGCCTGCGCATCGCCAACACCATGCGGCTGCACGGGCTGCGGGACGAGGCACTGGCGGCGCTGCGCGAGATCCCCGCCCGCAACGCCAGGAACACAACGGTGGAATCGGTTCGTGACGTTCTCACCATCGAGCTGTGCCGCCTGCTGGCGCTGGTGGGCGAGGCCGACGAGGCCGAGGGGCTGGCCGAGACCGCGACCTTCCGCAGCTACGCGGTGACGGCGCGTTACGTGATCGCGCAGGCCCTGCTGCAGACGGGCGATGCCGCCGGTGCCGAGCGAGTGCTGCGCCGCGCCGTCTTCCTCAAGCCGGACGCCGATGGGAAGGGCGAGAACGATGTCTGGCGGCGCGCCGCCGTCCGGCTCGCGCTGCGGATGGGCCGGCTCGACCTCGCCGGGGAGCTGATCAGCGCCACGACCACCCCCCTCTGGAAGTCGGGGGCGCTCGGCGATGTGGCGGTGGAGCGGGCGCGCGCGGGCCAGGGCGCCGATGCCTTGAAGACGATGGGCGAGGCGCCCGACGCCTACATGGCGGTCATCGGCCTGGCGCGGGTCGCGGAGGCGCTGGCGCGCCGCGGCCCCGCCGAGCCACTGGGGGACGCCGTGAAGGCGCTGCTCCAGGCGGCGGCGAAGGTGGAGAACGCCACGGAGCGCGACTACGCCCTGGTGGTGGCCGTGGAGCGCCTGGCGGCGGCGGGCCGTCTCGACGTCGCCGCCGAAGCCGCCGGGCCGATCCGGGATCCCGTGGCGCGCGTGCGGGCGCAGGGCCGGCTTCTCTCGGCACCGGCGCGGGGCGGAGACCGCGCCCTACATCTGTTGGCGCTGCGGGAGGCCGTGGCGAAGGTGCCGGAGGCGGAGCGCCCACTCGCATGGGAGATCGTGGCGGTGGCGTGCGCGCGGAAGGGGATGGCCCCGGAGGCGCTGGATGCGGGAGCGCGCACGGCGAACCCGTGGCAGCGGTGCCGGGCACAGGGAACCGTCTCACGGGCATTGGCGGAGATGGGGCGGCAAACGGAGGCAGTCCGGGCGGCGGAGGCCGCGGCCGCGAGTGCCGAGGCGGTCGAGGACCCCGGTTGGCGGGCGCGGGCGCACCTGCGCGTCGCCTTCGACGCGGAGCGCGCCGGTGAGAGCGCCCTGGCCGACCAGCAGTTGGCGGCGGCGCGCGCGGCGATGGCGCGCGTGGCCGACCCCGACTTGCAGCCGGGGTTGGTCATCGCCCTGGTGGAAGCCCTGGGAGCGATGAAGCGCCAGAGCGCGCTGCGGGAGTTCGCCGCCGAGGTGCTGAAGGGAGATCCCCCGGATACCGTTCGCGCTCGCCTCTTGCCGGCGCTGGCGGCGGCGGGTGAGAGCGCGACCGTCGTGGCGGAGTGCGACCGCGCCAAGCCTACCGCACCGGGGCGCGGCTGGCTGGCATCCGACCGCGTGGTGGTCTACCGTCTGGCCCAGCGCGGGGAGGGTGCCGCTGCGGCGCGGTACGCGCGGGCGATGGGGAGCCAGCGAGCGGAGGCGCTCACGGACGTGGCCCTGGCACAACTGGCGCGCCCCGAGCCGCCGCAGGCACCGGAGCGCGGGGTGGGCGTCTGCGGGGTCGCCGGGACCGCGTGGTACCCCCGGCTGGAGCGCATGGGCCTGCCCTGGGAGTTCATGCCGATTCTGGAGCCGCACGAGGTCGGCGCGGCGGGGTTGGCCGCGCGTTACGTCGCGGTCGCCTTCCCCGGTGGCGGGCGCTGGGAGCCGTATATCGGGGTGGCCGGCTCTGAGAACATCCGCGACTACCTCTACGACGGCGGGGGATACTTCGGCATCTGCGCGGGAGAGCACCTCGCCATCGGCCAGGGATACGTAGAGTGCGACTGGGTGAGCATGGGCTGCTCCGCCAGCCCCCACCAGGTGCAGATGCGGCAGCCGCACGTCGTCTCCCTCGGTCTTCCCCCGGTGATCACCATCCGCCGCCAGAATGGCGCCATTCTCATCCCGAGGCCCGGCTGCGAGGTGCTCGGCTGGTACGACAATATCGAGCGGCACGCCGCGCTCGTGGCCCAGGAGTACGGCTACGGGCGCACGGTCGCCTACAGCCCCCACCCTGAGGGCGGGAGCGGCTTCGACCCGCGCGACCACCTCTGCGTCAATGCCCTCGACTGGGTCACCCGGAGGCTGCCATGATACGACTCGCGCTCTGTGCGTGTGCGGCGGTGCTTGCTCTGAGCGCGGCCCGGGGGGCCGGCGCGGGGCGGAACCCGCGCCCTACATCCGTGTGGGTGCTGGATGGGCCGGAGGCGCAGCCGATGCGCGACGGTCTGCAGCGCCTCGGCATCGCCTTCTCGGATCTGAAGTCGCTCGACGGGGCGCCGCCGGAGGGGTGTCGGGTGCTCGTGCTCTCGGGCACCCGGCCGCCGGTGAAGGAGGCGGACAAGGAGACCATCCGTCGGTTCGTCGAGGGAGGCGGCGCGGTGCTGGCGGTGGGCGGCGGGGCGCGATGTCTCATTGACCTCGGGCTCTTCGATGCCGGGGCCTACACCATGACCGGCACGACCCTGCACAACACGTCGCTCGACGGCTGCCACCGCCTCACCTTCGGCTATCCCGCCGGCGTCCCGGATCTGCTGCGCGCCACCGACGGTCCCTTCATGGAAGTGGGGCCCCGCGCCACCTCCATCATCCGCGCGGGTGGTCCCTACTCACTGGCGGCCATACAGCGCCTCGGCAAGGGGTATCTCCTCTCCATCGGCGCCGACCCACAGGGCGGGCGCCTCTTCACCGACGTCGACAAGTTCCGGCCGGTATCGGGCAAGGCACAGAAGACGGATGGACTGCTCGCCAACGCCATCGCCTTTCTCCTCGACCCGCGCGGCAACCTCATCCCGGACCCGGGGTTCGAGGATGCCCTGCCCTACTGGGAGGTGACCGCGCGTGGCGGAGCTCGGAGCGAGCGCCTGAAGAACGGCGCTGCCGAGGGCAAGGTGTGCCTCAAACTCGCCTGCCCCGGGGCCAAGGCCACCGCGGAAGCGCGGCCCGCCCGCCCGGTCGTCATCGAGCGGGGCGAGACCTACACGTTTCGCTGTCAGTACAAAGCCACGGCGCCCTGGAAGGTCTCGTGGCAGTTCGTGAAGGCGCCGGGGCGGAACGAGACGTTCGAGAGCGGGCCGGTTGTGGACGTGCCCGCGTCCGAGGAATGGCGCCGGTTCGACGGGACCCTGATCGCACCTTCGGATGTCGCTTATGTCCGGCCGGTCCTGTCGGTCCAGGGCACGGGGGAACTGCTCCTTGACGCGGTGACGCTGAGCCTCGACGGCGAGTCCGGGCAGCCGTAGGGCGCGCTCTCACTGCCGCAAGGAGACTTGATGATGAATCTTCCTGCCACTGCTGCGCTCGGATGGGGGGCGTGCTGCCTCCTGGCGCTCGCTTCCCCCGCCGGCGCGCAGGACGCCGATACGTCGCCGGCGCGGCTGCTCAACGAAGCCCAGGCTCTGGTGCGCGGCGTCCCGCTGAACCCGATGTCCTACAGCGACTCCGTGGTCGGCATCCGCGTTGCCCACACGATGTGGCGGCACGGCATGCGGGCGGAGGCGCTGGCCGCGGCCCAGGAGTGCCGCCGCCGCAGCGCCCAGAACGGCCCGGTGCTGGTGGCGCTGCAGAATGAGATGACGGTGGAGTTGTGCCGGCTGCTGGTGCTGCTGGGGGAGACGGCCCAGGCCGAGACGCTGGCCGAGACGGCGGAGTTCCGCGGCTACGCCTCGGTGGCCCGGTACATGATGGCGCGCGCGGCCCTGGAGGAGATGGGGGATGCGCGCCTGGCGGAGGCGCTGGTTCGCCACCCATCTCTGCTCCAGCCCGAACGCGAAGCCAAGCCGGACGAGACCCCGTCCCGCTCTCGCAACCGAGTCCGCGCGGCCGACCCCTGGCGGCGCGCCTGCGCGCGTCTGGCCGTGCAGATGGGCAACCTGGACCTCGCCCGCGAGCTCATCGGCGCGATGGACGACCCCTTCTGGCAGTCGGCCGCGATGGTCGATCTGGCGGTTGCCCTCGCCCGGGCGGGCGAGCGGGAGACGGCGCTGAAGACGGTCTGCGAGGCCCCCGACACCGTCATGGCCCTCGTCGGGCTGGGGCGCGTGGCGAGCGCGCTGCCCGAGCCCCTCGCTCCCGCGCTTGACGCCCTGCGCCAGTCCGCCGAGAAGGTGGCCGACGCCGGCGAGCGCGACTACGCCCTCGGGACTGCGGTGAGCCGGTTGGCCGCGGCGGGCCGCCCGGCGGCCGCGGCCAGGGTCGCCGAGCAGATCGAGGGCCCCGTGGCGCGCGTGCGGGCAGAGTGCGAGGTGCTCACGCCCGACCGTCTCGCTGCCGTGCAGAAGGCGGTGGACGGGTGCCCGGAAGCCGACCAGCCCCTCCTCTGGGAGGTGGTCGGCATCGCGTGCGCGCGGCACGGGATGGCGCCCGCGGCGCTCGATGCCGCGCAGCGCATCGGCAATCCCTGGCAGCGGTGCCGGGCCCAGGGCACGGCCGCGCGGACGCTGGCGGGCCGCGACCGGCAGGCCGACGCGGCGAAGCTGGCGGAGGCCGCCGCCGCGAGCGCGGCGGCGGTGGCCGATGATGCCTGGCGCGTGCGCGCCCACCTGCGCGCCGCCCTCGACGCCGACCGGGCGGGCGTGCCCGCGTTGGCGCACCAGCAGCTTGCGCAGGCGCGCGGCGCGCTGGCGCGGGTGACGGAGCCGGATCTTCGCCCCGGTCTGGTCGTCGGCGTGGCGGAGGTACTGTCGGCGCTCAAGCGGGGCCCGGCGCGGGGCGGAAACCGCGCCCTACAGGAGTTCGCCGCGGAGGCGCTGAAGGCGGATCCGCCCCCGGTGATCCGGGAGCGTCTTCTGCCGCTCCTCGCGGCGGGGGGCGCGGTGGACCTGGCCGCGGCCGAGTGCGAGCGCGCCGGGGCATCCGCGATCGACTCCCACCAGCAGCCGCTGCGGGCGGTTGTCTACCGGCTGGCGCGGCAGGGGGATCTCGCCCGCGCGAAGGCGTGCGCGGAGAAGCTGTCGGGTCTCAACAAGGCCGATGCCTACGCCTCCATCGCCCTGGCGCAGCTCCCCCCGGCGGCGTCCCGTCCCGTCGGCGAGCGAGCTGTGGGCGTGTCGCTGCACGGAAGCTGGGCCGGTTGGATCGCTCGCCTGGAGCGCATGGGGGCGCGTTGGGACCTGATGCCCTTCACGGCGCCGCACGTCCTGGGCGCGGCGGGACTGGCGGCCACCTACTCGGCGCTCGGCTACCCGGGCACGAACGACCACCGGCTGGAGGTGGGAGTGGCCGGATCCGAGAACCTGCGCGACTTCTTCTACGGGGGCGGAGGCTACCTCGGCATCTGCGCCGGGTGCAACCTCACCCCCTGGCAGCGCTCCACCGAGTGCGACCAGATCGGCATGCGCGGGCAGGGACCGCACCAGGTCCAGATCCGCAAGACGCACCTCGTCTCGCTCGGCCTGCCCCCGGTGGTCACCATCACCCGAATGAACGGCCCCTTCCTCATCCCGAGGCCCGGGTGCGACGTGGTGGGGTGGTACGACACGGAAGACCGCTACGCGGCGCTGGTGGCGCAGGACTACGGTTACGGGCGCGTCGCGGCGTTCAGCCCTCATCCCGAGAGCGGCAGCGGCATGGACGCGCGCGGCGTGCTCTACACGAATGCCCTCAACTGGGCGATCACAGGTCTGCCCTGACGGGGCAGCCGGGTTACGAGAGGATTGGCATGATGCGGCTCACTCTGTGCGCGTGCGCGATGATGTTGGCTCTGGAGTCCGGCTCCGCAGAGCCGGCGGCGGTGGGCGTGCTGGATGGTCCCGAGACCCAGCCGATGCGCGACGGCTTGCAGCGCGTGGGCGTTCCCGTCTCCGGTCTGAAGGCGCTCGATGCGGCATCGCTGGCGGGCTGCCGCGTGCTGGTGATCTCCGGCACCGAGCCCCCCGTGAAGGAGAGCGATAAGCCGGCCATCGAGCGCTTCCTGGAGGGAGGCGGGTCGGTGCTGGGAGTCGGACGGGCGGCGGGGCGCCTCATTGACCTCGGGCTCTTCGACGCCGAGACCTACACGATGACCGGCACCACGGTCCACATGACCGTCTTCGATGGCTACCATCGCCTCACGTTCGGTTACCCGGGCGCCGAGCCGATGGGCGGATGGAGCAGCGGCGTGCCCCACCTGCTGCGCGCCACCCAGGGCCCGTTCATGAAGCTCGGCCCCGCGGCCACCTCCATCCTCATCGCCGGCGGCCCCTACTCCCTGGCCGCCTTCCAGCGCCGCGGCAAGGGGATGCTGCTCCTGATCGGCGCCGACCCCCAGGGCGGCCAGCTCTTCACCGAGGTGGACCAGTCCAAGCCGATGCCGGGCAGCGAGATCAAGACCGACGGCGTGCTGGCGAACGCGGTGGCGTTCCTGCTCGACCGGCGCTGCAACCTGATCCCCAACTCCGGCTTCGAGGAGTTCGCCGACCTCCCGCCGGCGCAGAGCAACTGGAGCGTGGAGACGCGCGGGGGAGCCAAGAGCGAGTGGAGCAAAGAGGGCGCCCCCGAGGGGCAGACGTTCCTCAAGCTCACCTCCCCGGAGGCCGGAGCGAGCGCCGACGCCCGACCATCCTGCCCGATCGTGGTCGAGCGCGGCGAGACCTACGCCTTCGCGTGCCGGTACCGGTCAACCGTACCGTGGAAGGTCGCGTGGCAGCAGTACAAGACCTCCGGGCGAGACCCCGAGGCGGAAGCCGGTCCCACCCGGGAGGTGCCGGCGTCGGCGGAATGGACGCGCTTCGAGGTGAAGATCGCCGTGCCCCCCGACGTGGCCTACGTGCGCCCCGTCCTCACCCTGGCGGGCGCGGGGGAGCTGTGCGTGGACGCCGTGACGCTGTGCCTGGACGAGGGCGCGCAGTGAGGCCTGACGCCCGCCAGCCGAGCACGCGTTGCTCGTCCTCGCGGTCGGCATCGTCCTCGGATGCGGCTAAGTATTACGAGCCAATTGCAGAAGTCCGTGAAGCATACGACATATAGTGTTTCACGTACATTAATCGCACTATATGCAGGACTTCTGCAATTAGCTCTTACGATACATAGCTCGTGTTTAGGTGTCAGGGGAGGCGCCAGGCGCGCTTGGCGCCTGGCGCGCGCCCGCGTGGTGCGGCGCTGCGTCCGGGGCATCGCGATTGTTGTCTTGGCCGCCGCACACCAGACGCATGACCGTTCCGGGAAGACGGGAGAGGAAGGAAGTGCAACGACTCATCAGCATCGCGTGTATCGCAGCGGTCTCCCTGCCGGGGGTTGCTCCGACCGGCGCCGGGGAAGCTCTCGGGTCGGCGCGTGGGGAAGCAGGCCGGGCTTACCACGTGTCCCCGGCAGGCTCCGACGACAACCCAGGCACGGTCGCCAGGCCGCTCCTGACCATCCAGAAGGCGCTTGATATGGCCCGTCCCGGAGATCAGATTCACGTTGCCGCCGGGGTCTACCGCGAGCAGGTGGTGGTCAAGAGGTCCGGGGAGCCGGGCCGGCCGCTCGTGCTGCAGGGCGAGCGCGGCCCTGTCGGCGAGTGGCTGACGGTGATCGACCCGGGAGTGCCGGTGGGTGGCTGGGAGCCTGCCCCGGAGGTCGGCCCGGGCGTGTTCAAAACGAAGGCGGTCGGCTTCAACCCGTCCATGCTGACTCTGGACGGACGGCACATCGGGAAGCTTGACGACCGGATCATGGCCGGAACCAGGCGCGTGGAATGGGGCCCCGGCGAGACGGGGTTCGGCCTGCTGGCCCTGCCTGCTGACGCGAAGTTTGATCACGGCGGTGGCCGCTGGGACTACTGGGACCGGCTCAGGGCGATCTACGCGTATCGGGACGGCATCACCTACATCCGCTTCCGCGACGGCGACGACCCATCCCCGTACAAGCTGAAGGCGTCGTCCGGTGCCGCGGGCATCACCATCGCTGACAAGAGCTACGTGGTCGTGCGTGACCTGCGCGTTCAGGGGGCGCTGGATGCCGTGCTCATCACCGGCTCCAAATCCCGGTGTAACACCGTCGAACGCTGCTCGCTCAGCCACGGGAAGTCCAGGGTGTGCATCCAGAACGGCGCTGCGGACAACCTGGTGCGGGACAACCTGATGACCTGGGGCTTCTACGGAAGCGATTCCTTCGGTGCCCAGACCCCGGGGGCCGAAGGTGCCGGACGCTTCTTCACTTACCGCATCTTCCATTCCAGCAACCTCTCCGGGTTCGACTGGGGCATTCAGGTCTGGGATGCAGGTCCGAGCAACGAGATCACCGGCAACTGCATCCTCTACGGCTTGTCGGGTATCATGTGCCTGCGCACGAGCGGCCTGAAGTTCCACCGAAACGTGCTCAGCAACCTTTCCAACGTGGCGCTGATATTGAGTACGGGCGGGGTGGGCAACCACTACTACGACAACTTCATTGATGACTGCAACATGGGCGTCCGCATCCACAACTACAACGCGCCGGGACCGCGCCAGGTCTTCCTCTCCCGGAACCTGTTCCTCAACCCGGATGACAGCGGCACCCATGTCTTCATGCACTCGCTGCCGAACATCCTTCGGTCGGCCGAGGAGCACCCCGAAGTATGGATCTACCACAACTCGTTTGCCGGCGGGGCGAATGTCATCACCCCGGGAGGACCGGCAATCCGGGAATCGGGCGGGATGAGACGCACGCACGTCATCAACAATGTAGTTTCGGTCCGGTCGTGGTGGAGCACAACACTCGCATTCGACCAGATTGCCGATGCGGACTACAACTGGGTCGGGGGGGAGTCCTCGGGGCACCCGGCCTGGCTCAGGAAGCACAACACCATCGCCCGCGGTGAGAGGTTGTGGGAGCCGGGTGTGCGGTCCAGCTTCCGCCTGCCGGCCGGCAGTCACGCACAAGGCACGGGAATCGATCTGTCCAAGCCGTTCCAGATCGGCGAGCAGGCGTATCCCCCGCTACCGGGCATGAAGCCGGGCTACTTCACCGGAGAGGCGCCTGACCCGGGCGCGATCCAGGCGGGGCGGACCCATCCGGCACTGGAACTCGCCGAGGCATGGACGCGGCTCCTGGTATCGGTATCCCCCGAAACCGGCGCGGCCAGGTGAGAACGAGATGATACGGACCACCGACCGGTCAGCGGGGCCGGATGGTGACAGGTCTGAGGGCGCGCGGTAGGCCTGACGCTTGCCGAGCGGGGAGGGACGCGTGAGTGCACCCGGCTCGAGGCTACCGCGTGCAGATCCTGACGGTCGCGGACCTCTTCGCCGGCAAGCAGGTCCAATACCCCAGGTTTGGGCCCGACGTGACGCTGAAGCAGGCGCCGGTCAAGCACCGGGATCCGAAGCAGGGGAAGCTGTTCTGATCGGGGGAAGTGGGCGGGCCGTACATTCTGAGCGGTTGGCCCGGGGCGGCCCCGGGGTAGCAAGGGAGGAAACGGGCGGCTGCGGTGTGCCGGCGCCCGGGTACAACCCTCCCAAGGCCCCGCACTTGTCATGCTGAGGTTCCGAACCGAAGCATCTCCGCCGGGCCTCCACTACAGGCAGGCGCCTACGCCAAGGATGAACCGGACTACCCGGCGGAATGCGTCAGGGATGTGAACCCAACGCCGGAGGCGTTGGCGGAGGCGCTGCTGTCGGGGGAAGCACGGGTGGTGGCGGCGGCGGAGAGGGTGGGCGGAACAACATGAAACCGGGCAAGAAGGATGTTCGGCTGGACGTTCTGATCACCGGCGAGGAGTTGCGCGCACTGCAGCAGCACACCTGGCTGATGGCGGAGGCGTTTGGGCTCGACGGGCGGATCGAGCGCTACAAAGGAACCCGCCCCATCGGGCTGTACCGGTGGGACCTCGATTGTCTGCTGGACGTGCTGGCGGTTGTGCTGGAGTACCGCCCCGCCTACCCGGACCCGGACAGCCCGGAGCGGGCCGCGCTGGAACGGCTGCGCTCCCGCCTGCAAGCGGAGTACAACAACGCCTTCGGCAGATGACGGCCGGTGAAGCGGCACGGTGCGCTGCTGCCGGGGGGCGCTCAACGAGGGATATGCTCTCACCTGCTGCACCGAGGAGCGTTCGCCCGTCAACGGCCACCGCACCCACCGCGTCACCGACGACGAGAGTGAGCAGCCCTTCCTCGCTTGCCTAGACCACAGCTTCGACCTGGCCACGGCGCGCGACCTGAACCTCGGGGTGTGACGACCTCTTCATCTGTCGCGACGTCGCCCTGGACGATACCCTCCCGACGAACCTGGCTTTCCACTGCCGCCCGAAGACGGTATAATGAGAGCAGGGAAGGAGGCCCTGCCGTGAGCTGGCGGATCGAAGTGGATCAGGAGCAGATCGCCGCGTTCTGCCGGAAGCACCGCATTAGGAAGCTGGCGTTCTTCGGGTCGGTGCTGCGCGACGACTTCCGGCCCGACAGCGACGTGGACGTGCTGGTGGACTACGAGCCGGGCGCCCGTGTTCGCCTGGCCGAGGTCTTGGGGATGGAACGTGAGCTTGCCTCTCTGTTAGGGCGCCGGGTGGATCTGGTGGAGCGGGAAGCGGTGATGAGAAGCCCCAACTACATCCGGCGAAACGAGGTGCTGCGATCAGCGGAGGTGGTGTATGCGGCGTGACGACAGCTACCTCCTCGACATGCTGGTTGGCGCGCGCACCGTTGCCCGCTATACCGCCGGCGTCACCTGGGAGGAGTTCGAGCAGAACGCGATCCTGCAAGACGCCGTGGTGCGCCAGGTGCCGATCATCGGCGAAGCGGCGCGGGCCTTGTCGCCCGAATGCCGCGCGGCGCACCCCGAGATCCCCTGGTCCGACATCATCGCCATGCGCCATCGCCTGGTACACCACTACTTCGCGATCCGGGCGCCCCTGGCATGGGATGTGGTTGAGCAGGACATCCCCGCGCTGATCGAGCAGCTAACCCCTCTCGTACCCCCCGAGGAACCTGCCCCCACGCCGGAGGAAACCCTCTGATGATCCTGCTCAAGAACGCCCGCATCGTGGACGGCACGGCGCCCGCGCCGTCCGAGCCGGTCTCCGTCCTCATCGAGGGGGAGACGATCCGCGAGGTCGGCCGGGGCGTCACCGCCGCCGGGGCGGAGACGCTCGACCTCGGCGGGCGGACGCTGATGCCGGGGCTGATTGACGCCCACGTCCACGCCGTCGCCTGCCACGCCAACCTGGGCGTCAACGCCGCCCTGCCCGACGCGCTCGTGGCCCACCGCGCCGCCCGCATCCTGCGCGGGATGCTGCTGCGCGGCTTCACCACCGTGCGCGACGTGGGCGGGGCGACGCACGCCCTGCGGATGGCGCGCGACGAGGGCCTCTTCGACGCGCCGCGGCTCCTCCTCTCCGGCAAGGCGCTCAGCCAGACGGGCGGGCACACCGACTTCCGCGGCCGCTTCGAGGACCGACCGCAGCCGCACGGGCGCCTCGGCGCGCTGGGCCGGCTCTGCGATGGCGTGGACGAGGTCCGCCGCGCCACGCGCGAGGAGATCAAGAACGGCGCGGACTTCCTGAAGATCATGGCGAGCGGCGGCGTCGCGTCGCCGACGGACCCGATCCGCTTCCTCGGCTTCTCGCGCGCGGAGATCCGCGCGGCCGTCGAGGAGGCGGAGAACGCCGCCACCTACGTCGCCGCCCATCTCTACACCGACGCCGCCATCGCCCGCGCCGTCGCCTGCGGGGTGCGCAGCCTGGAGCACTGTAACCTCATCGAGCCTGCCACCGCCCGCGCCGCCGCCGCGGCCGGGTGCGTCGCCGTCCCCACGCTCGTCACCTACGAGGCGCTCGCCGATGAGGGCGCGGCGATGGGGTTCCCGCCCGAGAGCGTGGCGAAGATCGAGACGGTGCGCGGCGCCGGGATGGAAAGCCTGGCGACCATGAGGGCCGCCTCCCTCCCGATGGCCTTCGGCACCGACCTCCTCGGCGAGATGCACCGGCACCAGTCGGAGGAGTTCGTCATCCGGGGCCGCGTGCTCCCGGCGCAGGAGGTGATCGCGTCCGCCACCGTCGTCGCGGCGAAGCTCCTCCGCCGGGAGGGGGAGATCGGGTGCATCGCGCCGGGCGCTTGCGCGGACCTCGTGGTGGTGGACGGCGATCCGCTGGCCGACCTGTCGCTGCTCACCCGCCAGGGGCGGCACATGCCGGTGATCCTCCTCGGCGGGCGGTTCGTGAAGAACACCCTGACGGGTCGAACCGGGCCGAGATGGAGCGACGGCCCCTACGCTGACGAACAGGATACGTAGGGGCGCTGCTCCATCCGCGCCCGCGCTGCCCGCCCGGGTGGAAACCGGGGGTGCGGTGTCGAAGTAAGGCATGGAAGGAGTTGGCCATGCCGTTCTTCGACCTGGAATCGCGGCCGGCGCTGCGCCCGGTGCCCGGGGTGACGCTGCGGGCCGTCTGGGGCGAGCGGATGCTGATGTCGTTCCTGGACCTGGAGCCGAACGCCGAGATACCGACGCACTCACACCCGCACGAGCAGGTGGGCGTCGGCCTCTCGGGTGTCTTCGCGCTCACCATCGGCGAGGAGACGCGCCACATCCGCCCGGGCGACCCCTACTGCATCCCCTCGGGGGTGCCGCACCGCGCCGTCGCCCTCGCCGAGGGCGCCCGCGCCCTCGATGTCTTCAGTCCACCGCGAGAAGACTACCAGAAGGAAACCCCATGAAAGTCTACATCCACACCGACCTGGAAGGCATCACCGGCATTGATACCTTCGAGATGATCCAGCGAGACAGCCCCCACTGCCGCGAGTGCTGCGAGCTGCTGATGCACGACCTGAACGCCGCCGTGGATGGCTGCTTCGCCGGCGGCGCCGACCACGTCACCGTCCTCGACAGCCACGGGGGCGGCGGCAACTTCGTCCTGGAGATGCTCGACCCGCGCGCCGAGAACGACGTCCGGCCCAACAAGAAGTGGTGGGGCATCATGGACGAGAGTTACGACGGCACGCTCTTCATCGGCGCGCACGCGATGGCGGGCACGATGAACGCCTTCCTCGACCACACCCAGTCCTCGCTCACGTGGTACAACTACAGCGTCAACGGGAGGCGCATGGGCGAGCTGGCGCAGTGGGCGATGGTTGCCGGCCACTTCAACGTGCCGATGCTGATGATGAGCGGGGACGAGGCCGCGTGCATGGAGGCGCGCCAGTTCTTCCACCCGCTCGAGGTCGCCGCCGTCAAGCGGGGCGTGGGCCGGAACCGCGCGGAGCTGGTGGACGCCGACGAGGCGCGGGCGCGCATCCGCGAGGCAGCGCGCAAGGCGATGGCCCTGGTCGGCCAGGCGAAGCCGCTCAAGCCGACGCTGCCGATGGAGATCATCTTGGAGTTCAACCGCTCCGACTTCTGCGACAGGGTCGCCACCCGCCCCGGCGTGGAGCGCCTGGACGCCCGCACGATCCGCAAAGTGGCCTACGACGCGCTGACGTTCGGGGTGTAGGACGTTATGGAAATATGGAAATATGAGGTGGCGGGGGTTCGTGCGTCGCCACGGCTCCTCGACGAGCCGTATTTCTATATTTCTATATTTCAATGTTTCCACTCCTCCCGGTAGTACCGCAGCCCCTCGACGAGGGTGAGGATGTTCTCCCACGGCGTGCCGGGAGCGATGGAGCTGGAGGCGGCGAGGAAGAGACCGCGCTTCGGGCCGTTCTCGACCAGCCAGACGAGCTCGCGCTTCACGTCGGCGGGGGTGCCGTTGGGGAGGGTGCGCGTGACCGACACGCCGGCGATGATCATCAGGTCATCGCCGGCGCGGCTCTTCGTGCGGCAGATGCGGGCGTAGTCCATCCCGTCCTCGTACTGGAAGCCCTGGAAACCGCCCACCCCCGCGTCGAGGAGGCGGGGCACCATCGCCATCAGGTTGCCGTCGCAGTGCCAGAGGAGACGCACGCCCGCCTTCACCAGCGGCTCGATGGCGCGGGCGAAGTGGGGCAGCCAGAGGCGGTCGAGCGTCTCGATGCGGGCGAGGGTGCCGCGCGAGTCGGCCATGTCGTGGTCGAGGCGGTAGAGGGGCGGCAAGCCGCCCTCGGTGTAGGCGCGGGCGGCGGCGCGGTTCCTCCGCAGGGCGATGTCGGCCTGGAGGGCGAAGTGGCGCTCCATCAGCTCCGGGTAGAGGGCGTAGGCGCTGAAGTAGGGCACATAGCCGTAGGTGCTGTAAGCAAGACCCGGGAAGCGGACGAAGCCGTAGCCGCTCTTGAGGATGGAGGGCGCCAGGATCCCTTGCACCCGACGCTCGCCCTCGAGGATCTCCCGGAGGCGGGCCTCCTCGTCGAACTCCGCCGCGGCCTGTCGCAGCCGGGGGAACTCGACGCGCTCCAGGTGCTCGGCCACCGCCTCCGGCGAGGCGATGCGGATGCCGTCGCGCACCACCTCCTCGGCGCCGGTGGTGGCGCCCCGCTCGCCCTCCCAGCCCCGGGGACCCATCGTCAGCGGGTTGGTGGGGATCCACTGGTCAATGACGCACGTGCCGATGGCGCGCTGGAAGGCGAGGTAGACCTCCTCCGGCCGCTCCCGGTAGCTCCCCGGCGGCGCCCCGGCGAGACGCTCGATGATCGCGTGCTCCATCACGTGCAGCAGGAAGCTCGGGATGCCCCGCGTCGGCTTCCGGTGGATGGTGTCGAGGGCGAGTTGGATGTTGGGGTGCAGACTCGCAGGAGTAGACATAGTTCGTCTCCGGCGGGGGTCGCGTTGCTCCCTCACCCCCGCACCTGTCATGCTGAGGGGTCCGACCTCGAAGCATCTCCGCCGGAAGTGCCTCTATCGGTTCCGCCCTGCGGCCGTCACCTTCTTCGCTTCGCGAGGAGCGCCCGGCGCACCTGCTCCGGCTGCCGAAACGCATCCCGGTAGGCCTCGGCCGGCAGGCAGTCAGCGCCCACCTGCCAGCGGACGAAGCGCTCCGCGCCCGGCGAGCCGTGGTAGTAACCCTCGGGGGTGAAGGCGATCCAGTCGTCAGACGCCTCTCCTTCGCGTTCCGGCGGCAGCACCAGCAGCGTGGCGAGCAGGCGCCCGCTGTGCGGCTCCCACAGCTTGATGGTGCTATCGGCCGCCCCCGAGGCGAGGACTCGCCCGTCGCGGGAGAAGGCCAGCGCGCGCATGCTGTTGGTGTGCCCTGTCAGCGTCCGCTTGCAGCGGCGGCGCCGGACACTCCACAGGGTGATCGCTTCGTCATACGCCGTGCCGGCCGCCAGCGTCCTCCCGTCGGGGGAGAAGGCGAGGGCGGCAACAGCGTCCAGGGGCATCTTCAGCGTCCCCAGGCGGACCCCCGTCTGGAAGTCCCACAGTTCCACCGTGGCGCCAGCGTTTCCGACCGCCAGGGATCTCCCGTCAGGAGAGAAGGCCAGTGTCTGGATCGCATCGAAGACATCCCATGGGGGATCCGATGGTGCGATCAGCTCCTGTAGCAGAGCCCCGGTGCTGGCGTCCCAGATCCTCACAGCGGCCGTGCGATCGCCGGTCGCGAGAAGACGACCGTCCGACGAGAACGCAACCGGTATGCAGGACCGGGCGTCATGCCCTTCCAGAGTGCGCACCGGACTCCCAGAGGCCGCGTGCCAGAGGGTTACCTGTTCGCCCCACACACTCCCAGCGAGGATGCTGCCATTGGGCGAGAGCGCCAGTGATGCCACCTGACAGGAGGTTGCCTGACACCACCGGACCTGACGGGCGTTCAGGTCCCAGAGTGCCAGCAACCCTGGACCACGCCACTCGCCCACGGCGACGGCCCGGCGGCACCCGTCGGCCGACAGCGCCATCGCGGTGACGGCCCGGCCATCACCCGGCAGCGTGCGGGTCAGTTCGCCCCCGCCGATGCTCCAGAACCGCACAGCGCCGTCGCCGTATCCACTCACCAGCACGGCCCCGTGCGGCCCGAACGCGACCGCGGCCACCTCGTGCTCCGGGCCGCGTAGGGCGCACCGTAACGCGCCCGTGGCGGGATCCCAGAGGCGCACCGCGTGGTCGTTGCCGCCGGTGGCCAGCAGCCGCCCGTCCGGCGAGAAGGCGGCGCAGCGCACCCAACCCCGGTGCGCCTCCCACTTCCGTACCTGCGCGAAGGTCCGCGCGTCCCACAGCGCCGCTGTTCCGTCATCATCAACCAAAGCCAGAAGGGCGCCGTCCGGGGAGAAGGCAATGCTTTCGGCACCGGGCAGCAGGGCACGGAGTTCGCCGGATGCCGCATTCCAGACGGGCGCCGGGCCAAAGTCACCAGAGCCCGCGATGAGGGAGCCGTCCGGCGAGAACACAGTGGCTCTGAGAGAGACGCTCTCCCGATGCGCACGCTCCAAGGCCTCCGCGGGTACGGTCAGAACGCGCTCGATGGCGCCGCTGGCCAGGGACCAGACCAGCACGCGCTCGCCTAACTCGGGGGCCGCGAGACGCTTCCCGTCCGGGGAGAACGAGATGGCACCGGGGTAGTTCTCAAGCCCCTTCAACTCGCGGTCCACGGCCCCTGTCCGGGCATCGCAGAGGACGATCTGAGCCTCGGGCCCCGTGGCAGCCAGCCAGCGGCCATCCGGGGAGAAGACGAACGGGCCGTGCAGGCGCGGCGGCGCCGGCAGCGGCTCCCCCGTGCGGGCATCCCAGAGCCACAGGCCCTCGCCGCTGTCGGCTGCCACCCGCTCCCCATCGGGGGCGAAGGCGACCGAGTATAGCCCCCAATCGGTCGGCACCCGCAGCTTGCGGCGCACCTCCCCCGTCTCGGGGTCCCAGAGGATGAGCAGCCGGTCGTAGCCGGCGCTCGCCAGCACCTCCCCGTCGGGGGAGAAGGCGACGGAGACGACGTCGTTGCTGTGCCCCGTCCAGAGCACCAACTCGGGGCGTGCTTCCGGTGGTGCGGGCTGGATGTTCTGCTGTGTCATCTCTGACCTCCGGGCGGCCTGCGTCGCGCCCCCCAGTGGACGGCAGTATAGCACCGGGCGCCACGTGCGTCAACACTCCCGCCGGATTTGCCAGGGCCTCTTCATTACCCCACCGCCCTGGGGCTCGTAGTGCCCTCAACCGCAAGGAGCATCCTGAAGACTGCCCGGAGCGCCCGAGAATCGGGCTGGTCTCCCTCCACCTCCAGCCGGTTAGGCACCGGCACTCCGAGGCGAACGGCCCACGCCCCTGCTTCGGATCAGCGGCCAACGCTCTTGCAGGGCGCACCGTGTGGGGGTAATGAGAAGGCCCTGCGGAAGTGCGCGGGAACCCCTAATGAGCTTTGACGAGCAAGTTCGGTAGTTCGGGCGCGGACGGAGCAGCTCCCCTACGTACCTCGTTCGTCGTAGGGGCCGCCGCTCCGTCTCGGCCCGGTCTGACGCGATTACCGGCTTTGCTCGTCAAAGCTCATCAGATGCCGACCTGCGGTAGGCGTGGGGGCGGAGACCCTTCGCGTCGGCCGCTCAGGGTGACAGATCCGGATGTTGCCAGCAGTGGATCGGCACCGCAGGTCGCCAACGTTGGGCAATGGAAGATCCCTGGTCCGCCCCGTCGGCAGGGCAACCGCAACCCCGCGCCGAATCCCCTCCTGCGAGCCAATGACGCGTCAGCAAGAGGAGAAGACACCCGTGCGTGCCCCGATACGCGACATCAGCGGCTGGATCTACACGGGGATGTGGCGCTACTGCCCTGAGTACCCCGGCGCGGGGATCTCGGAGCTCCCCCACCCCGCCTTCCTCCCGCCCGACTACCCGGTTTACCTCCAGCAGTTCGTCATCGGCGGACAGACCGGCACCTACATCGAGACGCGCGCCCACGTGGACCCCGCCGCCACGCCGGTGACGGCCCTCCCCCTGGAGGCGTTCTACCGCCCTGCCGTGGTCATCCCCGTCGGGCAGAAGGCGCGCAGCGAGCCCGTAACCCTCGCCGACCTGGAGCGCGCCGCGCCCGACCTGCGCCCGGGCGACGCCGCCCTCCTCGCCACCGGCTGGGACCGGATGTGGGACGACCCCGACTTCGTCGAGGGCAGCCCCTACATCGAGCGCGACGCGGC
>JACQGM010000248.1 GCA_016199585.1 Armatimonadota bacterium
CCGTCCTTCGGACGGGAGAAGGCTTTCTGCGTCCGTGAGGACGCCCGGCCAGCGGCCCGGAGCACCCGGTTTCATACCGGGTGGCACCGCGGGAACGCTTATGTTAACGCCTATGGGGTCCCACGGGTGAGCCGACGGGGCGATCGCCGCGCCGCGCCTCATGCCTGGCGGTCGAGCTCGCGCAGGTACTGCACCGCCTTGCGCACATCCTCCATGGCGCTCTCGCCCACTTCGCGCTCGATGGCGTAATAGCCCTGGTAGCCGTGCTCCTTGAAGATGGAATAGAGCACGGGCCAGTTCGTCATCCCGGTGCCCAGGGGCACTTCCGTGGCGGTGCCGTCGGGGCGGAAGACCGAGTCCTTGGCGTGGGCGTGCGCCACGTATGGGATCAGCGTGCGCAGGCCCGCCACCGGGTCGAACTTGCGGAGGGCGGCCTCGTAATCGAGCGGCACGCCGGTTCGTCGGGCGATCGTGCGCGGCCAGAGGAGGAGGTTCGCCGGGTCGAAGTTGACGCGCAGCGCCCGGCTGTTCACCTGCTCGATCATCCGGCGCACCACCGGCGGCGGCTCGGGACCCGTCTCCAGCGCCAGGCAGGCGCCGACGCGCTCGCCGTGGGCGGCGATCTCGGCCAGGGACTCGCGGAAGCGCGCCCAGCGCGGCGTGCTGTCGTCCTCGGGCATGATGCCGACGTGCGCCATCCAGAGGCCCTCGGCCATGTCTACGGCGGTCTCGTTGATCCGCTTGCCCCAGGCGATGTTCTCGGCCAGGTTCTCCTCTTCGCCAAGGTCAACGCGGCCGCCCCAGCCGATGAGCGCCGAGACCTCCAACCCGTACCCCTTGATGCGCTTCAGGATCTCGGCGCGCTCCGCGCTCGTCTTGTTCTCCAGGTCCAGCCCCCCGCCGAAGGCGCCGATGTGGACCCCCTCCACACCCAGCTCGCGGGCGATCTCCATGCCGCGGAAGGGATCGGCGCCGCCGGTCGTGGGAATGATCGCGATCTTCATCTCGTTCCTCCAAGGGCGCGCGCGGCACTCCCCGAACGGGCACGCCCGCGCCCCCGTCAACCTTTCGCCCGCAAAGAGGCTTCTCCTTCTCAAGCGGCAGGAGTGCGGACGCTTGAGGCCGAATGCCTTGATGACTCGTCAGGCAGCAACCGTCGCGGGCCACCGGGCGCATGGACGCACCCGTCTCAGGGGCCAGCGGCCAACCGTCCTTCGGACGGCAAGACACCCCGCGCCCGCGAGGGCGCTTGGCGGCGCCGAGCCGCCTCTCAGCCGGGCATGTCCATATGCCCGGCCGATGGGCGGCCGTGACGCTTGTTCCCTGATGCCTCCTAACGGCGCCGGGCTTTCCGGCGCCGTCGGAGCGGGAGCGCAAGGAGAAGGGATGAGTGAGGATCGGTTGCCCTTGGATGCGGAGCTGGTGAGCGCGATCCTGGATGCCCGGGGTGATGAGGAAGGCGCCTGGCGCACCCTCGTCGAGCGCTGCCGGCCGCTCCTGACGGCCGTGCTGCGCGGCTTCGCGTCCCGGCGCGCGGGCGGAACGCTCTGGGAGGTGGGCGATCTTTGCCAGGAACTGTTCGTACACCTGAGCGAGGGCGATTGGCGGCGGCTGCGCTCCTATCGCGAGATGGCCGGCATCCGCTTCGGGAGCTGGCTGGCGGCCGTCTCCTACGACCTCCTCCGCCAGAGGCACCGCCGGCGGTATCCGGTGACGGTCTCGTTGGACGAGGGCGCGCCCGCCGGCGCGCTGCCGCCCGGTGACCGCCTGCCTCGGGAATCGGGGCGTCTGGATGAATGGCTGGTGGCGCGCGAGGAGGCACAGGCCCTCCAGGAGTCCATCGCCCGGCTCACTCACCGCCAGTGTCGGGAGATCATCCGGCGGCACTACTACCGGGATGAGGAGTTCGTGGAGATCGCCCGGACCGTCGGGCTGAAGGCCGCCACCGTGCGCCAGATGCACCACCGCAACAAGCGCGAGCTCGCCAGGCTTCTCCGCCAGAAAGGGTTCCAGGTGTGAGCGCGACGCCCCCACGACCGCCCGATGCCGTCGAGGCGCTGCTGCGCCGCGTGAAACGGTGGCTGCTCTCGGCGCCCGCGACACTCCTCCGGCACCCCGACAACGCTTCGCTCGCCGCTCACCTCGACTGGTTGGGCGAGGGCGCCCCCGGGGCCTGCCCGCTGCCCGCGGTGGCCGAACACGTCGCCGCGTGCCCGGAGTGCTACCGCAAGGTGGAGGACCTGCTGATCGCCCACGAGGAGGCGGCTCGCGCGGCCCTTCGCCCCCGGGCATCCTTCCTGCTCCACCTGGAGCGGCGGCTGGAAACCGGCTTCGTCGAGTGGGTGGGCGCGGCGGGCGTCGCCGTCCGGATGCCCCTGGCCGGACGGGCGCCCGATCTGCCGCGCGGGCTGGCCGTTGCCGACGCGCGGGGCGGCATCCGCGCGCCGGATCCCGCCCCGCCGGCCATCCCTCTCGGCGAGCTGGAAGCGAGGATTCTGCCTCGCCCGGGAGAGAGCGACTTCGAGCTGACCATCGCCCTCACCCGCGCCGGCCGTGCCGCCCCCGGCCTGCGCGTGCGCCTGTCCGAAGCCGACGGGCCGGAGGTCCGCGAGGGCGAGACGGATCGCGACGGGCGCGCCGTGTTCGCCGGCGTCCCCCCTCGCAGCTACCGTATCCACCTCGGCGGTTGATCCCTCCTGCTGGCAGCGCCTCCCGAGGCCGTTGGCGCCGTTCGGAAGGGCGCGGGCCGGCGCCCTTCCATCCTCCTCACCGGAAGGACTCTGCCTCGTGCCCATCGAACACGCGGAGCGTTGCTATGGATCCGCGCCGGGGGCGGCGGGGATGCGCCCTCGGCGATGCCCGTTCGGGGACCGGGGAGGAACGTCTACTATGGAAGTCGGTTTCTACGGACATGTGCGCCAGTACCACAACTTGAAGGGGGAGATCGACAAGGCGATCTCCGACGTGCTCGAGAGCGGGCAGTATGTGATGGGTCCGGCTCTCAAGCGATTCGAGGGCGAGTTGGCCCGCTACTTCGGCACGAAGCACGCCGTCGGCGTGAACTCGGGCACGGACGCCATCTGGCTCGTGCTCCTCGCGCTCGGCATCGGCCCGGGCGACGAGTGCATCACCGTCACCAACACCTTCTTCGCCACCGCCGAGGCGATCTGGTTCACCGGGGCCACGGCGGTGTTCGTGGACAGCAAGCCCAAGACCAATAACATCGACGTCGGCCTGATCGAGGCGGCCATCACGCCGAAGACGAAGGCGATCGTCCCGGTCCACCTCTACGGCCAGGCGGTCGAGATGGACAAGATCGCCGCGATCGCGAAGAAGCACAACCTCTACGTCATCGAGGACTGCGCCCAGGCCGTGGACGCGCGCGGGGCGAGCTTCCGCATCGGCGAGCTCTCCGATGCCGTCTGCACGAGCTTCATCATTCAGAAGAACCTCGGCACCTTCGGCGACTCCGGCGCCATCATGACCAACCGCGACGACATCACCGAGACGGTGCTCCGCCTGCGCAACCACGGCTCGCCCGCCCGCTCGAAGCACTCGATGGGCTACAACAGCCGCCTGGACGACTTGCACGCCGGCATCCTCAGCGTGAAGCTGAAGAAGATCACCGAGTGGACCGACCGCCGGCGCGAGGTCGCGGCGATGTACGGCGAGGGACTGGCCGACATCGGCCTCAAGCTCCCCTACGAGCTGCCCGGCTACCGGCACGCCTACCACCTCTACGTCGTCGAGACGAGGAACGGCAAGCGCGACGATCTGCTCAAGTTCCTGAACGGCGCCGGTGTTGACGCCAAGAGCCACTACCCGATCGCCATCCATCAGCAGGAGGGCTACCCGTGGGGCAAGGGAGCGCGCATCGTCGGCAGCGTGACCAATAGCGAGTGGAACGCGGCCAACTGCGTCTCCCTACCGATGTTCCCCGAGCTGACCCGGGAAGAGGTGGACTACACCATCGCCAAGACGCGGGAGTGGTGCGCGGCAAACGCGTGAGAGTTTGGGCGTGTGGGATTGCAGGGGTGTGGGAGAGGGCGAGTGCAGAGTTAGCAGTTAGCAGGGACTTTGCACCCCTTTCGCGGCCGCTAGATCGGCAGGCTCTCCGGGCTGAGTCTCGGTTGCCGAACGGCAGGTTCACGAGCGACAACAACGAACTTCAGACTATCACAGCCCCGCGACGAAGGGAGCAACGACAGGTCATGGACCCGGTGTGCTCGCGCCCAGACGCAGAGCGGCGGATTGAGGAGTGGCGACGGCGACTGATCGATCTCACCCGCCGCAACCGTCTCGTGTACTTCCGGCCCAGCAAGACCTCAACGCTGGACGTCATCTGCCCTGATGCGGAGACGGTCCTCACCCGGCTGGTAACCCAGGGGAAGTCATGGCGCGTCTGGATGCCGCCCCTGATTGGCTCCCTCTTCGATGATGAGGACGAGACAGACACGCAGGTAGTACCGGATGAGCGCCCACCGAAGGTTCCGACCAGACAGGATGAGATCGTCTTCGAGGGCGGCGGCAGGAAGGACTTGGAGCGGGTCCTGCGCAACCTCTATCGCCGCTCGCGCACTGACTACCAGGAACGTGGGGTCCGCATCCTTCATGTCGCGGTAGGTATGCTCACCTGGACGGAACTCGACTCCGGCGAAGATGTCTGCTCGCCCCTCATCCTATGCCCCGTGGCCCTGGAGCGAGATACCAGCTTGGACGCCTACTTCCTCACGCCGACAGAAGAGGATGCCGTTCTCAACCCGGCTCTCGCCTTCAAGCTGAACCGGGACTTCCGCATCCAGTTGCCCCCAGTGCCCGACTGGGAAGAGTCCTCGCTTCAGAACTACCTGGATGCCATCGCTGACAAGGTGCAGGCGCGCAAGTGGGCCGTCGAGCCGAAGGCGGTCCTGGGCCTCTTCTCGTTCCACAAACTCGTCATGTACCAGGATCTGCAGGCGAACGAGGGGCGGGTAAAGGTCCACCCGGTTGTGCAGAGCCTGGTAGGTGGTCACCCACATGACGGCCTACAGGGCGACATTCCCCATGAGAAGGACCTGGACTCTCTCCAGGAGCCAGAGGAGGTCTTCCAGATTCTGGATGCGGACAGCAGCCAGCAGCAGTGCATTCTGGCTGCACTGCGCGGAAGAAGCCTGGTGCTTCAGGGGCCACCGGGCACGGGAAAGAGCCAGACCATCGCCAATATCATTGGCGAGTTCATCGCACGCGGCAAGTCCGTCCTCTTCGTGAGCGAGAAGATGGCGGCGCTGGAGGTCGTCTACAAGCGGCTCTGTGACAGGAACCTGGGGCACTTCTGCCTCGAACTTCACAGCGACAAGGCCAACAAGCGGGATGTGATCGCCGAACTTGAGCGGAGCCTCAACGAGTATCCTTCCCCCAAGCGCCTGCCATCAGGGTCCGATTTCGAGCGCCTGCGGCTCCTGCGGGAGCAACTGAACCGGTATGTGCTGGCACTCCACGAAGTGCGGGAACCCCTCGGCAAGAGTGTCTTCGAGGTGCTGGGTCAACTCGCAAGCCTGGAGGATGCTCCGTCGCTCTCTCTGCGGATGGATGACCATGGCGTGCTCACTCCCGCACGGACACAGAGAGCCGAGGAACTGGTGCAACGCCTGGTCCCGGTCTGGGGGGTGGTTGAGGAGGGCGCTGCTTTCCCGTGGCGGGGTTGCCGGGAGACAACCTACGCATTCGGAGTCAGGGAACGCTGGACTGCCAAGCTTACGGGCCTTGGTAAGAGCATCCAGACCATCGTGAAGGTGGCACCGCAGTTGTCCGGGGCGCTGGAACTGGATGCCCCATCGGACCTGAGCCATGTCGGACGCCTCATCGAGATCGGGAAGCATGTGGTCTCCACGCCCCAACCTCCCGCTCACTGGCTGGCAGGTGCAGACCTGGATGCGTACCCCCGCAGTGCCAGCACTCACGCTGCACTGCAGAAGGGCTTCCGTGAGGCACGGAGCCGCCTGCTGTCACGCTACCACGGGGGATTCCTACGACTCCCAGGCGATCTGTCCCAACGCCTCGGTGACTGCTGGCGCGCTTGCGAGCGGTTCACGGCTTCCCATGACCCACTGGGGATTCGGTATCTGGAGTTCGCTGAGAAGACGCTCGCCTTCGCCCACGATGCCCTGCGTGGCCTCGATCCCTTGACGGGCTATCTCCAGTTCCCATCCGAGGATGCGAATCCGCAGCGCCTGGCCGCACTGGGCGAGTCACTCCTCAAGACTCCGTCCTGTCCAGCGCATTGGCTCTCGGGTGCGGATCTGGATTCCTACCGGCAGCTTGCTGAGAGACACGCCCTACTGCAGGCATCCTACCGGCGGAACCGGGCGCACCTGCTGTCACGCTACCATGAGAGCGTTTTCGAGCTATCTATGGGGTTGGGGCAATCCGCTCGGCAGAACTGGGATGCCACCCAGGCGTTCATTGCAGCAGACGACCGCTTGGGCCGAAGGTTCCTGGCGTTCTGTGAAGCGACGGCGGCAGCAGCGAACGACTGCGTTCGTGACACAGACGCTCTCGCCCACCGGCTCCAACTGCAGCGCAGCGACTGCAACTTCCAGCAGGCACGAGGGCTTGCCAAGCTCGGCGTGCTGTGTGATCCGGAGGTGCGTCCGCCACGGGAATGGCTTGACCCGATCCGTCTGCGCGACGTGCAGAACATAACGCTTCAGGTGCGACTGCAGTATGAGGAGTACCGGAAGCAGCGAGACCAAATCCTGCAGCGATACGACGAGAGCCTGCTGTCTCTTGATCTCGACCGGCTGGTCGGCGCATTCAGCGGTCCCTTCAGACGCTCTCCTCTACGATGGGTATCACCCGGCTTCTACCAGGACAGAAGGATGATCCTGAAGACAGCGCGCTCGCACGTGTTGTCACCGAGAGTCCTGGAAGACCTGACCAAAGCGAGAGACATCAATTGGCTGCGCCGCCGCCTGGATGAGTCTCGCCCGCGAGTCCAGGCCCTCTTGGCCGAATGCGATAATGGCTACGATACAGACTTCGATGCGGTCGTCCGCGCTGCTGGGGCGGCGCTGGAGGTCATCCGGGAGTTTGGCGGGTGCAGGGTCCCGCCAGGGGTGACCGAGGCGGTCTCTGTTGGAACTCCCCCGATGCCGGAACTGCGCTCTATCGGCCAGCGGATGCTGCGCACGATCTCGGAGTGGGAGAGCACCGCCCAGCGGTTGGTTGGTATCCACCCATCCGCCTGCCTCCCAGGTATGGAGCAGCCCTTCGAGACGATCCCATTCCAGAAGCTGATCGGATGGGCACTGGCGGTAGCGGATCCACTAAGGGCGCTGCAAGGCGTATGCGAGCAGTTGCTGCCACACTGCCGCAATGGAGACGCCTTGCACATCGCTGACCTGGTGTCCGACCTTGAGATGCTCGACCAGATACGGGCCATTCAGGCGCAAGTCGCATCGCAGGCACACGAACTGGGGGCAGCTTTCGGCGCGCTCTACAGGGGCCTCGACACGGATTGGCAAGCGGTCTTGTCGGCCCTGGAGTGGACGCAAGGGGTTGCCAGACTACTCGGAGTACGACTACATCTGGTAAGTACGTCTACCATCCCCGCAGCAGGGGCAGACGGCCTTCCCGCTGGCACCATCCCCGTATCTGATCTGCGTTCGACCGGGCAGCGGATCCTCGATGCCGTGACGACGTGGGGCCGGGATGCACAACGGCTGGTAAGCGCGGGCCTGCTTGGCAGCGTGTCTGGCATCCCTGGGCCTCTCAGTGGCGCGTCGCTGTCTGCGTTGGCGGAGTGGGGCCGTGTGACGGCTACCGCACTGCGCGAACTGCAGATGCTCCGGCAACGGGTGGTGTCACACTGTCGCGATGAAGTACCGGCTTACGTCCCGGAGCTTCTCTCCGACCTGGACGCCCTGGCGGAGCTTCGCGCTGCCCAGGACCAGGTCGCTGCGGAGGAAGGACATCTGCGGGATGCATTCGGTACCCTCTACAGGGGTCTGGATACCGATTGGGATGGAGTAGCACGCGCTCTCCGCTGGACGCACGAACTCCGATGCCTGCTCGATGGAGAGCCGGTCTCAGAGAACATGGTCGCGCTCGCCGCTCAGGCAGCGCCGGACCTGCCACTGCTGGCACAGTGCGACGCCGCCTACCAGGATGCGTGCCGTTGGCTCCAGGAGATCGAGGAAGGGTTCGAGCCGCCCGGACCCGTCTTTGAGGGTGAGCCGCTCCGCATCTTGCCGCTGGATGCTCTCGCCAAGGCCACGAACGCTTTGCTGGAGCGGGTCGATGACCTCCAGGCGTGGGTGGATCTTCAGGAGCGCAGACAGCAGATAGCACAATCGGGCCTGGCAGAACTCAATTCGTTCTTGGCACAGGCGGAGGACTGCCCTCCGCTCGCTTCTTCACTCGTCCGGGCGTTCCAGAAGGCGCTCTCCCAATCCTGGGTGAATGCGGTGTTCCAGGAAGATCCCGCATTGGGTGAGTTCCGTGGGCAACACCACGAGCAACTGATCGACAGCTTCCGCCGGATCGACCGCCAGTTGGTCGGCATGGCCGCAGAGCGCGTCATCGAACGCTGCAATGCGCGACGGCCCGCGTCCACGTTCCTGACTACGGCTGACAACGAGGTCTCCGTCCTGCGGCGGGAAGCTGCCAAGAAGCGACGGCACCTGCCGATCCGCCATCTCTTCGAGCGCATTCCCAACCTTCTGCTGCGCATCAAGCCCTGCCTGCTGATGAGTCCGCTGTCCGTCAGCCAGTTCGTTCCACCAGACCGGTTGGAGTTCGACCTGGTGATCTTCGACGAGGCGTCGCAAATCTTCACGGAAGATGCGGTCTGCGCCATCTACCGAGGGCGGCAGTTGATCGTGGCCGGAGACAGCAAGCAGTTGCCTCCCACCGATTTCTTCAAGAGCCTGGATGATGGTGATGAACCGGATGACGAGACAGCGGACGAGCTCTCGTCGGCAGACTTCACCAGTGTCCTCGACGAGTGCGGCACGGTGCTGCCCCTGGTGCCTAACCCGTGCCTGAAGTGGCACTACCGCAGTCGGCACGAGGCGCTGATCGCCTTCTCCAATCACCAGTTCTACGGCGACCGGCTGATCACGTTCCCGTCGGCCCGGTCCTCTGATAGGACCCTGGGCGTCAGCTTCGTGCATGTGCCGGACGGCGTCTACGACCGGGGCGGCAAGAGAGACAACCGCCCAGAAGCCGAGGTGGTGGCCGATCTCGTCTTCGAGCACTTCCGCAGCTACCCCAGGAAGAGCCTGGGCGTCATCGCCTTCAGCCAGGCGCAGATGGTCGCCATCGAGGAGGAGATCGAGCGCCGACGCCGGGAGGATCCGGGTTTCGAGCGGTTCTTTGACGGTGATCGGCTGGAGGGCTTCTTTGTCAAGAACCTCGAGAACGTACAGGGCGACGAACGCGACGTCATCGTCTTCAGCGTGGGCTACGGGAAGGACCGCCGGGGACAGATGACCATGGGCTTCGGCCCCCTGAACCGGGATGGCGGCGAGAGACGCCTGAATGTGGCTGTCACCAGGGCACGGGAGAAGGTCATCCTGGTCAGTTCCATCAGGTCGTCGGATCTGCGGGTGGACGAGAGCACGCGGGCCGGAGTGCTCAACCTCTCCCACTACCTGGACTACGCGGAGCGTGGCTACTCGGCCTTGGAGATGCTCAACCCGGTGGGGTCCGGCGAGAGCGAATCGCCCCTTGAGGAGAAAGTCGCGCACGAGATCCGGGCGATGGGCTACGAAGTGGCACACCAGGTTGGCTGCAGCGGCTACCGCATCGACCTGGGGGTAATCGACCCCGCGAAGCCAGGCCGCTTCCTCCTGGGAGTTGAGTGCGACGGTGCGACCTACCACTCCGCTGCTACTGCGCGTGACCGCGACCGTCTTCGTCAGCAGGTGCTGGAAAGCCTGAGCTGGCGAATCCACCGAGTCTGGTCGCCAGACTGGACCGCGAGAAAAGGGATTGAGGTCCGCAGGCTCCGCCAGGCCATCCAGGATGCGCAGCGGCAGGATCCTATCCTCGCCAACTACGAAGCAGACTCGCCCGAAGCCAGCACACCGCCCTCAGCAGAGGAGCGCAAGGGTGCCTCTGGCGTGATGACGACGGCCCGTGGGAACGAGGCAGGTTTACCCGGCACGGTTCCCTACAAGCCGTGTTCCCTGGAGTTAACGGAATGGGTGGATCCAGAGTTCCATCTGCCTGAGTACCGGAGTCTGCAGTGCAACATGCTCTTTGAGGTGGTGGAGCAAGAAGGGCCGATCCATATCGAGCTTGCTGCTCGCCGCTTGTTGTCCGCGTGGGGCCTGATGCGGACGGGTTCTCGTATCAAGGCCGCGATGGAAGAGGCCGCGTCTCTGTGCGAGCAACAGGGCGTCCTGGTGCGTCGGGGCGATTTCCTGTGGCGGACCGATCCCAAGGAGCTACCAGTGCGCGTGCCCGCAGAAGACGAGCCGGACTCGCTGCGGAGCATCGATCACATCCCTCCCGAGGAGATCCAGGCCGCGATGCTTCTCATTACCGACCACGCGGTAGGTCTCAGTGTGGACTCACTTCTCGTAGAGGCGGCCCGTCTTTTCGGCTTCCGCAGAGCGGGGGGCAGCATACGAGAACGCCTGCGCAGTGAGCTGGACACGCTATCAACGGAAGGCGCGGTCCTGATCAATGCCGATTGGATAGCCCTAACTGCCAACTTTGCATTGGCCACACTCCCATACTCGTCTGAGAGAGGATGACGTGAGATGAGCGACAGAGTCTACAAGGTGGTGGTCATCGGCATGGGGAAGCGCGGGAAGCACCACGCCGCCGCGTTCCACGCCAACCCCCGCTTCGAGGTGGCCGGCATCTGCGATATTGACGTGGGGCGCATGGAAGATGTGGCGCCGTCGCTGGGCAACCCGAAGATGAGCACCGATGCCGCCGCGCTGGCAGCGGCGGTGAAGCCGGACGTCTTCTGCTTCGCCACCCTGCCGAACATCCGCTATGAGATGATCAAGACCGGGGTGGAGTGCGGCGCGCAGCTCATCGCCTACGAGAAGCCGATCGCCCTCAACTCCACCGAGGCGCGCCGGATCATGGAGCTCGTGCGCCGCGCCGGGGTGAAGACGGTGGTGAGCCACCAGCACCGCTATGGCGCCCACTACCGGAAGGTGAAGGAGATCGTCGCCAGCGGCACCCTCGGCCGGGTACACACGGTCTACGCCACCGCCACCGGGTGGATGGGGCACATGATGACCCACCTGATCGACTACATCCGGTGGTTCAACGGCAACGCCGACGCCGAGTGGGCGATGGCGCAGGCGAGCGGCCGCGGCAAGCTCACCGACATTCACGCCTCGCCCGACTACATCGCCGGCTTCATCCACTTCGCCAACGGCGTGCGCGGCACCGTTGAGGCGGGCGCCGGGGCGCCGGACGTGCCCGAGGTGGACTACTGGTGGCGCAAGGCCCGCATCGGCGCCCTGGGCACCGAGGGGTTCGCCGAGGTGCTCACCGGCGGCGGCTGGCGCGCCGTCACCCGCGACTCCAGCGGCCCCATCGGCGGCGAGGGGTGCATGAACTACGACCTGGACATGCCCCCCTACATCGCCGACATGGCGAAGTGGCTGGATGATGACGCCGCCGTTCACCCCTGCAACGGCGAGGAGGCCTACAAGGGCTTGCAGATCATGTTCGCCCTCTGCCGCTCGGTGGTGGATGGCGGGCAGGTGGCGCTGCCGCTGGAAGGCGACCGCGACGAGCTGGCCGAGCTGGCGAAGGCTCTCCCCGAGAAGCCGGTGCTGTTGAGCATGGAGCAGAACCGGAAGGAGTACCCTGGGTGAGGAGTGAAGAGTGATGCGTGAGGAGTGAGTTCGCGCATCGCTCCTCACTTCCTACTCGGGCTGCTGCTTGTGGCGCGGGCTCGCGCCCGGGTGCGGGCTGCGCAGGACCAGGGATGATCATCATGGGACGACACCGCCTCACATGGTGGGCTCTGTTCCCGTTCGCCTTCGCCGCCCCCTGTGCCGCGGCGGAGGGAGCCACTGCACCCGCCCTTCCGTCGCCGCCCTACATAGTGCGCCCGGTGAATGAGCCGCGGCAGCCTGCCACGCGCTACGTGGTCTGCGCCATGATCGCGGAGACGTTCCGCATCACGGGGGATGTCGTCGTGGGCGAGGGGGAGCCGCAGCCGTTCCGTGACGTGCCTGCGGCGCACTGGGCGGCCCGCAAGGTAGATGCCATGCGCCGCGCCGGCTTGGCGCGGGGGTTCCCGGATGGTAACTTCCTTGGCGACGGCGCGGTGACGCGCTATGAGTTCGCAGGGCTGTTCTGGTCCACACTCCTGGAGCCCTGGCTGCGGCAGTTCCCGGGAGCGGCGCCGAACGCATCGCCGCGCCGGCCTGAGCCTTTCCCGGACGTCACGCCCGACTCCTGGAGCTACCTCCGAGTAGAGAGGCTGCGCCGGTGGGGGATCATCGAGGGCTACCCCGATGGCACCTTCATGGGACGACGTGTCTTGACGCACGGTGAGCTGCAGCTCTGCCTCGAGCGCGCGGCGGCGCTGTTTGCTGGTGTGCCGGCGGCCGTTCCCCCAGGGCTGGCGCCGCCGTGAGGCAGATGTGCTGACTGCCATGGCGGCGCCACGATCTCCGGAGTCGCTCTATCGACCCGCCCGGATCGCCTCCTTCGCCGGCGCCGCGCGCCGGGCGATCACCGACTCGCCCGCGGCCGTCTCCATCAGGCGGATGTTGATCACCACGCTCCGCCCCGGTCGAAGGTGCTGCCCACCAACCTGCCGTCCGCGGTTAGCCGGCCCGTCGGGTGGGTAAAGAGAAGAAGAGCGCCCGGGGGGACCGGGGCGCGAGAAGGGCCTCCTGCAGCGGCCGCCATCCGGCGCAACCGGCGCGCCGCTCACACCCGCGATTCTCACCCGCCGGCGGCTGAGGAGCCCGACTTGCGTCCGCGGTCGGCGCCGGCGCCCGCGGGAGGCTGCCGTGAAGAACGCCTACGGTCACTTCTCCGAGGATGGCCGCGAGTTCATCATCACGCGCCCGGACACGCCGGTGCCGTGGATCAACCAGATCTCCAACGATGCCTACTGCGCGCTCGTCTCCCAGACGGGCGGCGGCTACTCCTTCATCTACGGCTCCGGTTTCGACCGGATCCTCCGCGCGTTCCCGGGCGAGCAGGTGTTGAGCGACCGGCCGGGACGCTACCTCTACCTTCGCGACGAGGAGACGGGCGAGTACTGGAGCGCCAACTGGCAGCCCGTCTGCCGGAAGATGGAAGCGTGGGAGTGCCGCCACGGCCTCGGCTACACGCGGATCCGCTCGCGTCGCGGCGGCATCGAGTCGGAGGCGCTCTTCCTCGTGCCCCTGCGGCGCAACCTGGAGCTGTGGGGGTTCCGCCTCACCAACCAGAGCGACCGGCCGCGCCGGCTGCGCTCCTTCGCCTTCGCCGAGCTCGTCCTCGGGTCCTACGAGCCGGACCTGATCGAGCGCAGCTTCCACGTCCTCTTCAACGACGTGACCGTTGACGAGGGCATCATCTACGCCACGAAACGCTATTGGCCGCTCGTCAGCTTCCGGCGGGGCGAAAGCCCGAACCTGGAGTGGAACAAGATCGCCTTCATGGCAGCCAGCCTGCCCCCGGACGGATTCGACTGCGCGCGCGAGGAGTTCATCGGGGCCTACCACGACTGGCGGGACCCCGAGGCGGTGGCCGCCGGGCGCTGCCGCGGCAGCCTGGCCGTGGGCCGGGATGCCGTGGCCGTGCTCAGCCACCGCTTCGAGCTGCAGCCGGGCGAAACGACGCGCTTCCACATCCTCCTCGGGGTGGTGGACCGCCAGCAGCGCCACCAGATCCCGCGGATCGCCGCCACCCTCGGCGCCGACGCGGCCTTCGACTCCGAGCTCGAGCAGGTGCGCGAGTACTGGGCCGACTACCTGCCCCGCCTGCAAGTGCGGACCCCCGATGCGGATTTCGACCTCTCGGTGAACGTCTGGAACAAGTACCAGGCGTGGACCACGGCGCACTGGGCGCGCATGGCGTCCTACTACATCGGAGGGTCCTCCATCATCGGCTACCGCGATCTCACCCAGGACATCCTGGGCATTCTCCCCAACGACCTCGCCATGTCGCGCCAGCGCACCCTCTGGATCATCGAGCGCCAGTTCCGCGAGGGGAGCACCGTCCACAACTGGGAGCCGCTGACGAATACCCCGGCCGTGACGGGGCACTCCGACGACCCCCTCTGGCTGACGATGGCTATCCTCAACTACCTGAAGGAGACGGGGAGCTTCGAATTCCTCGAAGAGAAAGTCGGGTTCTTCGACACCGGCCAGGGCACCGTGCGCGACCACCTGCTGCGCGGGCTGGGCTATTCCCTCTCGCGGCGCAGCCCCCGCGGCCTCTCGCTCATGCTGTCGGCCGACTGGAACGACGGCCTGAACTTCGTGGGGCTGCGCGGGCGCGGCGAGAGCGTGATGACCTCGCACTTCGCCTGCTGGATGCTCCGCGAGAGCGCGGATCTCTTCGATGTGCTGGGAGATACCGCTACCCGCGACCGCCTGCGGCGCGAGTACGGCCGGCTGCGGGATGCCATCAACGCGGTGGCCTGGGACGGGCAGTGGTACTGGCGCGCCACCACCGACGACGGCGCCCTCCTGGGGAGCGCCGCCAATGAGGAGGGGCGCATCTACCTGAACGCCCAGACGTGGGCGGTACTCTCCGGCGTGGCCGAGGGCGAGCGCGCCCGCCAGTGCATGGATGCCGTCCACGCCCGCCTGGATACCGACTACGGCCCGGCGCTCTTCCTGCCCGCGTACTCACGGCCCGACCCCGCCATCGGCATCATCACCCGCTTCGCGCCGGGCACCAAGGAGAACGGCACGATCTTCAACCACCCGGTGTGCTGGGCGGTGATCGCCGAGTGCGTCCTGGGGCGCGGCGACCGGGCCTTCGACTACTGGCGGCGCACCTCGTTCCTCACCCGCGGCCGCGACCCCGACCTCTACAAGGTGGAACCCTACGTCTACGCCGAGTATATCTACGGTCCCGACCACCCCCAGTTCGGCCGCGGTGAGTTCACCTGGACCACCGGCACCGCCGCGTGGATGTGGCGCGCCTGCACCGACTGGATCTGCGGCGTGCGCCCCACCTTCCGCGGGCTGGTGGTGGACCCGTGCGTGCCGCCCGGCTGGAAGGGGCACACCCTGCGGCGCGCCTTCCGCGGCGCCGAGTACGAGGTCACGGTGGAGAACCCGGACGGCGTGCAGAAAGGAGTGGCCCGGGTGACGGCGGACGGCGAAGAGCTGGAGTCCAACCTGCTCCCCGACTTCCGCGATGGCGGTCTCCACCGCATCAGGGCCGTCATGGGCGCGCCCTGACCGGCTCCCCTCCTGCCGGGGAAGATGCCCCGGCGCCGACGAACAGATCACCGGCGGGGCAATCTGAAACCTGAAATCTGAAAGCGTGTACGGAAAGGCTCAACACGAAGGCTCGAAGACACGAAGTGCTATCACATCTCGGCACAATCCATCCTGCATTCCCTTTGTGTCTTTGTGTCTTGGTGCCTTGGTGTTCGACTTCTGGTACACGCTCTGGAATCTGAAATCCCTGGAGGTTCCATGGCCGAGGATGGCAGCAAGCGCGCGGTATGGATTGGCACGGCCTTGGGCGGCGCGGCAGCGGTGCTGCTGATCACGCCGCGCGGGCGGCGTTGGCTGGGGCACGCCATCGGGTCCGCGCGCGAGTGGTTGGAGTACAACGCGGAGGACGTGGCCGAGCTGGTCGGCGCGCGCGTCGAGCGCGAGTCGGCCTTGCGGCGGGCGCCGCGGACGGTGGGGGCGGCGGGCCGACAGGTGGACGAAGACCTGGTCATCGCCCGGGTGCGCGAGGCGCTGGCGCGCGATGGCCGCGTGCGCGCGCGGAAGATCAAGGTGATGATCATCGGCGGCGTGGTACACCTCGAGGGCGCCGTGACCACCATCGAGGAGAAGGAGATGGCCGGTCAACTCGCCCGGGAAGCGGCGCGGACCCACATCCTGGTGAACGATCTGCACGTGGGGTAGGGCAGGGGAGCTACTCCCGGCCCGGGTCCGGGTACGCCCCTGTCCGCAGCAGGGCGCGCCCGTAGAGCCGCGCTTCGCCCGGACCCAGCTCGGCGCTGCGGAGGTGGATCGGCAGGCGCAGGCGCGTCAGGTCCACCAGGGGGTTGATCTGGCTCGCCAGGAGCTTCGCGGCCACCGAGGGCACCTCGATGCCGACCACGCTGATGTGGGTGGGCTCGAAGCGCAGCCGGCCCATGTCGTCCACTCCCAGGGAGCCATTCATGGCGAAGTCGGGCGTCAGGCCGAGGGGCAGGCGCACTCCGGGGATGTCCGCGGTGCCGCGAAGCTGCGCGCCCCCCGGCGTGATGCGGACGCGGAGGTCGCGCGCCAGTGTCGGCCGGTCGCGCAGGTAGGCGTTCAGGTCCTCCTGCAGCAGGATGCCGGAGAAGTCGGCACGGTCCACTCCCAGCAGCTCCCGGCGGTCGCGGTCGAAGCGCACCTCGGTGAGGTCCACGACGACGGTGTCGAGCACCAGGCCCTCGCCGGCGGCCAGCCGGCTGGCGCGCACCTTCGCGCCGCCGATGCGATGGTCGGAAGCTCCCGATACCCTCACTTCGTAGCGCTGCGCCGGCCCGACGAGCCGGGGGAGCATCTTCTCCAGTGTCTTTCCGGCCCCACCGCCGGAGCCGCACCCGACCAGCAGCGCCGCCCCGGCCAGCAACGCCACGGCGAGCAGATACCCCTTCATCCCCCACTCCTTCCCATCTTCCATCATTCCTGGATATGAGACGCAGGGGCGAACGAATGGTTCACCGGGCCGAGATGAGCATCCGCACGGCGGTGAAGACGAGCAGGAAGGCGAACACCTGCTTCAGGAGCCGGTCGGGCGCGCTGGACACCATCTTCGACCCCAGCCACGCGCCGATCACCGCTCCCACGGCGACCGTCCCTGCCATCAGCCAGTCTATCTTGCCGCCGCCTGAGTTGCTCAACCGGTTATAGAGACCGACGATGGCGGTCGGAACGATGACCGCGAGGGAGGTGAGCGTCGCCGCCTTCATCGGCATCTTGCCGAAGAAGACGAGGGCCGGCACCATGATCACGCCCCCGCCCACCCCCAACAGGACACTGAGCACGCCGGCCGCCAGCCCGATGACGACCATAACCACGAAGACCATTCGCTACCCTTTCAGCTTGTTCAGCATGGTACCCATGTACTTCGCCAGGCGGATGCGCAGCGCCTGCATCCCCTCGCTCCCGTAGGCCCCCGGTGATCTGCCCCACGGCACCTGGCGCACCCGCTCGGCGGCTTCCTTCTCCACCTGGCGCGCGTACGTCACCGCGCGCTCCTTCTTCGATGCCTTGCAGCGAGCCACCATCTGCTCGAACGTGTAGAGGTAGCGCGCATCGTCAATACCCTCGCGAACGCCCTCCCACTGGAGCGTGGGCACGAGGGGGTGGTTGCCGGGCGCGGGGTACGTGAGGCAGGCATCCTTGCGCCCCTCGTCGTCGGCGTCGAAGTCATCGTAGGCATCGCCCCGAGGGCGCTGGAAGGTCCAGCTCCAGGTGCCGGCCGCGCCGGAGCGCCAGAAGGCCACGCCGGTCAGGTAGCGGTTGGTCGCCAGTTGCCCCTCCTGCCCGCCGCCCGGGTCGAAGCAGCCGCTACCGTACCACCAGAAGGGCGCGCTGGCGGCGCGGAGACGCTGCCGCAGCGCCGCCAGCGCGGCCGCGTCCCCCACGGCCGCCCGGGGCGGGTAGCAGCGGATGTCGGCGGCCGGTTCGGCGTCCTTCCGGTCGGCGTCGCCGAGAGTGACGAGCGTCGTCAGGCCGGCGCGCTTCACGGCGGCCAGCTCCGCGCGGATGCGCGCGGCCGAGTCGGGGGAGGATGGCCGGCCAGGGTCGTCACCCACGTGGCAGACCACGTTCGGCCACCCTTCGGAGGCGGCGCGCATCGCCAGCTCGGATACCGCCACCAGGTAGAGCCGCTGCACCTCGGGGTCCTGCCACGAGCCGCCCCCGCGCGCCGCGGCGATGGTCCGGCTCAGGTCCTGGAGGTCGAGAACGAGCGGCCCGCGCATCCCCGCCTTCCGGTAGAGCCCGATGACGCGCGAGAGCGGTCTCAGGTCCATGCCGAGCCGGCCATCCTCACAGCGCAGGGAAGCGTGCGCCAGCGGGGAGAGGAGCAGGGCGTCGATCCCGTGCGCCTTCATGTCGCGCAGCTCCAGGGCGATCTCGGCGTCGGAGTAGCCGGACCAGCGGCGGCTGTCGGCGTAGAGACCCCAGAAGCGCCCGGGAGCCTTGGAGAGCGTGAAGGGGAGCACTTTCAACAGCAGCTTGAGCGAAGAGGTCTCCGCGTTCCCCGCCCGGAAGGTGACGGTGCCGCGGTAGTCGCCCGCGGGGGTGTTCTCCGGGATGCGCAGCGTCAGCCAGTACTGCGAGATGCGGGTGGACGGCAGGCTGGCCGCCATTTCCGGCTCCAGCAGCTCCGGGATGAGCCGGAAGCGGTCGCTCTCCCGGTCGGCGCGCTGCGCCCAGAAGCGCGCCCGGCGCACCTCCACCTGCGAGGCGCTGATGGTGCCGCCTCCCCCTTCGCGCGCCAGGTCGCTCACCGTCACGCGGGCGCTCTCGAGCGGCTTCAGGGTGAACACGCCGAAGGTTGCCGGCTCGTACTCACCCGGCGTAGCCCACACGAAGAGCGGGCGGCCGATGTCTTCCCGGGGAGGTTGGTAGTTGTAGGGGAACGCGTCGTGGTACTCCCGCGAGAAGAGCACGTAGCCGCGCTGCTGCTGCGAGGCGCGCAGCACCGTCTTCGCGGCGGGCTCGGACGGCGGCGCCTCCCGGAGGGGCCGCCCCCCCGAAACATAGACGCGCTCGCCGGCGGAAGCCAGCGCCTTGCCCTGAGCGTCCATCATCGTGACCGCGACGCGGAACAAGCCATCCGCCGCCCCGCCGGGGAAGGGCACGTCGAAGCTCGGCGACTGAGGCGCCCCCATCTCCTCAGTTGCCGCCGGCCGGGTGCTTCCTTCGCGGGAGAGCGCGACCTGGAGGCGCACGTGGGCGAAGGCCGTCGGGTCCAGCGCGAGGTGAGCGCGGAGCGGCGCAGTCGCCTGCGCCGCTGAAGGCGGCGGCGCGGGGAGCATGGAGACGACCGGCCTCTCGGCGCCCAGGTGGGCGAACCCCCCCGCGATGACGACCCGCTGGGTGTGCGTGGCAATCGCGCGCGCTCCCTCCCGGAGGGCGATCTTCAGGTCGTAGCTGCCGGGAGAGATGTCCTGCGGGAGGATGACGCGCACGCGGCCGGTGGAAAAGGGCGCCGGCCGGGTGTTCCACAGCGCCTTCGTGGAGCCGGCGTGTGTCATGCTGGCGCTCACCAGGCGGTCCGGCTGCGGCGTGACGTTCACGGCGCCCTCGAGCAGCGCCGGACTGCCCGCGGCACCGAGGTACAGGGCTCCGCGGGCGGTGTAGTGGATGACGGGCACCACCAGTGCCGTCGGAGACGCCGCCAGGATCGGGGGCAGCTCCGGCCCCGGCCAGACCGCCAGCTCGCCCGGCGCCCCGGCGCGACTGGCCGACACCGACCAGACGCCGCCGGCGTCGCCGGCCCGGATGGTGGTCGAGAGGGTACCATCGGCCCCGGACACCGAGGATGCGATCTCCCCGGGGCTCCCGTCCGGCGCCAGCACTTGCAGGGCCGGCGCGCTGCCGCGGGTCCGGCAATGGAGAGTGAAGGCACTTGTCCCTCTGGGCACCAGGAAGTGGAGCCGCGGTGCCTCACCGCAGGGGCGCACCGGCGCGTCCGCGCTGGCGATCAGCCCGGCGCCGCCGTCCCGAACCCGCACCGTGGCGGCGTTGCGCCCGCTCTCGAAGAAGAGCACGGCGCGGGTGCCGGACGGAAGCCGCACTCGCGTCTCCTTGCCGGGCGCGCACTCCCCTCGCGATAGGATCCGCTGGCGCTCGTTGATGGCGCGGTAGCGCGTCGGGTCGGGGAAGGAGCCGAGAGCCACGCAGCGGATCCGCACATCGGCTGGCTCCGCGCCGGCGGGGACGACGAGCACTGTGTGGCGGCCCCGGAACGCCAGCGATCCACCCTGGAACTCCCCCGCAGCGGCGCCCTCTGCGGGCAGCACCAGGGCGCGCAGC
>JACQGM010000249.1 GCA_016199585.1 Armatimonadota bacterium
ACATGGAAGTTTTCGCTGAGCAGTGACAGCTCGCCGTGCCGCCAATTGACAAATCCTCCCGCCCGTGGTACGCTGATCCGGAGCCGAGGCGTGGAGGGAACGATGGCGGGCGCGCTGCGGAGAGAGGCATACGTCGAGAGACTGGCGCCGGCGTTCGAGGGGGAGACGTGGATCGTCGCCGCCTACCTCTTCGGATCACACGCCCGGGGCGAGGGCTGGGTGCGCCCCTGGAGCGACGTGGACATCGGCATCGCCCTGGCCGAAGACGCGCCGCAGGGGGACGCCTCGCCGCTCACACGCACGCCCCCGCCACCACGTTCGACAGGCACCCGAGGCGCGCCCTGCCGGTGCCGTTCATCTGGTTGGTGAGGAGCACGCAGAGGAGCTCTCGATCCGGGTCGGCCCACATCATCGTGCCGGTCACGCCCGTGTGCCCGTAGGTGGCGCCGGAGACGAGGTCGCCGAAGCAGGATCCGCGCTTCCCGCCCCGGCGGTCCCAGCCCAGGCCGCGGCTGACGGGGGCGAGGGTGCCGTCGGCGGGCACCAGGTGCGGGCCGGCGTGCTCGGCGGTCATGGCGGCCACCGCGGCGGGAGAGAGCACCCGCGTGCCGCCATAGGTGCCCCCGTTGAGGAAGCACTGGCAGAAGAGGGCCAGATCGCGCGCCGTGGTGAAGAGACCGCCCCAGGGGTTGGCGACGGAGCGCCAGTAGGCGGAGTTGGCATCGTAGTCGGTCGGCTCCTCGCCGGGCGCCAGGCGGACGTGGGCCGCCCGCGCCACGATGCGGTCGGGGGGCAGGAGGTAAGAGTCCACCATCCCGAGCGGGGCGAAGATCGCTTCGCGGGCGAACGCGGGAAGGGGCGTCGCCACGCGGGCGACGATCTCACCCAGGAGGCCGAAGCCCGGGTTGCTGTAGGAGATGCGAGTGCCCGGGGCGAACGCCAGCGGCTCCCGGCAAGCGGCGGCGATGAAGGCATCCAGCCCGCGGTGGGCGCGGCGGATCTCGATGTTGTCCGCGGGCTGCGCGGGCAGCCCCGAGGTGTGCGTCAGCAGGTGCCACACCGTGACGCGCTCCCGCCCCTCGCGGGTGAACTCCGGTACGATGCGGCACACCGGCTCGCCGAGGGCCACCAGCCCCTGCTCCACCAGCAGCATCACCGCCGTGGCGGTGACCGCCTTCGTGATCGAGGCGATCAGGAAGACGGTGTCGTCGCTCACCGGTCCGTGCCCGGCACTCCCCGCGCAGTGCGACAGCGCCACCACGCCGCGCCGGGCGACGAGCAGACTGACGCCGGGGCAGAGGTCGTCGGCGACCCAACGGTCCACCAGGTCGGCAGCGCGCCGCAGGCGCGCCGGGTCGAGGCCGGCGCCTCGCGGGTCGCCGGTCGTCAGGATGCGATTGTGGGGCATCGGGGCCATGAGAGCGCCTCCAGGTCTGTTCGGTGCTTGGGTGGTTAGGTAGTTCGCCGGGGATCGCCGTGGTCCTCTTCGGGGCGCCGCGCGCGGCAGGAGGTAGCCGCGCCCTGCCGAACCATCCTGAGGGGAGACGTGATGATTCTCAACACCATTCCCTTCGAGTTGGATGTGACGCAGCTCTTCCAGCGCCTGCGCCTGGACCCGGCGAGCCAGCACGCGGAGGGGATCCTCGCCGTCGCCCGGGAGGCGGCCGCCGTCGCGCGCCCGAAAGCGGTCTTCAGAGAAGCGTTCATTGACGCGCGCGGGGCGGACACCGTCACCGTCGAGGGCACGCGCTTCACCAGCCGCGTGCTGCGCGCCAACCTGGCCGAGGTGGAGCGGGTCTTCCCTTACGTCGCCACCTGCGGGGTGGAGATGGACGCGGTTCCCCTCCCCGCCGACGACTTCCTCGCCGGCTTCTGCCGCGACGTGGTGAAGGAGATGGCTCTCCACGCCGCCACGGTCCACCTGAATGTTCACCTCAAGCGCCGCTACGGCCTGGTGCGGATCACGGCGATGCACCCCGGCTCCGGCGACGCGCAGGTGTGGCCGATCCAGCAGCAGCAGCCCCTCTTCGCCCTCCTCGGCGACGTGGAGGCGCAGATCGGCGTCCGCCTCACCGAGAGCTCCCTCATGTGGCCCAACAAGAGCGTCTCCGGCATCTACTACCCCGCTGAAGTGGATTTCGTCACCTGCCGCCTCTGCCACCGGGAGGTGTGCGTCCGCCGGCGCGCCCCCTTCGATCCAGAGCTGTGGCGCCACCGCATGGCCGGGCCGGCGCCATCCCCGCACGGATCTCCCGGTTAGCCTCCGGCCCTCAAGGCGCCCGGCCCCCGCCGTCGCCCCTCTCACTCACGGTGTGGCCCGACGCCGCGGATGTTTGCGGCAGGCAGGCGAGAGGGTATACTCCCTGGGGAATGCCCCGACCTTGCATGAGAGCCTATCCGAGAAGTGGCGTGGTCTAGGGCCTCGTGCCCGTTCTCGACGCCTACAAGGGGCTGAGCAGGTCGCAGTGGTATACGGGCCGATCCACGTAGGGGCCACGTCTCTGTTGGCCCGCGCCATCTTAGGCGACGATTATTCGGATAGGTTCCTTGCCCAAGTGATCCAGACGTCACCGATGGAACAGCAAGTGCCGCAACTCGCGCAGCGCCTCCGGGCAACCGCATCCCCGGCGAAGCGGGGGTCGCTCGTCGCCCGCGTCCCGCATCTGCTGGCGCTCACGGCGGGGGGAGTGCTGCTGCTGCTGGGGCTGGCGGTGCTCGCGGGGTGGTACGCCGGGATACCCACCATCGTGCAACTCGCGCCCACGCTCATTCCGATGCAGCACAACACCGCGCTCGGGTTTCTCGGGTGCGGCGCCGCCCTCCGCCTGGCGGCCGCGGGGCGTGCCCGGTCGGGTGCCGCGGTCGGCGGGGCGACGGCGCTCCTGGGCCTTCTCACCCTTGGCGAGTACCTCTTTCTCCTCGACCTCGGGATTGACCGGCTCCTCGTGATCGCCGCGCTCACCCCAACCTCCCTCCAACCGGGACGGATGGCTCCCAACACCGCGGTCTGCTTCCTCCTCGGGGGGCTGTCGCTCCTGTTGAGCGGCAGCCGGGGAGGGCAGGCTCGCTTGGCGGCAGCAGGGGTGCTGGGCGGAGCCGTCGCCGCGCTCGGGACCGTCGCCGCGATGGGCTACGTGGCGCACCTACCGCCTGCTTACGGCTGGGGGGCACTCACCCCAATGGCCGGGCACACGGCCGTCGGCTTCCTGGTGCTGGGAGGCGGGCTGGTGGCCCTCGCCTGGCTGCGGGAGGGCGCAAGCAAGGCGGGCGGGCCGGCGTGGCTGTCGGCGGCTGTCGTCGTCGGCTGTCTGATGACCACCCTCTCGCTTTGGCAGGCGTTGGTCGCCAACGAGGAGCGGCTCATCGTGCAGGCGGCGGCCGCCTCGGGCGCGCCGGGGAGCTCGCCATCACACCTCCCGGATCTCGCGCTGGCCGTCGGGAGTGTGGTCTCTCTACTGCTGGGGGCGGCGGTTCACCTGGGACGCGCGGCGAGCGCGCGTCAGCACGCCCTGGCGTTGGCCAATGCCCGGCTTGAGAGCGAGGTCGGCGAGCGGGCGCGCGTGCAGGCGATGCTGCACCGCGCCAACGAGGAGCTGGAGGCGCGGGTCGCCGAGCGCACGGTTCGCCTGGCCGCCGCCAACGTGGAGCTGCAGCGCGAGATCGAGGAGCGGCGCCGCGCTCAGGAGTCACTCTCTCAGACCCACGCGCAGTTGATCGCCGCGCAGGCGGAGAAGCGACGCTTCTTCCACGAGCTACTCCGCGCCGTCACCCGCGACCGGTTCCACCTCGTGGACGCGGCGGAGATCCCCACTCCCGAGCGACTCATCGCAGACGTCCCCCTCGATGGTGCCGCGCGCTGCGACCGGATGCGCCGTCTGCTGTGGGGCACTGCCGCTGCGGAGGGCATGGCGTCGCAGGATGCCGACGACCTGGTGCTGGCCGCCGGCGAAGCCGCGGCCAACGCCGTCAAGCACGCGGTGGGCGGGCGCTGCCAGGTCTACGTCGAGCCGGGACGCCTCGTCGTTCGCGTCTCGGACACGGGGAAGGGCATCCACCCGGACGCCCTTCCCGCCACTCTCCTCGTCCCCGGCTTCTCCACGAAGGTCTCTCTGGGGATGGGCTACACGATCATGCTCCGGCTGATGGATCGCGTCTGGCTCGCCACCGGCCCCACCGGCACGGTGGTGCAGCTTGAGAAGCGCGTGCGAGCCGATGAGGATCCCCGGCCCGAGCCCCCCATCCCTCCCGTGTGGGAGCGCCTCTGATAACGATTGCAGATTGCAGATTGCAGATCGGCGGAAGGGCGCGGCGCACGGACGCATCGGCCCGGATTCGTCGCATTCCTATTCCCTCACCCCTGCCGGATGACGAAGTACGGCTGGTTCGAGCGCTCCGCGTTGAACCCGGGGTAGAGCCACGCATGCTCGGGCGCGGCGCGCAGCACCACGAAGTACTGCAGCGGATGGGGCGTGTCGGTTTCGGCGGCGGGGAGCGTGGCCCGGAGGCGCCTCCCCTCCCCCACCATCTTCAGCACCCGGTAAGCCTCCCCTTGGTTGACGGGCCGGTAGCGCACCTCCGCCTCAATAGCGCCTGCCGGCCCATCCACCGCCACGATCTCCAACGCGAGGGCCACCGGCTCGCCGCGCCGGAAGCTCGCGGGCGGCGCGTGCCGGCACTCCACCCGCGGTGGCGCGCCGGGAAGGGCGGGAACGTGCCGGGCATCGGAAGACGGGAGGGCATCGGCGCGCTCCCTCTCCATGTCGAGGATGTCGATATCCATGTCGGCCAGGCGATCCGCCCAGTGACCGCGCAGGGCGGGCGCTCGGCCAAAGGTGAGGTCGCCGGCGTAGGCGTCTCGGGCGCGCTTGGCAAGGCCGGCCCAGGCCGCGCGCGCCTCGCGGTAGGCGGAGAGGGCCTCCTCCAGGAGCGCCCGGTTCCGCGTGCGCCGGAAGAGGGCGTGGGACACCCCGGCGCCCAGCTTCCTCGCGTAGAAGCGCCCCAGGCCGATCTGAATCTCCACGTCGAGCGCCAGCCGCCGGAGAGCGGGGTTCGCCGCCGCTCCGGCGCACGCTTCCGCCGCGGCCAGGGCGCGCGACGCTGCGTCCGCCAAGGCATCCAGCCACTGCACCACGTCGAGGGGCGAGACACGCCCGCTCGCTTCTCCCCGCAACACCTCGTCGGCAAAGTCGGCGATGGAGGCGAAGAGCGCCGGGTCGAGGGATGTGTTCGCCTCGAACCGCTTGGAGCCGGGAACATCCCTGTAGGGGTGAGGCCGCGTCTCGTCCACGATCGGCACGTTGGTGTAGATCTCCGGCCAGTACTCGTTGTTGGACGCCGACGGGTGGTGCGCCGTCGTGACGAGGGGAAGGATCCGGCTGGCATGGGCGAGCGCCGCCTCGGCGGGCGCCGCCGCGCTCCCGAGGTCGCTCCGCAGGAAGCGCCGCCACGTCTCGGGGTCCGCGTCGGGATTGTAGAGGAGCCGGCCCCAGAGGCGGTAGGTGTAAAGGTACTTCTCCCAGTCGCCGCCGGCAGGCTTCAGGGTGGCATCGGCGTAGGGGTCGCGGTCGCCGGGGAGCGCCGACCCCATGCGCCCGCGGAAGGAGAGCGGCTCGCACACCTCCAGGCCGAGGCTGCCGCAGAAGGCGGCGGCGCGCCCGTAGGCGGCGGCCATCGCCGGATCCCCCCAGAGGAGGACGCGCTGGGTGCCCGGCCAGATGCGGGAGAAGACGCCGTAACGCCGGTCTTCCGTGAGGAGGTCGCCGTAGCCGTAGCGCAGAAAGCGGCGCATTCCCCGGAGGGTGGAGCTGAGAGCCATCTGCTCGCCCGGCCTCACGTCGCCCAGGATGCGGCGGCGGTACTCGTCTTCGGGAGTGCCGGCGAGGACGATCGGGTCGTCGGGAGGGAGCTCGACGGGCATCTCGAACGGGCGGATCGAGGCCTGCTGATAGGGAAGTCCCATGTGTTCGGCCCAGCACTTGGTGGAGACGTTGACGGGCATCCCTGTGGCGAGGGCCAACTGGATCGTGCGCGCATCGAGACCCTTGGTGTGGAGGTCAATCTCCACCCGGCGCCCGCACTGCGCGATCCCCTCGAAGACCGTCTCCCAGAAGCCGTAGCTCCGCTCCGGGATGCCGCTCTCGCCGTGTGCCCGGAAGGTGATCCCCGCGATGCCGGGGCACGCCTGGAGAAGCGCCCGCAGAGCGTCACGGCAGTAAGGGGCATGGGTCTCGGGGGTCAGACCCTCGACGACGTGGCTCACCTCGGGACTATCCAGGCAGACGTAGGCGTGCGTCCAGAGGCCGAGCTGAAAGTGGAGACCGCGGAGGGTCGCCTCGTCGCTGATGAAGCGGAGGGTCTCCAGGTTCTCTTCCCGCTCGGCATCCGAGAGGCCGGTCACGCGCACCGGGTATCCGGGCACCACGACGAGGAACGGGTACGAGAAGAAGAAGTAGGCATCGTGGACGCGGCGGGGCGCGTTGTAGCCGAGGCCGAGAGTCAGGCTGAAGCGGTTGAATCGCTGCGCCGCCAGCATGGTCAGGTAGCGCCGCCAGAAGGAGCGATCGTGGAACCAGGGCTTGTCCCACGCCTCGCTGGTGAAGAAGCGCGCGACGCTGCGGATGGCGTTGGCGGGGCGCTCGACAACGGGCCGCGTCGGAACGAGAGCGCGCAAGGGATCCTCCTCGTGCGTCACGCGATCCGCCAGCTCCAGCAGAGCGTAGACGAGCCCGCGAGCATCGCTGCCGCACGCGAGCGTCACTTTTCGTCCTCCGAGGGAACCGGGCACAAGACCCAGCGCCTCGGGGGCATCCGGGATGGCCGCGCGGGCCCCGGCGAGCACCGCGCGCGCGGCCGCCGAGGCGCTTCCTGCGGCCAACACGCGCACCGATTCCGAGGCGCTCCCCTCCCCGAGAGTGACCGAGACGTCTCGCGCCGCCAGGGCGTCTCGAAGCTCGCGCACGGCCCAGCGCACCGCCGGCTGGCTCGCCACGGGGTCGGATGGATCGAAGAAGACGCAGGCAGTCATGGTCGGACCTTCCTTCACGCGCAAGTGTTCGGTAGACCCCGAGGCCGCGCCTGCCTGTCAACGTTGGGTCCAACCCGGGCGCCGCCTGCGCCCACTCTTTCGCCGGACGAAAGGTAATCTGCCTGTCCGCGTTCGACTGATGGTGACATGCTTGCTGCCGGTGAGCGGGAAACCGCCTTCTCACCCGCCTGCGCTATGATACCATAGAGACCACCCGGCTATCAAGAGGGTGAGCGATGGCAGCGATGGCTCCAGGGCCTCTTCATTACCCCACCGCTCTGAGGCTCGTAGTGCCCTCAACCAGCAGGAGCACCCCGGAGACTGCCCGGAGCGCCCGAAAATCGGGCTGGTCTCCCGCGAGCGCACCCCCCTCACCCCACCTCCAGCCGGTCGGGCAC
>JACQGM010000240.1 GCA_016199585.1 Armatimonadota bacterium
AACTGCGTCTGCCATCGTGAGCCATGCCCCCGGCGCGAAAACCACAGCGGCGTTTTCAAGGTAGCGCCGGTGCCCGACCGGCTGCAGGTGGGGTGAGGGGGATGCGCTCGCCGGCAAACCACCCCCGATTCTCGGGCGCTCCGGGCAGTCTCCGGGGCGCGCCGCGTCGGCCGTCAAGGCTGGCGCGCGCGGACGGCATCGAGCACGGCCGGCACCTCGTCGAAGCTCTCCACCCAGAGCACGCGCAGGCCGAGATCGCCGAGGGCCTCTTCCTGGATGGCGCGGAAGGCGCTCACGAACTCGGGAAGGTGGGCGCTGTGGCCCAGCTCGTGGCGCCCGGCCGTCAGATCCTCGTGAGAAGGGCTCTTCAGAATGACGGTGTGCCGGCAGCCGCGGCCGTGGCGATGGGCCACGTCCAGCAGGCGCCGAAGATTCGGGTCGGTCATCGAGGAGCCGATGAAGAGCCCGGTGCCCTCGCGCAGGAGGTTGAGCTGGGTGATGTTCGCCCACCCGTAGGGATCGAGGAACTGCGTGTGGTAGGCATCCTCGGCGAAGACCAGCTCGCCGTCGCCGGCTGTGTCGCCCTCGCGAGGCAGGTAGCCGTGAACGTGGTAGATCGGGAGCTCGCTGGGACGCGGCGTTTCCCCTTCGGCCGACACCTCGCAGAAGCGGATCGAGTGGCGAGCGAGGTGCTGTTGCAGCAAGTCGTCGTAGTTGTAGGAGACCAGGGCGCGCACTCCGCCGGCGCCTCGCTCCGGCATGCACAGCCGGGTGATGGCGTCCAGCAGGCTCGAAGTGGCATCCGGGTGCGAGTAGAGGATCGCGCGCACGCAGTCGTGGAAGCGCCTGCCGAGCGCCTTGCGGATGAACCGCCCGGAGATGATCGGGAAGCCGCCGAATGCCTGCCGGAAGAGGTCGGCGAACGCCTCGGCGTCCTGGCCGGATGCCGCCGGCCCCAGGCGCTCGCACCACATCTCGACGGTCAGGCGGTGCAGCAGGGCGTCCCAGCCCGGCAGCCCGGCTGAGAGCGACACCCCCGCGCCGAGGAAGAGGACCAGGTCGCCCGATGCGTAGCTGGCGCGCAGGCTCGCCACCTCCTGAACGGCGGCATCCCCCGGGATCCGCTCCGGCCCTTCGCTCTTCCGGCGCCGCATCCGCCGCACCCGGCCCTTTCTCCGCCGCGCAGCCGCGACGGGCTGTCGCTCAGAGAGCGACCTCCCCCGGAGGGGCCGACATCAACCCCGCCCAGTTCAGCAGGGGCCAGGCCCGCCACGCCCCGGTGCGCGCGCCGAGGCCGGCGGTGGTGGGGCGGCGCCGGGCCGAGGCGACCTGGATCAACTCCCACAGCGAGGGGTCTTCCTGGCCCATGCGCCAGAAGCCGACGGCCCCCACCTGATGGCGGTCGGCGAGGCGCGCCAGCTTGCCGCCGATCGTCTCCGGATCGTCGAAGAAGACGATGTGCTCGCGTCCCCCCTCGTCCTGGTAGCGAAACCTCTTGGTGAGCGTCTCGGGATCGAAGACGACCTCCGGCGCATACCGCTCCAGGAGCGACCGGATGATGGCCGAGTTCGGCGTCGTCCGGCGACCGGTGCGCAGGTCGCAGCTACGACCATAGACGCCCATGCCGATCATGAACTTGCGCGGCTCCATCAGCGTGGTGCCCTTCGCCGCCGCCTTCTCGAGGTAATCAATCGGCGCGATCGGCACGCTGCCCGGCCCGAAGGTGTAGGTCATCGGCATGATGCTGTCGGCATACTGCGAGAGCGCGCGGTAGTCGTAGCCGGGGCTCGGGGAGCCGTCCCACGAGGCATCCACCGCCAGACAGAGCTCCTTGCCGCGCGCGTGCAGCTTCTCCGCCAGCTCCCGGACGAACGCCGTGTAGCCATCCTGGTGCCCCGGGCGCACCCCCTCGAAATCGAGGTCAACCCCGTCGTCGCCCTTCCGCTCGACGAAGGCGACGATGCGGTCGGCCACTGCGGTTCGCCGCTCGCGGTTGTTGAGCACGGCGCTGAGGACGGCGCGGTCGAAGCCGGCATTGACGACGCAGGTATAGACGCGGCGGCCGGCCTGGCGGACGATCCGCCGCACCTCATCGTTGCGGGCGTGGTCCCTCGCCTCGGTGAGCTGGCCGCCGGCGCTCACCGCCAGCCACTGCCCGGCGACGATGTCCACGGCGGATACGTAGCGGCGCACCGCCTCGAAGCTATCGGGAGCGTAGCCGACGTAGTAGGCCTTCACGGTGTGCAGCACCGCCCGGGGAGGGGGAAGAGGCTGCACCAACCCCCCGTCCGGACGAACGGGAAGGAGCGTGGCCGGCGGCGCCGGCAGCGCCGGGAGAGGCACCGGCGCCGGTGGTGTCTCGACGGGGCGCAGCTCCAGGACGCCATCGGCGGTGACTCCCGGATCGGGGGGCGGGGTATCGGCGGCACTCGCGCCGCCCAGTGAGAGGAGCAGCAGGCAGACGGTGGCGACCAGGCTTCTCGGCAATGACCTCTCCTTCCGCTCGCACCCGTGGTTGTGACAGAGCCCCGGTTGCGGACCCGGCCATCGGCAGCACCAGGCCCGGAAGCGGTGCTCGTGGGGTGCGCGCCGAGGGTGCTCAGGATGCCGGCATTGTAACAAACGAAGGATGGACTGTCAAGGGGGATTCGCCCGCGGCACGCCCTCTCCCCCGTGCGCTCGGTGGCTACGCCTCTGGCGGTGCCAGTCGGGCCGGCCCCGCCCGGGCCACCCGACTGGCACCGGGAGTTGGACTGAACCATTCGGCCCGCTCATGTTTCTGTTACAGGGAGAGGCTTCCACGCGCAGGAAAAGGATGGTCTGCGTCGAACACACCTGTTGTGTTGGAGGAGAGCTGGCGTGTTGCATAGCGAACGAGGTTCGGCACTGGGGTACTTCCTGGCGGCGCTGCTGGGCGTGATCGTGGGCGGCGTCTTGATTTCGCTCCCGCATGGGCCGCTGGCGACGCTCATCCGGCGGGGCGCGCCGGCGGTGGTGGCGCCGAATACGGAGCCGGCGGTGACGCCCACGGCGCAGGTGGGCGGGCAGCCGGGCGCGCCCGCCGGCTCGATCACCGAGACGGTGCGTCGCATCGGCCCGGCGGTGGTCAGCATCAAGACGCGCGTCGTGTCCGAGCGGAGAGACATCCCCGAGGTGTTCCGCGAGTTCTTCGGCGACGAGGGCCACCCGATGCCCCAGGAGGGGCAGGGGTCGGGGATGATCATCAGCGCGGAGAAGGGCTACGTGCTCACCAACACGCATGTGGTCAAGGATGCCCGCATCATCAAGGTGACACTCCCGGACAAGCGCACCTTCGACGGCAAGCTCGTGGGCGCCGACACCCAGTCCGATCTGGCCGTGGTGCGGATCCCCGCGCAGAATCTGCCCGAGGTGAGGCTGGCGGCGGGCGCGCCGCTCTCCATCGGCTCGTGGGTCGTGGCGATCGGGAATCCCTTCGGCTACGCGAACACCGTTACCGTGGGCGTGGTGAGCGCGACGGAGCGCGAGATCCAGCCGCAGGGGGGCCCCGCTCTCGAGCGCCTGATCCAGACCGACGCCGCCATCAACCCCGGCAACTCCGGCGGGCCCCTGTGCAACCTCGACGGCGAGGTGATCGGCATCAACACGGCGATCCTCTCGGTGGCCCAGGGCATCGGGTTCGCCATCTCCTCCGGGCACGCGCGCGGCATCGCCGACCAGCTTATCGAGCAGGGGAAGGTGGTCCGGCCCTGGATCGGCATCGAGTACCGCCAGGTGACCCCGGAGCTCAGGGAGTACTTCGGCCTGCCGATGGATGAGGGTGTGGTTGTTCAGCAGGTGATGTCCGGCAGCCCGGCGGCGCGAGCCGGTCTACAGCGCGGCGACCTCATCGTTGAGATTGACCGCGCGCCGGTGAAGGAGCTGACCGACCTGCGGAACGTAATTTTGAAGCGCAAGGTCGGCGACAGCATCAGCCTGCTTATCTACCGCGGCCGCGAGCAGAAGGTGATCAAGCTCCACACCGCCGAGATGCCACAGGGCATCCAGTGATACCAGTTTCGAGTTCCGGGTTTCGAGTTCAAGGTTCCGCACCGGCTCCGCAAGCGGCCAGCCCTGAAGAGCGCGCTTGGAACTCGGAACTCTGAACTCCGAACTCTAGATCACGCGCTGTGCGTTCCCCCTCCCGCGGCCATGCTCTCATTGAAGAAGATCCGGTTCCTGCTCTTCGTGGCGCTGCTGGCGGGCGCCAGCGCCGCCGGAGCCGACGGCGGTGGCGCCCCCGGGAAAGAGGATCTGGCCGGGGCGTGCGTGGCCGTTCTGCGCGCCCGTCCGGACGACGCAGCCGCGCGGGAGGGCCTCCGCCGCCTCTTCACCGAGGACTATCCGGCGCGCCTCCCCGCGGACGCCCCGGCTTACCTCCCCGTGCCCCACGTGGAGTGCCGCGATGCCGTCGCCGCGGGGATGCCTGCTCAGCGCGCGTTCTACACCACGGGACTCGCCTTCCCCGATGCCGGCCATCGCCGGGACCCGGCGCGGAAAGCGACATTCACCCGCGTTCTGCACGCTTACGCGCAGAACCGCGAAGGGGGAGAATGGCGGCTGGCGTTTCGCGCGCTCTACAACCATAACGATGCGGGCGCCGAGGCACTCGCCCCCGTAGCGGCGCGCGCCCTGCTGCGCGTCCGCGCCGCCCACCGGGCCCTGGTCGGCGAGACCGGACCGGCGTTGAGCCGGCCGGCGGATCTCTGGATCTGCGCCGACGGCGACGGGGGGGCGGAGCAGTCCGGCGCCAACCTCTACCTGCTGGGCACCGCGCGCCCCCGCGAGCCGCTGGAGCTGCTGCGCCAGATCGCCCACGAGTTCGGGCACCTGGCGCTGCCGGCCCTGGGTCCCCTCCAGGCGCCGGAGAAGTGGGGCAACGGATTCCTCGGCGAGGTGCTCTACCTGCGCCGGCTGGCGCGCGCCCCCGCGGCGCCCGACTCCCCGGTCCCCCCCGAGGCGCTGGCGGCCTACGTGCGCCATGAGGTCGAGCCGCTGGCCCGCGCCTTCGCCGCGGCGGGGTCCGGCGCCTTCGCCGGCCAGGAGGAGGGCGCCGGTGGCTTGCGGCTGCTCCTGGGGATGGTGCTCTACCTGGAGGACACGAAGGGCGCCGACGCCGTCGCGCAGCTCATCCGCTCCGTGCGCGGGAGCACCCTCCGCGACTGGATCGAGGCGGCGCGCCTGCTTCCGGGGGAGTAGGCCCCCTTTCCCATGTGGGTCGCGCTCCTGCCGAGGAGCGGCCGCAAATCGCAAATCAATAATCGCAAATCAAGAATCCGTAATCTCCCACTGTTCTTCTTCCACCATCGGCGTTTGGTACTGCTTGGCGATGCGCCCCGTCTTCTCGAGGTGATCCATGCACTTGCGCACGCACCCGCGGGCGCCGCAGATGCCGCGATGGCGGAAGCGGTGGTCCAGGAAGTGGTAGTAGGGAGGAGGGTTCTCCCTGCTGGAGTCCTCTTCCAGGAAGGGAGAGAAGCGGGGGTCCCAGCCGCCGTGGACGTGGCCGCACTTCCGCGTATCGAGCGGGGCGTGGCTGAAGACGCGATCGCCGATCTTCAGCTCTACGCTGCGCTCCAGGGGGATGGCGGCGGCCGGGCAGGCGCGCGCGCAGTTGCCGCACCCGTCGCAGACGCTCTCGGCAAGGAGGGGATCCGCCGCTAGCACCGCGTCGGTGAGGACGGCGTACATGCGCTGGCGCGGGCCGAACTGGGGGGTGAGGAAGAGCTTGCTGAGGCCCAGCTCCCCCAGGCCGGCGGCGCAGCCGATGACCCGGAGGCTGATGTGCCCATCCGGATGGGTACCGCCGGGGCGCACCGGCCGACCCTGGTGGGCGCCGAACGGGTTGTGGATCGGCACGGAGGTGAAGCCCTGGTCCTCCAGGAAGAGAACGACCTTCCGCAGCAGGTGCGGCGCGAGGGTCTCGTTCAGGTACTGGTAGGAGTCGCAGTTGTATGCCTGCCAGTAGTTCCCCTCCTCGATGGTCTTGAGCGCCCCGCGCAGCATCCGGCAGCCCAGGGCGATCACGCTCTCCGTCTTGCTGAAGATCGAGCGGGGGTGTACCTCCCGCGGTGCGTTGTCGAAGCGATCGATGGAGGCGATGCCGACGAGATCGGCTCCGGCCTTCCGCGCAACCTGCTTGACGGCGGTGCTAAGGGCGGTATCGGGCGTCATCGAAAGTCCTTTCCGGAGAGACGGAGGGAGCGGGGCGTGCGGAACGCACGGCGGTGAGCGCCTCGTCCGCGTCGTCGCTCTCGTCCTCGGCTGTCGCTGCTGCCTGCGGGCGTACCGCGGGAGCCGCGGCGCCGGGGCTGCACGCGGGCGCTCGTCGTCATGTCGGCCGAAAACGTAGGTGCCGAAGCCCTGCTGCCCGGCCCCGGCGGTGGCGGCGCCGCCCCCATGAGGGCGTGAGAGCACCGGCGCCCTGCTGATGGAAGGTTCGCCAGGGCAGCCGGCGATCCCTCGTGAGGCGGGCCATCACACGTCGGCAGAGGGCCCCAACGGCCGGGGCCTGCGGCGAGGAGGCTCGGGATCGGGAGACGGGGATCCCTTGGAGTCTCGCACCAAGCGCAGGCAGCCGCTGTAGTGGTGTTCGCCATCCTCAGCCTGGTAGACCACTTCCAGGTAGGCGAAGATCTCCACCCCGCTGCGGAGGATGCGCGCGTTCGCGATCGGCGCCCGCTCTCCCGGGCCATCGCTGCCGTCCTCCGCCAGCGGAATGGCGCCCAGGTCGGCGTAGTCCAGCGCCGCCGCGCCCCAGGTCCCCTCCTGCTGCACGCGTTGAGCGTGCACGCCGGAGACCGAGGGGTTGGAGTGGCTGAAGTGCTCGATGGTGAAACGCACCGGACCCTCGAACTCGCCGCTGTCGCCCGACTCCGCGCCGATGCCGGGGACGTTGCACATCGCCAGCCGTCCGATGGCGGACTCGTAGTAGGAGCGCAGCTTGCCCCGCCCCGAGGGGCTGGTTCGTTGGTCGAACTCCACTTCCGAAGGTAGCTTCAGGTCGCTGATGATGATCTCGGCATGGGTGAGCCGCTCGCGGAGTGGCGCGGGGAGATCATCAATGGACACCTGACGGGTGGATGTCCGGGCGTCCGGCTGCGACGGGCGGAGCCGCTCCCAGATGCCGCCCGGGCTGGCGACCCGGGCGAAGACATAGCGGCCGGCCAGGCTTTGCAGGCTCGCCGGCCATACCTCGCGCGCCTCGGCCGAGGGGCCGGGCTGCTCCGGGGTCCGGGGCGGAGGCTCGCTCTGCTTCGGAGCATCAGCCGGCGGTGCCTGCTCTCTCGGCGCCTCCGCCGCCCACGCGCCACCCGCCAGGATGGCGACCGCCAACACGATCCACAATGAGCCGAACATCTTCATGCGCGTCTCCTTCCCTGCATTATTCCCCCAAAACGACCTGGCGAACCCCGTGTCCGTTCTCCGGGCCACCCTCTGGTCACTTCACGCGCGTTTGGCCGGGGTGTGAGCCCTCCTCGGTCGGCGGCAGCGCGTCCTGTCCGTCAGGGGTGGTGGCGGACCACATGCGCCGGAGGTTCCACGGGGAGGGGGCGATCTCCTGTCTCGATGGCGGCCCGGCCGTAGTTCACGCGCTCGGCCTTCATCAGCACGGAGCGGCCGGTTGGGAATCGGAGATAACGAAGTGCAGCCACAGAAACACACGGAAACGCACGGAAGGAACGGCCCATCACGCCGGCTTCTGGGTGATTCCGTGTGCTTCTGTGGCTTGTCTCGGAATCCCACGCGGCCGGAAAGACGCTTGACTTCGGAGCCCGCGGAAGCTACAATAGGGGACGTAGCGGGTGGCAAGCCCGTGCCGCCCCGTCGATTGAGGGAGGTGAGGCAGATGCCTGATTGCGACGGACGCGCCTTCGCGCGCGGCTGAGGCGCCGTCCGCGGGCGCAGGTTGGCGCCCGCAGACGGATCGCCGCTTGGGCCGGTGCGGAGGGCCACGCCGGGCATCCTGCTGTCCTCTTCTGACGGCTCTGCCTGAGCCACCCCTCCTCATCCCCAGGCTCCATGTGAGTCCCCGTGCCCAGTGGCCGCCGGAGTGGATGTAGCGGCGCACTCAGAGCGCGTCGGCCGTCCCCGGTCTGCCATCGCAGGGGGCAGAGCGGCCCTCATCGGGCCAGAGTACTCGCACGCCCGGAGGCTCGCTCCGTCGGCGGTGTGCGTGTACGGAGACATGCGGATGAAGATGGCGGATTACACCCCGATGTGGCACTCCCTCGGCCTGGACGTCGAGGCCCACGATGGCCTGCTGCGCGTGCTGGGGGATGCCTACAAAGACATCTACCTCTCACAGGAGAACCGTCCGGAACGGATGGACTACTTCGATTTCGTGATCTCCGAGATCCACGGCCTGCGCATCCAGGAGTTGATGGAGGCTCGCAGGGATGGCCGCAGGGTCTTCGGCTCCTTCTGCCTCTATGTGCCTGAAGAGCTGATCCTGGCGGCGGACGGCATCAGCGTGGGCCTCTGCGCCGGTGCCGACGTTGGCACCGAGGCCGCCGAGAAGGTGCTGCCGCGCAACACGTGCGCGCTCATCAAGTCCTTCTTCGGCTTCAAGCTGAGCGCCCTCTGCCCCTACATAGAGGCGTGCGACCTGGTGGTGGGTGAGACCACCTGCGACGGCAAGACGAAAGCCTACGAGCTGTTCAACGACTACAAGAGCACCTTCGTGATCGAGGTGCCGCACATGAGAACATCGGCCGGCCGGCAGCTCTGGCGCAGTGAGATCGAGCGACTGGCAGCCAAGATCGAGCACGTCTCCGGGCGTGAGATCACCGCGGACGGTCTCCGCAAGGGCGTGTGGATCGTCAACGAGAAGCGGCGGGCGCTCCACCGCCTTAACGCGCTGCGCCGCTCCAACCCGGTTCCGATCTCCGGGCGCGACGCCCTGCTCATCAACCAGATCCAGTTCTACGATGATCCGGTTCGATTCGCGAGCAAGGTGAATGCGCTCTGCGATGAGCTGGACGAGAGGGTGCAGAGCGGTGTCGGCGTTGCTCCGGCGGACGCCCTCAGGGTTCTCGTCTCCGGGTGCCCGATGGCCGCGCCAAACTGGAAACTCCCCTTCATCATTGAGAAGAACGGAGCCGTCATCGTCGGCGAGGAGTCGTGCGTGGGCGAACGCGGCACGCGCCACCTGGTGGACGACGACGGCGCCACCGTCGCCGAGATTCTGGACCGCGTCGCTGAGCGGTACCTGAGGACTGATTGCGCCGTGTTCACGCCGAACCCGGAGCGTCTCGACCACATCGCCGAGATGGTACGCTCCTATGGCGCCGTCGGCGTGGTGCACTACGCCCTCCAGTTCTGCGCCCCCTACACGATCGAGGCTGCGAGCGTCGAGCGGGCGCTGGGACATGAACGCATCCCGCTGCTGAAGCTCGAGACGGACTACAGCGCGCAGGACGTGCCGCAGTTGGAGACGCGAGTCCAGGCGTTCCTGGAGATTCTGAAGCGATGAGGGCGGCGGGGCTCGACATCGGGTCGCGAACCGTAGAGTTGGTGGTGGTCGAGGGAGATACTGTGGTGGCATCCGCGCGCGCCGACACCACGCCGATGCTGAAGGGGCAGTGCCGGCGGCTCCTCGCCGGAGCGGCATTCGACCGCCTGGTGGTGACGGGCTACGGGCGCGCCCTGGCGGAGGTGGAGTTCGATGCCGAGAGCGTCACCGAGATCCGCGCTTGCGCGCGGGGGGCGCACGCGCTCTTCCCGGGGTGCCGCAGCGTGCTGGACATCGGCGGCCAGGACACGAAGGCGATCGGCCTGGACGGACGGGGCCGGGTGCTGAAGTTCGAGATGAACGATCGCTGCGCGGCGGGCGCCGGCAAGTTCCTCGAGATGATGGCTCGCGCCCTGGCGTATGACCTGGAGGAGTTCGGCGTGGCCGCCCTGGCAGGGGTGGACGGGATCCGGCTCAACAGCATGTGCGCGGTATTCGCCGAATCGGAGGTGGTGGGGCTGGTCACCCGCGGCGAGCGCCGTGAGGATATTGCCCGGGCGGTTCACCATGCCGTTGCCCGGCGCAGTGCGGCGATGCTGCAGCGGGTGTCTACCGACCCACCGATCGTCTTCGCCGGAGGCGGCGCCCGCAGCGCCTCCCTGGTGGCACTGCTGAAGCAGGCGCTGGGCATGGAAGTGCTGACGCCAGCGGATCCGGACATGGTGGGAGCGTTGGGCGCGGCGCTGCTGGCCCGGGAGCGGTGAGGCGAAGTGACGGGGACCCGTTCCGCCGGCTCCCCGTCACTTCAGCTCCCCGAGCGCCTTCGCGGCGGCATCCCGGCCTTGCCCATCGCTCTCGGCAGCGGCGCGGAGCGCCAGCAGTGCATCCGGGGTGCCGATGGCTGCCAGGGCTTCGGCGGCCGCTTCACGAACGCCGGGGTCTGCGTGCTCGCACAGAGCAACGGCGAGTGCATCCACCGCCGTCCTCTCCCTCCGTCGGCCCAGCTCCACAGCGGCGGCGCGCGCCTCTTCCGGCTTTCCCTCCAGCAAGCGCAGCAGGTGGGGAACCGTCCGTGCGCCCACGCTCCCGGGCGCTGGGGCGACCCGACGAAACGCGGTGCGTTTCTCCGGCGCCGTCGCCACGGGTGGCGGCGCGCCCGGTGCGGCGCCGGCGATGGCGTCCGCTCTGGCCCGTGCGGGAGCCGCGGTCGCACCCTCCGCCGGGCGGTCAGCATCCGGCGAGGCCGAGCGCTGGGCGCCGGCACCGCCGGGCGCCGGCACTCCGTGCGTCACGGCCTTGCGGGCGCCCGCGCCTTCCGGGACCGACCGCTCGGCTGCAGCGCGCCGTGCCCGTCGAAGGGTGGTGATGGGCCGTGTGCGTCGTAAGTTCCACAACGCGGCATGGCCGCAACCAAAGTCCCCCCCCTCTTATCCCCCCGCACGCGGGGGGAGGACCAGCTGA
>JACQGM010000257.1 GCA_016199585.1 Armatimonadota bacterium
CCTTGTAGCAGGAGTGGTCCTTGCACTTGGCCGCGCACACGTCGGCCGTCGGGCGCAGCTCCAAGGCGGCGGCGCGGGAGCAGAGGCCGGCAAAGCCACCCAGGGGGCAGAGGTGCCGACACCATGCACGGCGCGGGAGGAGGGCGCTGGCGGTCACGGCTCCGATGAGCAACGACAGCAGAAGGAACCCGGTGGCCACCGGGGAGTGCCTCATGTGGGTGGCTTCCTCGACCCAGACGATGCCCAGGAAGCCCGCCATCACGATCTGGGCCTCATAGCGGGTCATCTTCTCCGGGATGCGCGACTTGCGGCGGCCCAGCCGTTGCACGGCGGCTCCCGCCAGGGCGAGAGGGCAGACCGCACACCAGGCACGCCCGACGAGGAGGAAGGAGAGGGCAAGCAGCGGCCACCAGAGCGACCACACGAGCGTCAGCGCCGGGTGCCCGCCGCCTCGCGAACGCTCGGCGAAGCAATGAATGATAATACCCAGAAACACCGCCGCGGCCAGGCCGCGAAACACGCCCGGGAAGACGCGCAGCGCAAGGGCAACGATCCTCTCCGGCGCCCGCAGCAGGTTCAGCCCGCGAGAGCGTACTTCGGGCGGGGGCCCGAGGATGACCTCAGGAGCGTCCACCAGCCGGTCGTCACTCATGATGACGGCACGCTCGATTGCCTGCTCCAACTCGTCCACGTTCGCCAGGCGGTAGTCGTAGGCAACGAGCTTGACCAACGCGGGGTCCGACAAGCCGACGACGGGCTTCTTGAGGCGCCCTGCGTGCTTGAGAACGAAGTGCCTGGCCAGGGCAGGTACATCCCGCTTCCGCCCGCGAAGCGGAGGCAAGTGAATGGTGTGCGGGGTCAGCAGTCGGGCCAGGGAGGGCAGCACACGGCCGGCGGCCGCCGCCTCCTCGATCTCGCCCCGGCTGGTAGCCATGACACGGGCGCGCGCGCGTACGCCAGTCGGCTCTTCCTCGCCGGACAGGAAGTGAACCAGACGCTCCTGGATGGTCGGCGGGAGTGCTTCAACATTCTTCAGAAGGATGCTGCCGCCTTCCGCCAGAGCCACAAAGCAGACTTCGCCGTCGGCTGCGCCGGCCGCCTCCGCGCGATCCGCCGCGCCGAACAGGGGGTCGCCCCAGGGGGTTTCCGCAAGCCGCGCGCAATCAACGCTCACCAGGCGGCCGCCACTCCGAGCGCTGTTCTGGTGGATGAGCCGGGCTGCGAACTCCTTCCCGACGCCCCGCTCGCCTTGGAGCACCAGCGGATCCTCCCGCCTGGAGTAATCCTCGAGCCGAGAGCGCAGCTCTCGGATGGTGGGATGGGTGCCCACGAACGCATCGTACCGGGGAGATTGCTCGTGCAGGAAACGCACGATCTCCTGACCCTTGTCCCAAGCGCGCGCCACCGCCCTGTTGGTGTCCCGCAGCCGCCGCGTGACCACGCGCACAAAGCCTTGCAGCAGGCGCGGGTCCGTGACCACCAGGCCGTCGAAGGCTTCCCGGTCGAGGGACAATGCGCGGCAGCGCTCGGTGGCGACGACGTCCGCCGAAGCCGCATCGCCGCTCAACAGCGACATCTCCCCGAAGCAGTCGCCCTCGCCGAATTGCGCGACCACGATCACTTCCCCGCCGGGGGTCGGTATCCGGGCCTCCGCGCGGCCCGCAACCAGCACGTAGAGGCGGCTGCCGGAGTCCCCCTGGGCGATGATCGTATCGCCCTCCTCATGCTGCGTTGGCGACATCGCCTCCGCCAGCGCTTGCAGGGATCTCTCTGGCAGGCCGGCCCATAGCTCATGGCAGCGCAGGAAGTCCATCCGCTCGTTGAGCATCCGCGATCCCCTCTGCATGGAGAGCCCCCGACGCCCCAGCCCTCTCGACGCCTGCTCCTGCGCCCGCGCTCGGTGCAGGCAAGCGGGCCCCAGCGCCGCCACCACAGCAGCACCTCTCCGGCGGCGCGGCCCTAGATCTCTCCACGTGCCCATCCGCCGGCGGGCGCCCGCCACTTCGTGCGCCGACCGGCAAACGCGCGCCCGCTCGTGGGCCGCCGGTGTACCCACCAACAGCCGGGCAGTTGACGGGAGTCAGACATGCGTTTCGCGGTGTCCCCCCCATTCACCTTCCCAAAATCGCGTGGCCGCATTTCCTTGACAGCGCCTCGGGCCGTGTGTTATACTCCCGCCGACTCGGGTGCAGGAAGGGCTGCGTGCTCGTCCGTCGGTTGCCTCCGCACGGGCCGTCTCCCGCCCCTCGCCCACCAGAAGGAGCTGCCGGATGTCACAGATCCCGTCGCGGGGCGATGGTCCCGCAATGATATCCAACTACCTGGGCGCCGTTCGTGATCTTCTCGCCGGCCTGGACACGGCCGCCCTCTTCGCCATCGCCGAAACGTGCGTCGCGCGCTACCGGCAAGGGGTACAGTTCTTCGCCTGCGGCAACGGGGGAAGCGCCGCCACCGCCTCGCACTTCATCGAGGACATCGCCAAGGCGATCCAGATGCCGGGGCGGCGCCGCATCCGCGCCATCGCCCTCACGGACAGCGTGCCCCTGATCACCGCCTGGGCGAATGATACCGAGTATGCCAACATCTTCGCCGCGCAGCTCGACGGGATGGTTGAGGAGGGCGACGTCCTCTTTGCCATCAGCGGGAGCGGCAACTCCGAGAACGTGATCCGCGCCGTCGCCCTGGCCCGGGAGCGGGGCGCGCACACCATCGGCCTGGCGGGTTTCGGCGGCGGCCGCCTCCGCGAGTGCGCCCACCAGTGCCTGGTCGTGCCCAGCCACAACATGCAGCACGTGGAGGATGCGCACCTCGTCGTCACTCATCTGCTCTACGCGTATCTGAAGCAAGCACTCGAGAGCCCCGGTGGCCCGGGCAGCCAGTCCGCGTAGGCTCGCCGTCACCCCCGCACGGGCGGGAATCTGAAATCTGAAATCCCAAATCTGGAATCCCCAGAACATCCGTCTAGTCAGAACAGAAAGATCGACCCGGAAAGCGCCCGTGCCCTTGACACGCCTGGTAGCGTGTGCTATACTACTGAAGGCTTCCCTGGGGCGCGTGTGGCGCACCGGTTGGAAAGGACCGGAAGCCACCGACGTGAAGAAGACGCTCTACCCGGACTTCGCCGTGAATCTCTTCACCCACAGCCTGCGCCGCGCCTCACGGGAGTGGGTGTGCCTTCTGGCGCTCGCGTTCATCGGTCTGGCGGCAGCCTGCGCCACGGCGCGGGCCGAGCCGGCAGCAACCGAGTTGCTGAACGTGATGGAAGCAGAGGGCTTTGAAAACCTGGTCGTGGCTGAAAGCCCCGACGGCACGCTGCGAGTTGCCTTCGAGGACCGGCGCTACCGCTGGGAGGTGTACGGCCTGGGGGTGGCGCTGGCGATGGCCGCGGCGCGCCACTCCGGCCCGATCGTCGTCATCCCGCTGCACACCGGCATTCCGATGGCGCGCATCGCGGTGACGGGGGCCGACTACCGCGCCTTCCTCCGTGGCGACCTGAGCGAGGACGAGCTCTTCGCCCGCACGACCATCTCGAACACGGTGCCGCCGGAGGAGAAGGTCCGGGTGGAGAACGCCCGGAATCGCAGCTTCGGCAAGGTGGACATCACCTTCTCCCCGGGGATACGGATCAACCTGATCACCCCGGCGCCGCCCGGCGTGTTCAGCGGCGGGGAGGTGCGCGTCAATCCGGGGGTTTACTCCAACCTCTGGCGGGGGCTGACCTTCGACGCGACGTACAGCTACCCGCTGAGCAGCAGCGATCCGGTGATCGCGCGCGCGGCTGCCAGCGTCAACGCGCGCGTGGGCAACCAGGGCTTTCTGCAGGCTCAGGGCGGCCGGTTGGCGGATGGCCTGAATGGCTTCGCCGGCCAGTTCTCCTACCTGAGCCGCGACGGGCGACACCTGGTGGGCGCCAACGCCGCGAGCGCCGGGTATTCCGCCCCCGGATGGGAACGGACGCTGGCTTACCAGGCGTTCTACTCCGTGCGCGCCTGGGATGTTGCGGCGGACTTCCTCAACCGGGCGTCCGGGCACGGCGGGAGGCTGCGGCCGGATGCGGCGGACGTGGTGCTGACCTTCTCGGCCGGGCGTTACCTGGCCCGCGACGATGGTTACGGCCTCACGCTGAGCAGCGGGTTCCGCGAGCGCCGCATCGAGTTTGCATTGATCAAGACGAAGCGGGCGACCACGCTGGCCGCCGGTTTCGTCGTGCCGTTGGGACACCAGCGACAGCCGTATCCCGGCCCGGTGCGCGCCCGCTGGCGCAACGAGTTCGGGTTCGTCTACACCGATCCGATGGAGAAAGAGTGGGACCGGCAGGATTCCGGCCTTTACGTTCCCTTCATGGATCGGTTCCAGTTGTCTACTCGCCGCCTGAACCGTGCCTATCTGCGGGCCTACGCTGACCGGTTGCGGCAGGCAGGGAGAGGATGGTCGGGAGGGGAACTGCCGGCGGATGCGACGGAATCAAGAGAGTAGCATCTCGCCGGCAACGCCTTCCCCGCGAGGGAGGTGATCTGCCGGTCGGCTGATGCGGCCGGAGACAACGGCATGAGTGTGTCTGCGTATCCAAGTTATCGAGAGGAGATGAGCGAAGACATGGAATTCGCACGTGTAAGGTTCAAAGCGACGGCGCTCATGGCGCTGGCCGGATTCGCCCTGGCCGCACTGCTGGTCGGCGGGTGCACCACCCCCGATCGAGATGAGCGCGCTCAGTTCACCACACTGTCCGGCTTCGTGCGCACGGCGCAGGGCGTTGCCGTCCCCGGCGCGACCGTCGCCGTGGTGCGCCCCGGCACCGCCAACTACTTCGGGCAGGAGACCTTCACCACCGACCCCGCCGGCCGATTCGTGATCGAAGGCGTGCAGGTGAGAACCGGCAGCCCGGTGACGCTGCGGCTGCGCGCCAACGCGCCCGGCTTCGGTGCCGCCTTCGTCAGCCGCGCCGGCGCAGCCACGCCGGACATCGTCGTCGTTCCGGCCAACCTGCCGCTGGCGGATCTGGTCGCGGTCCTGAACCCGACATCCGCGTCCGCGTTCGTGGGTCCGGCCGGCGCGACGATCACCGCTCCGGTTGTGAACCCCCAGGTCCCAGGGGCCTCGTTGGGCACCGTTCGGGTGGAGTTCCCCTCCGGCGCAGTGGCGACGACCACTGAGATCACGGTGACCCCAGTGATCGGCGCCGGCCTCCCCGCCGCCATATCCGGCGCAGCCGCCGGCACGACGGCAGCCCCCGTCAGTGTTCCGAGGGTGGCGGCCACCACGACCCGGCAAGTTCGCACCGTGGCGATGCCGCTGGCGGCGGTTGACCTCCAGCCGACCGGCCTCACCTTCCCGGCGGGCCGCGAGCCGACGATCCTCCTGCCGCTGCCGGTGACGCTGCCGGTCGGCACCGTCCTGCCGGTCATGCGCTACAATCCGAACAACGGGTTGTGGGAGTTCGAGACGAACGCCACGGTGGTGAATGTGGGTGGTGGGCTCTTCGCCCAGTTCCGCGTGAGCCGGTTCTCGACCCGCTACGTGGGTGTGACCGCCGTGTGGACCATTGAGGCATCCGGCAATGCCGTGGCAGCGGAGCTCTTCCCGCCGACGAACCAGTTCCCCATCGGCTATACGCCGATCGCGCCGGTGCTCACCAACAGCTTGGCGTTCCCGGCCGTGACGGACCCGAACGCCCAGAGTACGCTGTTCGCTGACTATGAGGGCATCCGCCCGACGGACGCGCCGGCCAACGGCAACGCCAAGGTCGGGTTCGTGCCGGCGCCGGAGCGGAACACCGGCATCCAGTGCCGCCGGTTTGTCTTCGGCGTCACGGTGGATTCGCCGCAACTGGGACTTGTCGGCCTGACGGGCACACGCAGCTCCTGGGACTGCCAGGAGGTGACGGCTCAGCCGGTGCAGCAACTGCCCCCGCACATCCAGGGTCACGTTCAGGGCGGCTAGCGGCGGCTGGCCCCCCTCGTGACGCCGCCGGATGACGATGCCGGCGGATGGAGCCAACCAGGGAGCCCCCGGTCAGATGGCCGGGGGCTCCCGCGCGTGCGGATGTCCTCTCCACGCCGTCGCTCTCGCCCCCGCGCCGCCTGAGCGCCGGGCACGGCACCCCGTTTCCGCGCGGGCGCCTGCGGGTATCCTCCGGCGGGGTCGGAGGTGAGGGGTGAAGCGCATCGGGTTCGCGATCGGCATTCTCCTGGGCAGTGCGGCGGGGCTGCTGCTGGCACCCCGCCGCGGCAGAGAGACGCGCGCCCGCGTCCGTGAGACGGGGCGCGAGGTGGCCGATCTCGCCCTCGGGCCCTTCCGCACCCTCGCTGAGGAAGCCGCCGCGCGCCTCCAGCAGCAGACCCCTCTCCAGGACCTGATCGGTCCGTGCGCGCCCACGTTGTAGTTGCAACAGGAAACTTGCGCTCCCCGTCTAATAGGATGGTAGGCATGGTCAGCCGGGCCAGGCGCGGGTGGCAGGGAGAGTGGGATGAGTGCGGGAGGTAGGTGGCGGCCGGGTGTGAGGCAGGTGCTGACGGCGCTCGGCGTGGCCGGGGTCGTCGCGGCCCCGGGTTTCATCGCCGGAGCCGCGACTCTGGGCTACCTCGTCATGGGCGTGCTCGCAGCCTGGCTCGGCCTCCGGGCGGGGGGCGGCGCGCTCCAGGCCCACCACCGCCACCATGAGCAGCTCGAGCGCCGCAGCGAAGAGCTGGCCGTGCTGAACGCCATCGCCATGACGGCGAGCCGCTCGCTCGACATCTCCGCGGTCCTCGCCGACTGCCTGAAGAAGACCCTCGACCTGCTGAAGCTGGATGCCGGCGCCGTCTTCCTCCTGTCTGAAACGGGTGAGAGCGCGTTGGCCGCCAACCGCGGTCTGGCCGCCGACTTCCTGGAGGGACTGGCGCAGATGCGTTCCGGCGGCGCTGACGCGCTCGCGGAGCCGGAAGCCCTGGTGCTGCTCGAGAAGCCGCACCGGCACCGCGGCGGCGACCGCGTCTACGCCTCGGTCCGCGTGCCGATCCGATACGGGGAGAGCGTGCTCGGTCTGATGTACCTGGTGAGCCGGACCTATCGGGCCTTCACGCGGCGAGAGGTGCAGAACCTGGCCTCGATCGGCGACGTGATCGGCATGGCCGTGCGCAACGCCCAACTGCACGCTCAGGTGCGGGAACGCGCCATCCGCGACGCACTGACCGGCCTCTACAACCGCCGGCACTTCGAGGAGGCCTACGCTCGGGAGGTGGAGCGGGCGCGCCGCTACGGACACCCCCTCACTGTCGCCATGATTGACATTGACGGCTTCAAGCAGATCAACGACCGCTTCGGGCACGTCACCGGCGACCGGGTGCTGCAGGTGGTCGGGGGCATCCTGCAGGAAGGGCGGTCGAGCGACATTGTCGTCCGATACGGCGGCGACGAGTTCGCGATCGTCATGCCCAACACCGACCTGAGGGGCGCCGCCGTCGTGGCGGAGCGCATCCGCCGGGCGGCCCGCGCCGCTGTCATCGCGGGGGTCCTGGACAACGGCGTGGCTCTCAGTATCGGGCTGGCGGATAGCACGCAGGGATACACGCGACTGGTGGAGCGCGCGGATGCGCTCATGTACGCCGAGAAGCGCCGCGGCCAACCACCGTTGCGGAGCGGCGAGAGGGCCGTGGGGGGGCAGAGCGGCGGAGCCGGGGAGTAGCCGCGCCGCCCGGCACACCGGCCGCCTCCCGACGCAGGGCGCGGGCTCCACCCCGCGCCGGAGGCTCTATCATCCGCCCCGCGTGCCTAACCGTGGTCCGTCACACCCACCTGACGGCACTGCGAGAGGAGCGCGCACGTGCTGCACTTCGGGCGGCGGCCGGTGCAGACGAACTTCCCGAACGGCACCAGGCGCTCGTTGATCTCCACCCAGTAGGCGCGCGGCAGCCGCTCGTACAGCTCCGCCCGGGTCTGCTCCGGGGTGCGCGTGGACACGTAGCCCCAGCGGTTGGTGATCCGGTGGACGTGAACGTCTACGGCGATCGCGGGCACGCCGAAGCCGAGGGCGAGCACGAGCCCGGCTACCTTCGGGCCGACGCCGGGCAGCGACCGGAGCGCGTCGGCATCGGCCGGCAGCGCGCCGTTCCATCGCTCCAGGATGAGGGCGCTCGCCGCGCGGATCTGGCGCGCCTTCGCTTCGGAGAATGCGGCCGGCGCCAGGAGCCGCTCCAGCTCCTCCGGGGAGAGGTTCAGCACCTCCTCCGGCGTGCGCGCCCGCGCGAAGAGCGCCTCCGCCACCGGCAGCGTCGTCTCGTCGCGCGTGCGCACGCTGATCACCGCGGCCACGAGTTGCTCGAACGGCGTGCGGCGGCCCCGGTCGCGCAGCTCGAAGAGCGCCGCCTTCGGCAGAGCGGCACAGACGCGGCGCAGCCGCCGGAACACTGCGTGGATATCGAACGGCTCCTTCGGCAGGCAGTCGGGACCGGCGTGCTCTTCCATGCCGCGCGCGGGTGCAGGCTCTGTGCCAGTGCGGGGGTGTGGGAGTGTGGGGGTGTAGAAGGGCAAATCCGCTATTGAAACCCGCGCCCGCTTGTGGTACACTCGGATGGTCTCGTGCGCAGCCGACCCCGGCGCCCCGGTCACGGTGGCGGCTCTTCCCCGTCCCCTTTTCCGGGCGCGCCGCGCGTCATACCCCCGTGCCGACTCGCGTGAGCCGGCAGAGAGGAGCGGAACGATGTTTCCTTCTGTCTGGCAGTGGGGGGGGGAGCGTGGTATGGGCGTGTGGGTGTTCTCCGAATCTGCTACTCTGCAGCACGTTGTAGAGTAGCGCGTTCTCCTGTGTCTCGGCGGCCCCGGAGGTGGCCGTCGCCTTCTTTCTCGCGGCTCCCTGCGGCGTTTCTGCTGATCGCCGGGCTGCTCCTCGGAGCATCCCTCCCGGCGGACGCCCTCCCGGCCGAGGGCGATTTCGACATCCACGTGGATTGGCCCACCGACTTCACGACGACCCCGCCGACGATGGCGTGTGCCTACGGCGGCACCGTCGCCGGCGGGCAGGTGATCGCCCCCGAAGTCCGCGTGCGCTTCCATCGGCCGGTGGATTGCGGCTACGCGTGGGTGACGAGCATGACCATCCACGAGGTGGCGGGGCACATCGCCGATGACACGGACGGCACCGGCGGCATGTCGGTGGACGGGTGGCGGCAGGCCTGCGGCGACCCCGACCCGACCCTCGAGGGGGCGCCTCTCATGGTCTACCTCAACCACCCGTGGCCGGAGTGTATCGGGGGGCACAACGGGTCGTACACGATCCAGGTGACACTGCAATGGCGCGACCTGGATGGCAACAACCCGCAGACGCTGGGGCCGAAGAGCATTACCGTGGACGTGCAGAACCTCCTGATCACCGGCACCACGCCGGCCAATCCGGCGCCTATCCTGTGGGATCCCGACACGATGACCACCGTGCCGGTGTCGGTGACGGTCACCTCGGCCTACCGAGGCGCGCAGCACGTGCGCCTCTCCATCTTCGACTCCGAGCAGCAGCCGGTGCACACCCTCCAGCAGGACGGCGTCGTCGTCGGCCCGGGGCCGACCACCATCACCTTCCAATGGGACGGCGCGCCCGACGACCCGGAAGGCCCGCCGGTGGTGCCGCGCGGCGTCTACCTCTTCAGGTGGGAGGTGTGGGACGGGTATTTGGAGGGCGACAGGGACCAGGACAAGTCTTCGGGTTTGGCGGTGGACGAGACACGCTGGCAAGGGGTCGAGTACAACGCGGAAACCGGACTGCACACCGTTCTGTTTGGCTACCGCCTGACGGACACATCTGCGCCGCGCACCGACGCATCGGCAGCGCAGGTGCGTATCTACGAGCCGAACCTCGAGTTGCTCGCCGGCCCAGTGGCGGCCGGGGTGGTCACCAACTCCCCGGGCGCCCCTGATCCGGTGTGGAACGATCTCACCTACCAGTTGAGCATCCAGGAGCCCGGCCGCTACTGCTACCTGGCCGCCGCTCGTGACAACGACGCCGGGTGCGACAAGGGACACCGCCAGTTGTGGGCGCTGCAGCGGAACAAGGAGCCAGAGCACCCCCTGGCGGTGAATTGCGACTTCACCAACTTCCCGAGCCCGCCGCCAGCCGGCACCACTCCGCATGCCACCACCGCGCGGGACTACCAGCGTTCTCCAGGCGTGAGCAAGACTTTCTACTCTGCCGAGGCACAAACCGGCGCCACGGCGTCTCAGGCCCTCGATCGGCTGAAGCAGGCGACCCTGTTCTATGTGTTTGGCCACGGCGGCGAGGCCATCCCCGTGGCCTTTCGACAGTATCAACAGTTCTGGTCGCACACCACCGCTCTGTGGAGTTACTTGGTGCATCGCCGTGACGGCGCCAACAGGCTGCTGCAGGAGTTCGGAGTGCCTGCAGACCGAATCGCGGTCATGGAGGACCAGCCCGATGGCGCCTTCAACAAGGTGCGTCTGGCGGTATTCGCAGGCTGCCGGACCGCGTACGATAACGCCATCTGGGGCTCGCCGACGCGCGGGGCGGTAGAGAAAGGGGCAAAGGCAGCAGTAGGTTTCTCGGATTTCATCTACCCGCACACCCAGGTGAACGGCGAGACTGCAGAGCTCGGCGCCGAGGAGTGGTTGGACCAGTTCTGGCGCGTTCTCTGCGTGGAAGAGGGTGACGTAGCTGCCGCGTTTAAGAGTGCCGGAAGGCTGATCGGGGGAGGGTCAGCTCAACGCAAGGGCCTGAACAACCTCAGGGTGTGGGTGCTCAAAGACGGAGTGGCCTATGAGCACAGCATCAACGAGCGGGGGAAAGGCGTCAAGATCAAGCCGGCGTCTAGCGGAACTAACCCCTGAACGGACCCGACGAGGAGGCGAGTAACATGCGTTTCGTGGCGTTGTTCATCAGTATCGTGGTCGCCAGTGTAGGGGCCGCGTCGGCCCAGGCGCCGATCACTCCGGAGCAGGCCGCTGACGCCGTACGCCAGTTCTGCGGTGAGCCCGGTCTGACGGTCACCGTGCAGGGGCCGTACGACGATGGCCCAGTCAGCTACGATGGTTGGCACTACGATGCCAGCGTGGCGACCGGCACTTGGTGCGGTTCGTGCGTGGTGCGAGCGACGGATGGGATGGTTCTGTCCATGGCGCTGGACTACCCGACGCCGGCGGAGCCGTTGGGCCTGACCATGGCGGAGTGCCGGGCCATCGCGCAAGACTTCGCGCGGGCACACTACCCGGGCCTCGACCAACAGCAGTGGCTCCCCATACCGGATCGGTATGTCGCTGGATACGGGGGGTTCTTCTTCCTTTGGCAGCGAGTGCTGAATGCGTGAGGAGCGGTCGAGCCCTGGGGGTTGTCTGTCACCGTGGATTCGGGAGCGGGGCGAGTGCTGACCTACACCGTTCCTCTCAACCGTATCACCGGCCCGACCGTTCCGCAGATCACCCTTCAGCAGGCGATGCTGGCCGCGGCGCCGTTCGCTGCCTACGACCCGGCGCAGGTGCCGTTCGAGGAGAGCGTGCTCCAACTCTTTGAGTCACCGACCGGCTTCCAGTGGCTTGGATGGTGGCTTCGTCAGTTCCCTGACCCGACTCAGCCGACGCTCTCGTTCGGGGTGATGGTGGATGCGGTCACCGGTGAGTTCCTCGCCAACGAGAATCCACTCGGGGTAACCCCACCAAGTCGGCCTGGACGGATCTCGGCCCCCGGATCGGCGGTGGTGGTCGCAGCAAGTACGCGCCGACACGTGGGCCGGCCTCGGCGCGACGGCGATCGCTTCTGGATCCCCGTCGAAACACTGCGCCCCCTCGGCGCCCGCGTGGACCTCTCGCCCGGGCCACCACAGGTGCGCCTTGGCGAGCGCGTCCTCTCGGCGAAGGAGCTGGGCGCGGAGCAGCGTGACTACGGCTGGTGGACGAAGCTCTCCCGGCCGGCGAACGCCCCCGGGTGGTGGGTGCCGGTGCGCCGCGCCGCCGAGGCCCTCGGGTGGCGCGTGGAGTGGGTGGCTGCGAAGCGCGCCGGTGGTCATCCACACGACCTCGCCCTGACGCCGTGGTCGTCGCGCGCCCACGCGGCTCTCACGAGGGGCGCCTCCACTCAGGGGGCACCCCTCATCGGTGTCACGCCCGCGTGGCCACCGGATTGCCTCGCGCTGCCACCGAAGGGCCTCCCTCTCGGGCGGCGAATAGGGGAGCGGGTTCGCAAAGGCCGGCGGTGTTCCGTGCGCCGCCGGGGTAAACAAGTTCCGCTGGGACCAGAAGGCGAACGCGGTGCGCGTCTCTCTGCGCGGCCGGGCGCGTGCCGGTGCTCCCGGCCACCCTCCTGACGGATGTGTTCGGCGTGCCGGAGGCGATCCGGGTGCGGATTGAGGCGCTTGGGTAGGGGGAGTATGGGAGTATGGGAGTGTGGGGGTGTGGAAGTCAGAAGCGATTACACCCATACGTCCACACTCCCACACTCCCATACTCCCACACCCCCCGTTCGCGCGGCCGGCTCACACCAGCGAGATCACCCGGCCCTCGCGCGCCGAGCGGCGAATGGCGTCCACGATGCGCTGGCCGGCGAGGCCGTCTTCCATCGTCGCGTAGGGGGTGAACCCCTCGCGGATGGCGCGGATGAACTCGTCCACCGCCCCGGCGTCGCCGGTGAGCGCGGGCGTCTCCACCGGAACGTGCTTCTCCTCTTTCCCGTCCCGCGTCACCACGATGCATGCGCGCCCCTGCGCGTCCCGCCCCGGCCAGCCGCTCGCATCCGTGCCGACCACGTACTGGCGCTGGGGCATGAAGGGCGCGGTGAAGTAGGAGAGGGTGCCCATCACCCCGCCGGCGTGCGTGGTGACGGCCGACACCAGCTCCTCGTTGTCCGGGTCGTCGGCCGTGGTGACGGTGCGCGCGTAGACGCTCTCCACCTCGCCGCCCATGAAGCGCAGCCACTCGGAGATGTGGACGCCGTCGTGGAGGAGCAGCGTGCCCCAGGTGGCGTTGTCGCGGCTCGCCTTGTGGCCGCCGCCGTTGCGCATCAGGCCGGAGATCTTGGGGTGGGTGGCGCCGACGGCGAGGAGCTTTCCGAAGACGCCCTTGCGGATCATGTCGCGGAGTTGGGCATGGGCCGGCCCGCGGCGCATGCTGAGGTTGACCACGGTGGCGAGGTTCTTCTCCTTGCAGGCGCGGACCATCGCCTCGGCATCCGCCACCGAGGTCGCGATCGGCTTCTCACAGTAGATGTGGCAGCCGCGCGCCGCGGCGGCCAGGGTCATCTCGGCGTGAACGTTGTTGTCGGTGTTGATGCACACCGCGTCCAGGCCCTCGTCCAGCAGCTTGTGGTAGTCGCTGAAGCCGCGGCTGCTGATCTCTTCCTTCGCGCACAGCTCCAGCCGGTCGGGGCGGATATCGCACACGCCCACCAGGTCTACGTCTGGCCGTGCGGCCACGGCGCGCGCGTTGTGGATCCCGCGCCCTCCCACACCGATCACTCCGAAACGAAGTCGAGCCATAGCTTGCTCCTTTCACCTTTCTTCACCTGCCTCGTCCGCTGTCTTGGCGGCTCATGAAACAATGGTGCGCGTCTGGGTGATGCTCTCACTGGCGGTGCGCCCCTCGAGCTGGTCGAGGTTGGTGAGCGCCTTCCGGTAGGCCGTCGCCAGTTGATCCACGTACTCCTCGTCATATTGGATCATGCGCGGCACCGAGAGCAGGCGCGTGTTGATCTTCTCGGCGACCGGGCAATCGCCGGGGCCCTGGCGCACGTCGCGCTTGGAGAAGGCGATGCGGCTAGGCTTGCCGTCGCCGTAGACGTCGCACTCGTTCCAGAAGGGGCTGAGGTGATGGCAGGGATAGCCCCCCGGGCTGCAGCGCGCCCCTTCGGCGCGGATCGCTTCGGCGATCACGGTGTTGGGCACGCGCTCCACGATCTCTTCGCTGAGGATGATCCTCTGCACGTAGGCGGCGCCGACGGTGCGGTTCGGGTCGTTGACCGGGAAGTTGCCCCGCACGCCGGGGATGCCTTCGAGAGCGGTGAAGAAGCGCGTCAGCGCCTTCACGCCCGGGGCG
>JACQGM010000258.1 GCA_016199585.1 Armatimonadota bacterium
CCCCGGCAGGATGCCCATCTCGTCGGTCGCCACCTTGCCGCGCCGGGTGTGAAAGGCGTAGAAGGTGAGCGCGGTCGTGCAGGCAACGTGCATCCACCCCCGCTTCTTCTCGACGCCCGTCCCGCCGCGATCATCCCACGGGGGCGCACCGATCCCGTTCCTTGCAACCGGTGGACACCAAAGCGCACCGCCGCGCATCCCGTTCTGCCGGGCCCACGACGTCGCCGCCCGGGGGGCTAGCCACGCAGCAACACCCCTTGGCAGCGGCAGCTCGGCACCGTTCACCAAGCCTGACACCCGGTCTTCGGCGGGCGATGGCGCTATCAGCACACTCAATGCCGACGAGATGGACGCACCGGCAGCTTCAGACGATACCGCAGCGGCAGACGGACCCTGCAATGCGTTGCAGAGTGGGACGAGATCCAGAACGCGCAATGAGCGCCTCCTCGACAGGCCAAGGACGTAGTACTCTCCTCGGACACGCGCCGCACATGCCGCGTTCATTCGCTCACGAATTAAATGCTCTCGCCCTGGCCAGAAGGGTAGTGTGAGGGTTTGTGTGGAAAACCCCGTCGGATGACCTGAACCGCTGGATCCGGTCGCGGACGGCGCAGCGACCCTACCTACCGTTGGGATCCGACGTAGGGGCCGTCGCTCTGTCTCGGCCCGCTTGTACCGCAGGCAAATTCCCACATAGACCCTCACAACTACCAGGAGAGAGGGAGTGTTCACAAGAACCGGGTGTGCGGAGAAGTGCGAGGACGACTCCCTTCGGCAGAGATGTGCCCTCCGAGACCTCCTCCTGGAGTAGCGAGGATGTGTCCACCAGACGACCGGGTGACTACTCGGCTGCTGCTCCCGGCACGCTCAACTTCGAGGCCATCGGGGATGCGCTTTGCAAGCAGCGGCACGTGCGTAGTCACGGCGACCATCCGATGCCCATCCTGGAGCCGGGCGCGCTGGCTACGGCCCGGCCCTTCCCAACGCGCCCCGCCCGACGGCGGACGTCCTCCACCACGCGCGCATCGTCCGCGTCGCGCACTCGCGCCCCCGCCCGCTCCAGGACCAGGTCGTAGGCGGCGCTCGCCGGCTGCGCGACGATGGCGGGGGCCACGAAGGGCCGCTCGCTCCGGAAGACTTCCGGCGCCGGCCGGTGTTCCACCCACGCGCCACCCACCCGGTCGTACGCGGTGACGTTGGGCCATTGTGGCTCCCTGCCGGTGGGCGTGAAGGGGCCGACGTTGCCGGCCAGGTAGACCTTCGTGCCCCTCTCCGCCCCGGCGGGGAAGACACACCCCTTCGATGGCGCCGACTGCGGCCCGGGGATGAAGGAGTTGCCGACCAGGTTCACCTTCGCTCCCGCCTCGAGCTTCGCCGCGTTGTTGTTGCTCCAGTTGTAGAAGACGTTGTTCACCACGTCGTAGACGCCCCCTTCCAGCTTTGGGACGCGGTCGGCGTTCTGGGCGAAGAGGCAGTGGTGGATGGATATCCGGTCGGAGCCGACGCCGGAGAGCCAGGCCTTGCTGTGCGGGAGCTGCGCCTCCGCGATGATGCTCCACTGGCAGGTCAGATCCCTCACCCGCCCCCAGGTGTTGAACACCTCGTCCGTGGCCCACATCAGGGAGCAGTGATCAACAAGGACGCGCTCCACCGTGGCGCCATCATTCCCCCAGAAGAGGAGAGCGTCGCCCTCGGCGCCCCCGGTCAGAACGCGGATGCGCAGGTCGCGGACGATGATGTCGTCGCAGTCCCCACGGAACTGGATGCCGTGGTTGAGGAGCGTGATGCCCTTGCCCGGGGCGCTGGCGCCGTCTATGGTCACGCGGCCGCTCGTAACCAGAAGACGGCTCTGAAGGGCGATCGTGCCCGCCACGGCGAATCGGACGATGCGGGGACCCTGCGCCGAGAGCGCCTCGCGGAGGGATCCGGGGCCGCCGTCACTCAGCGTCGTGACCAGCAGGACGCAGCCTCCTTCGCCGCCCCTGGCGATGGCGCCAAACCCCTCGGGATGATCCCTCGGCGGCGCAGGCTTCTCGGTCGCCGTTGCTGCCGCCCGAGCGTCGGCCGGATGAGTTGGTCCCCGGCCGGTGGCCCCCGCAGCGAGCGCCACAGCCGTCACGGCCCCCGCGGCCAGCCAGCGCGCGATCCCGGCGGACTTCATCCGCAGACTCCTTTCCTTCGGCGCAGCCGGGCGGAGCGGTGCCGCTACGAACCGCCACCACCTGCCCGATCTACTCGCCCTCGGGCGCCACCTGCGCCAGCACGGCGGCGGCGCGCTCCGCCTCCTTCGGTGGCATCTTGAAGAGATAGCCCTCGGCGAAGAAGATGGTGAAGATCACCAGCAGCTCGCCGCCGGTGAAGATCGTCCAGGAGAGGGCCTTGCCGAGGCCGAGCACCGAGACCGTGACGTAGCGCAGCACCCCGAACGTGGCGAAGCCCGCCAGGCACGCCGCCAGGGCGCCGCGACTGCTCGTGCGCCGGTTCAGCATGCCGAAGAGGAGGGGCACCGCCACGGGCGGGAGGATGCCCGCGTACCAGTCCATCATCGCGTTGAACGCGCCGCCCAGCCGCGGGGTGAGCAGGCCGGTGCCGATGGTGATGGCGCCCAGCACGGCGGTCGCCACGAGCCCGACGCGCATCAGGGCGCGCTCGCTGGCCCCCGGCTTGAGGATGCGCTGGTAGATGTCCTTCGTGAAGACCGCGGCGAGGGCGTTGATGTCGGAGTCCACCATGGACATGGTGGCCGCCGCCATGCCGGCGAGGAAGAGCCCGAGCAGCCCGGGCATGATCGCCGGCAGGAAGTGCTGCGCCATCAGGGCGTAGGCCTCTTCCGGCTTCTCCACCGTGCCGAGCACCGCCGGCGCGGCCCACACCGGGATGTAGATGATGATCGGGTAGAGGAGGTAGAGCGCCGCCGAGAGGAGCGCCGCCTTCTTGGCGTCCTCCGGCTTGCCGATGGAGTAGAAGCGCTGCGCCAGCCCCCAGGTGCCGCCGTTGTAGCTGAGGGTCACCACGACCATGTAGATGAGGATGTACCGCAGGTTGTAGTCCGCGTTGAAAAGGGTGCGGCCCTCCGGGGGCATGGACGCCCACAGGCCGCCCCATCCGCCCACGGCGCTCAGGGCGGCCAGGGCCATCACCACGGTGATGGCGAGCTGGACGAGGAACTGCGCGAAGTCGGTGATCACCTCGGCCCAGAGACCGCCGATCATGATGTAGAGCACGGCCACGATGCCGCAGCCGACGATGGCGGCGTTGAGCGGCACGCCCGAGCACGCCGCCACTACGATCCCGAGGGAGTACAGCTTCAGGCCCTCGTCCACGAACTTCACGGCGATGCCGCTCCAGGCGATGAGCTGGTGTACCGCCAGGTTGAAGCGCCGCTCGAGGTACTCCACGGGGGTGAGCACCTTCAGGCGCACCCAGCGCGGCGCCCAGACGAAGGCGCCGATCATCATCGCCACGAAGCAGGGGAGCGCGAAGAGCGTCCAGATACTGAAACCCTGTCGGTAGGCGACGCTGGCGAAGCCCACGAAGGCGAAGGCGCTGTAGCCGGAGATGTGGTGTGAGACGGCGGCCAGCCACCAGGGGAGCCGGCGCCCGCCGGCGAAGTAGTCCTCCAACCCGTGGATGCGGCCCCGCACCACGAACCCGACGGCGGCCACGATGGCCAGGTAGACGACGACGACGGCGTAATCAATCGGTGTCATGGCAGACCTCTCCTCGACACAGAGCGCGGCCCGCCGGGGGCGGCAGCGCGCGACTCCGCGCTCTGCTTTCGCCGTGGGTGTCAGGTCTCCCTGCGCCATCGCGCCAGCCCGCGCGGCAGCACAGCAGGTGGCCGCACCGTGGGCACGGAATAGGACCCGTAAGGGAACAAGACGCTCGTAGTAGCTGGCTTCAGCCGGCGAAAGCCAGCTACTACGAACAGACGCAGACGGGCGAGGCAGGTGCGCGCGGGTGGGCCGGGCGACCTGCCGGAGACACCCCAAACGTAGGACTGCCAATGGCCCAATTCCAGTTCGTTCCACACACGGCCGACATCGCGCTGAGAGTCTGGGGGCGCGACCTGCCGGACCTGCTGCGCGCCGCGGCGCTCGGCCTGGCTGCGGCGACGGTCGGCAGCGAGACGCTCGACGCGCACCGGGTGGCGGGTGTGGCGCCGCGGCCGCTGGCGGTCGCCCCGACATCCGACGCGGAGGGCCTCCTGGTGGACTTCCTGAACGAGGTCATCTTCCAGCAGGAGGTCAACCGCGAGGTCTACACCGACTTCGAGTTCGCCGTCTCCTCGCCCGCGGCCGGCATCCGCGCCCTGGCCTACCCGGACCCGTCGCTCACGGCCACCCACGCGGTCAAGGCGGCCACCTACTACGACCTGCGGGTGGCACGCACCCCGGAGGGCCTCGAGGCCACGGTGGTCTTCGATGTGTGACAGGGGAGGCGCCCGGCGACGCGCCGGACGAGGCGAAGCACGCGCTGACGTTCGCCCGGCGTCGGGACGCCAGCGCGCCGATCATCCAAATATCTTTTCTACTTGCGCCCGACCCGCGCGCGTGTGGTATACTGTGTTGGCATATCAGGCACGGGGGTGCGTTCGTCCGCCCCTGGCAGTCCCCACCGGGTGAGCGTCCTTCGACCGTCAGCGCGCTGGTGTCGTCGGATCATCGCCCGGCGGTTTCGTGGCGCCGGTGAGGCGGGCGTACCTGGCAGAGAGATTCCCGGATCCGTGCCAAGGCCGGGTCGCAGAGTGAACAATGCCCGCACCCGTGCGTCTAACAGGCCGGGCCGCGTGTCCGTGCCAGGCGCCCGGCAGTCCGGCGAGCGGCGAGAATGCCGCCGTTGGAACCGGGAGTGCCGGCCAGGGCTCGCCGCCAGGGAAAGGGGGGACTGCCGCCTATCCTATCGTATGCCGCATACCACCGCACCGCCCGCAGAGAACTGGTGACCGGGGTGGTGCAACCCGGAAAGGAGCAAGGAACAACCATGCGGTACATCGTACCCGCACTCGTGGGTGTGGCTCTGCTGCTGTCCGCCAGCCGCGCGTTCGCCACGCCCTTCACGCCGCTGCCGTCCGCTCGCTCAGTAGACGAGGTAACGCCCGAGCCGGGCAAGAAGCTCAGCGTGGGCGTGGCCGTCGCGTCCTGGGGCCGCGAGGACCTCCCGGAAGACGCCAACTACGTGGGCGTGCAGTTCAACAGCAAAGTCAAGCCCATGGCGATGGTGGACTACCAGGTGACGGACCAGATCGCCATCGGCGGCTGGTACAACCCCCTCTCCTGGGACGTTGACTACCGGTGGGACCAGACGCCCGGCCCCGGCGGGGGAGCCGCTCCCGGACTCTACCGCACTTTCGAAGGTGACGGCAACATGTTCGAGGTGCATAGCACCATGGCGCTGCCCAGCGACTTCGCCGTGCAGCTCGCCTACCAGAACATGAACGTGGACTGGACGCGGACGTCCATGTACAACCCGAGCACCGGCCAGATGGATGCCACGAGCAACGCGGCCGGCAGCGACAAGGCGACGAAAGTGGTGCTCTGGGGCACGAAGACTTTCCGCCTGGGCAATCCGGACACCAAGCCGCTCGGCTTGATCCTGGGCGTCGGCGTCGCGAAGGGCCTCAGCGGCCAATACGACAGCCGCCGCGACAACACCGGGAACTCGGTCGAGGCGAAGGACACCACTGTCAACGGCTTGATCGGCGGCTCCTACGCGATCTCGCCGATGATCAGCGCCGATGCCTCCTTGTGGATGGCGGACTGGTCTCGCGAGGAAGAGCGCTCGCTGCGCCTGACCCTCGGCGCGACCGGACGCTTCTAGACGACCTGGCGCCGCCATGCGGTGCGGCGACGAGGGGTGATGCCGGGAGGCCGGCGGGCAGCCAACGGCCGCGATCCGCCACCTGGCCGACAGGGAATGCGCGAATGCTGTCGGTACCGGTGTGTTGCGGCGGGAGGGGCCCGGCCCCTCCCGGCATCCCCTCGCAGCCACGCGGTTCGGCGCAGCCGGTGCTGACCAAGGGGCGTGGCCGCGCCGTCCGGCAAACCGGCAGCATGGCCTTCGCCCCTGCCGCGTCGACTCCTCCGGCGCTCCGGGGCGGCATCCCGGGCGCACCCCGGCCGGGGATCCTCCGCTCCCGGCGGCCGACGTCGGTTCACATTCCGGGATGGCGTTAGTGTCCCGGCCGTGTCCTCCCTCCCTCGCGAGAGGCGACGCGACCGGGGGGTGGAAGGGAGAGTGTTGGCGCCATCGAACTGCCTTTCGTCTCAGTGTCGGAATGGGAAGGTTCGCGATGAACGCAGGCACGACACGCAGCCGAAGGCCGTGCGGCTCTGCAACGACAGCCATGGCCGCAATTCTGGCCGCCTTCCTCCTTCTTGCCTGCCAGCCGCGCGCTCGGGCGGCGGGCGGCACGAAATGGGCGCTCCTTGTGGGCGTCGAGGCGTACGAGAACGAGCAGATCAGCAGACTGAAGTTCACCCTCAACGACGTGAAGGTGCTCGCCGATACGCTGACCAACATCGCCGGGTTCCCCGCCGGAAACGTGCGCGTGATGACCAGCGACATGAAGGGCACCGGCGACTATCCCACCAACCTCAATGTGCTGGCGGCGCTGGAGACTCTCGCCGAGAGGATCCAGCCTGAGGATACATTTCTCTTCTACTTCTCCGGTCATGGCTTCATCCGCAAGGAGAGCACTCAAGAGCAGCACTTCCTGGGCACCGTGAACGTCGATCCACGCAGCATCCGCTTCCTCGAGATGACTTCCATCTCCCTCGCCACCCTGCGCGACGTGATGAAGAAGGTGAGGGCGCTGCAGACCATCTTCATCCTCGACGCCTGCCGCAACGACCCCGAGGCCGGCCGCGGCGACGCCGATAACAAGATGACCGGGGACTTCAAGAGCGTGGTGATCCGGGCGGCCTCCGGCTACGACAGGCGGACCGGACTCTCCGGCAGCGGCATCCTCTTCGCCTGCTCCGAGGGCCAGCGCGCCTACGAGTGGTCGGCCAAAGAGCACGGCGTTTTCACCTTCTACCTGATCGAGGGGATGAAGGAGGGCGCGCGCGGCGACCGCGGCCAGTTGACCCTCCCCGGCCTCGCCAACTACGTGCAGGTGAAGGTCGCCGAGTGGGGCGACCGCGAGGGCAAGCAGCAGATCCCCGACTACCAGACCACCGGCCGTGCCATGATCGAGCTGATCCCCCCGGGAACCCAGCCCCAGAAGGTGAAGGTGGCCGTGCAGAGCCAGCCGGACGGCGCCGAGGTCTGGGTGGATGGGCAGAACACCGGAGCGCGCACCAACTGCGAGATCGAGCTGGAGCCGGGCCGGACCTACCGTATCGAGACGCGCAAGCCGGGCTTCCTGCCCGAGCAGACACAGGTGGCCGTGCAAGCCGGCCAGACGCCGCAGCTCGAGCTCCTCACCCTCGATCCTGAGCCGGCTCCGATCCCGACCCCGACCCCAACGCCTACCCCGATCCCTGTCCCGCAGATACCCGTGCCCGCCGTGGCAAGGCTGAAGGTGGACAGCAATCCCGCCGGCGCCGAGGTATGGGTTGAGGGCAAGGTGCGCGGCGAGACGCCCATCGAGGTGCCCCTCGCCGCGAGCGCCGTCATCGAGTGCGAGGTCGAGCTGCGCAAGCCCGGGTTCCTCCCCAAGCAGATCTACGCGACGTTGGCTCCCGGGGCCCTCGTGGACCTTGGCACGGTATCGCTGAAGCCGGAGCCGGGCGGTCCCCCGCCCGTCACCGGTCCCGTCCGCGTGAAGGTGCGCATCGAGACGGAGCCCCAGGGCGCCCAGGTGATCCTGGAGGGGAAGACACTGGGAATCACCCCCTGCGATGTAGATCTGGACGCCAGCGCGGCGCCCACCGATTACACCGTCCAGTTGCGGCGGGTCGGATTCCACTCCAGAGAGGTGACGATCCCGATCAAGCGCGGGGGGAGTGCGCCCGCCCTCGGCCTGCTGCGCCTGGAGAGCGAGCCGTTCACCGACGACAGCGAGATGGTGCGCGTGGACGGTGGTGCCTTCATCATGGGCAGCGGCGATGATCGGCGGAACCCGGACGACAACGTCGCCTGCCGGGGATCTCTGGGCACCTTCTTCATTGACAAGCTGGAGGTGACCGTCGCCCAGTACGCGCGCTTCCTGAACCACGTGCAGCTCACCGCCGACCGGGCCGGCCGTGACTACCTGAAGCTGGATGGACACCCGCAGCTCGAACTGATGGACGGCGTCTGGCAGCCGAAGCCGGGCATGGATCGCCTGCCGGTGACGAGCGTCTCCTGGTACGGGGCGCTCGCCTACACCCGGGCGCTCGGCAAGCGCCTCCCCACCGAGGCGGAGTGGGAGAAGGCCGCCCGCGGCGCGAGCGGCCTCACCTATCCCTGGGGATCCTCCTGGACTCCCGGGCGGGCCAACGTCGCGACCGGCGACCCGCACTCCGGCCTCGCCCCCGTGGGCAGCTTCGGCAGCAGCGCGTCTCTCTACGGCTGCCTCGACCTGGTCGGCAACGCGGCGGAGTGGACTAACACGCGCTACAAGCCGATCCAGTGGGGGGCGTTCTACGATCCTGATGATGGTCGTGAGGATACCGGGGTGCCGGGAAACCGAGTGGTCCGCGGCGGGAGCTTCCGCAGCCGGCCGGAGGAGGCAACGCCCGTCCGCCGTCCGCACTACCCGCCGGAGAGCTGCCTCGCGGAAGTCGGCTTCCGCTGCGCCAAGTCGGCCGATTAGGGCTCGTAGTGACTGGCTTCAGCCGGCTGGTGTGCAGGCGAGCCGGCTGATGGACCTCGCGGAATGGATAGTGTGTTCCGGGCGGCGTTCGTAGTGGCTGCTTTAGGGGCGAGCACTGGATACCGCTCGCGCAGTGTCCTCGTGTGTTCCGGGCGGCGTTCGTAGTGGCTGGCTTTAGGGGCGAGCACTGGATACCGCTCGCGCAGCGTCCTCGTGTGTTCCGGGC
>JACQGM010000242.1 GCA_016199585.1 Armatimonadota bacterium
CGCGGCGCAGGCCGAGCGCGTCCTGGAGCCCTACGAGCGCCCCTGCCTCCTCTGCGCTGAAGATGACGCCGCTCACTGCCACCGTCGTCTCCTGGCTCTGGCGGTCATCCGGCGGCACGGCGGCCTGGAGGTGATCCACCTGCGATGAGTCGAATCACACTGCTGGCGGTCACCCGGATGCAGTCCGGAGTCTGCGTCGCCGGCATGGATGAGGAAGGACACTGGGTGCGCCCGGTGAAAGAACGCGCCACGCTGACCCTCGGCGACATCACCTACCCCGGCGGCCAGGTGGCGCAGGCGTTCGACGTGACGGAGTTCCCGGTGCTGCGCCCGCGCCCGCAGCCCCCGCACCTCGAGGACTGCGTGTCCGACTTCATTCGGGCGCGCCCGCGCCTGAGCCGTCACCTCACCCCGGCTGAGCGCGCGGCGTTCCTGGACGCCCACGCCGAGCCGGGCGCGGATGCCGTGCTTTCCGCGCACCGGCGCTCCCTTTGCCTGGTGCGCGCCCGCCGCTTGGATGCGTTCTTCCAGTTGGATACCTACTCCGGGAAGTACGAGGCGCGCCTGGCCGTGGACGGCGGCCGCCCCCTACCCGTCACCGACCTGCGCTGGCGGGCACTGGGCCGGAATCTCCCGGGCGAGCGCGACGGCGAGCGCCGCTTCCCACCCGAGGAAGTGGCCCGGGTGTTGGGCACGGACGAGGTGTACGTGGCCTACGGCCTGAGCCGGAGCTTCCAGGGGCAGATCTGGGCGCTCGTGGTGGGGGTTCACCCGGTGCCGGACTTCGCGGTGACGGTAGACTACCGGAGGATGTAGGCCCGTCGTCGCCTTGTGTCACCGGCGCAGTCGCGGTATAATGGGGGCGATGGGAGCCAACCCGTCGCGGTTGGTGCGGCGGCCGGCGAGAGCGGAGGACGGAGCCATGTCACAATCAGTTGTTGTCGAAGTGGAGGTGCCGCCGGGCATCGGTGAGTTCCGATTGCCGGACGCCGTGAACCGCCGGCTGCAGTACCTTCTAGACCGCCAGGATCAGGGCACTCCGCTGACGGAGTCGGAGCGCCTCGAGGCAGAGGGGCTGGTGGACCTGGCCGAGTTCCTGTCCCTCCTGCGGTCGCGTGCCCGGCGGATCTCCCGGCGCCCGTGATGCCGTCATCCAGGCACATCCGCGCCGACTTGCAGCGTCTGGTGGTGCGCCGGGCCGGTGGACGTTGCAAGTACTGCGGAATGGCCCAGGAGGGCCAGGAGGCGGCCTTCCACGTTGACCATGTCATCCCTGTGGCCCTGCACGGTCCGACCGAGCCCGCGAATCTGGCACTCGTCTGCGTCTCGTGCTCGCTCCGCAAAGGCGCCCGGCGCCGGGCATGGGATCCAGACACACGTGAACTCGTGCCCCTCTACAACCCTCGCCGTGCGCGCTGGGGCGAGCACTTCACATACAGCGGTGGACACATTGTCGGGAGAACACCGATCGGCCGGGCTACGGCACAAGCCCTGGAGATGAACCGTCCGACTGCAGTTGCGATCCGCCGCGAGCAGTCTCAGCTTGGCTGGCGCTGGCCGCTGCGGAACGAGGGGCCATGAGAAGCGCGGGGGCTGTGCACCACCGGCGCAGTCGCGGTATGATGGGGGCGACGGGAGGGCCTGATGCTGCGGCACTTCACGCTGGAATACTGGCGCGATGATGGGTGGCACGTGGGCCGGCTGAAGGAGGTGCCCGGGGTCTTCAGCCAGGGAGCTACCCTTGAGGAGCTGGAGGAGAACATCCGGGACGCCTACCGCCTGATGGTGGCGGAAGCGTCCGAAGCCCTTCCTTCGTCGGGGGTGCAGACGAAGGAGCTGGGCGTGCCGGTGTGAAACGACGCGACTTCATCCGCGAATGGAGGCAGGCCGGATGCGTCCTCGCCCGGCACGGCGGCCGGCACGATGTGTTCGCCAATCCCGCCAACGGGCGGAAGGCACCGGTCCCTCGACACAGCGACATCAGGGACACCCTCTGTGATCTCATCCGGCGGCAGCTCGGGTTGGTTTGATGCTTTCGCCGGAGCACTGCCAACGATGCCCGCCGCCTTTCGGCGCTCCGGCTGTCCCGAGGAGGTATGCCCCGTGCTCGTTCCGGACTGTCACGGCTTCGACGTGGACGACGTGCTCGCCTGCCCGCCCCGGGTGCACCAGCGCGTGGCCAGCTACCTCCTTCGCTACGAGCAGCATGAGGCTGCCCGCCCGCTGCTGGAAGCGTTGGCTGCCGACCAGCCCGAGGGCATCCTCTATCGCGCCTGGCTGGGGCAGTGCCTCCTCGGCCTGGGCCGGAGCGACGAGGCGGCCGCGGTCATCCGTGCCCTGCGCGCCGCGCACCCGGAGAGTGCCCTGGCCGCCGCTGTCACCGTGGACCTCCTGCTGGCGGAGGACGACCGTCCCGGCGCCTTCGAAGCCTGCCAGGAGCTGCTCCGGTCGTCGAAGGCGGAGAGCGCCCTGGCCTGGGAGAAGCTGGCCGCCTATCACCTGGCGGGGAGCGAAGTTCCCCAGGCGCGCGCCTGCTGCGAGCGCTCGCTTGCCATTCGCCGCGAGCACGTGCCCGAGGGCGTCCCCTACGCCGCGCCCGCGCCCTTCCTGCGCCTCCTGGCGGACGTGTATGCCGCCGCCGGTGACGAGTCCGCTGCCGCCGAGGTGCGCCGCACCCACGAAGCCCGCCTCTCCGAGGAAGCCGCCTTGATCGGCTCGCTGCTGGAAGAGCAGGCGGCAGGCCGGACGGAGACCGCCCGAGCCAGACGCCCGAGGATCGTCCCATCCCCGCCGGCCGAGGACGACGACGAGGACGAGAACGAACCACCCAACCACCCAACCACCCAATCACCCAATCACCCAATCACCCCCGACCCCGGCCTCTCCGCCGACGCCCTCATCCCCGACCTCCAGAACGTCTTCGGGCACACCGCGTTCACGCCGGGGCAGCGCGAGATCATCGGGCGGGTGCTGGCCGGGCAGGATGTGCTGGCGATTCTGCCGACGGGGGGCGGGAAGTCGCTCTGCTACCAACTCCCGGCCCTGCGCGCCGAGGGCGTGGTGGTGGTCATCTCGCCGCTCATCGCCCTGATGAGGGACCAGTGGGACAACCTCCCGCCGGAGCTGGCGCGGGTCTCCGCCGTCATCAACAGCTCGGTGGACTCCAGTGAGATCGAGGCGGCCCTGTACGACATCGCGGCGGGGCGCTGCCGGCTGATCTACGCCGCGCCGGAGCGGCTGCGCCAGTGGCCCTTCGTCCACGCGCTGCGCCGCGCCGGCGTGGCGATCTTCGTCGTTGACGAGGCGCACTGCATCTCGCTCTGGGGGCACGACTTCCGCCCCGACTACTTCTTCATCGGGCCGGCGCTGGAGGCGCTGGGGCAGCCCCGGCTGCTGGCGCTCACCGCTACGGCGAGCCTGCAGGTGCAGGCGGAGATCGGGGCGCGTCTCGGGCGGCAGCTCGCCACGGTGAGCGCCGGGGTGGCTCGCCCCAACCTACGCCTGGAGGTGCGCCCCTGCGGCAACGACGAGGAGAAGCTGCGCCGCGTGCTGGAGATCGTGCCCGCCGAGCGGGGCGCCGCCATCGTCTACGCCCGCGCCCGCGACCGCTGCGAGGAACTGGCGCGGCTGCTGCGCCGCCGGGGCGTGAGCGCGATCCACTACCACGCCGGGATGGAGACCCCCGAGCGCGAGGCGGCCCACACCGCCTTCATGTCCGACCAGGCCCGCGTGGTGTGCGCGACCGTCGCCTTCGGGATGGGGATTGACAAGGCGGACATCAGGCTCATCCTCCATTACAACCTCCCCAAGTCGGTGGAGAACTACTGGCAGGAGGCTGGCCGCGCCGGACGCGACGGACTCCCTTCTCGCTGCCTCCTTCTCTTCACCCCGGGCGACCGCGGCCAGTTGACGCGCTGGATGCGCCAGGAGGCGGTCTCCATCGAGCTGCTGCGCGACCTCTACCACGCGGCGCGCGGGCTGCTGGGTGGCCCCGGCCCCGGGCGGATCCTCTTCGACGACCTGGCGCGCGCCGTCGGGAAGGAGGAGACGGAGATTCGCGTCGCCCTCGCTCTCCTGGAGCGCGTCGGCCTCGTGCAGCGATTCCCCGACCTACCCCGCACGCTCTCCCTCTGCGTCACCGCGCGCGGTGACGCCGCCTTCGCCGAGTTCGTGCGCCGCGCCCGGCTGCGCCCGGGCCAGCGCCTCTCGCTCGATGCCCTCGAGCTGTGCGAGCGCGCCGGAGCACAGCCCGGCACGCTGGAGGGCCAGCTCCTCGCGTGGCGGGACGCGGGTTGGCTGGAGGCGCGCGCCTCCGGCCGGGATGCCCTCCTGGCGCTGCCCCGGGCCCCCGAGGGCGCGCGCCAGCACCTCGAGAGCCTGCTCGAATCCTACGAGGCGCGCCAGGAAGCGCGGGTGGCCGAGATGGTGGGCTACGCCCGCAGCCGCCGCTGCCGTCACGTCTTCATCGCCCGCGTCTTCGGCGAGCGGGCGCGGGCCTGCGGCACCATGTGCGACGTCTGCCGGCCCTCGCCCGCGGCGGATGCCCCGGAGCCCGCCGCGCGGCCCGAGGCCGCTCCCGCGCTCGCCGTCTCGCCAGGGATGGCGGCGCTGCAGGTGGCCGGCTCGCTCCGCTTCGCGGTGGGGCGCAAGGGCCTGGTGAACATCCTGAAGGGGTCCGTGGCCGCCGCGGTGCGCCTCGACGAGTGCCCGCTGTTCGGCGCGCTGCAAGCCTGGCCGCGCTCAACGCTGGAGCGCCTGGTGAACCGCCTGACCGAACTCGGCTACCTGAGACGCGACGACGAGGGGGAGTTCCCGGTGCTGCGTCTGACGACCGTCGGGCGACAGGCCCTGGCCGCGGGTGACCTCCCCGAGGACGTGCGCGCCGACCTGCCGACGCCCGCGCGGCCGGCCTCCGCCCCGGCGCCGGCGGCCGAACCGGAGCCGGGACCCGAGTTCGACGCGGAAGACCCGGCGCAGCAGGCGCTCTTCGAGCGCCTGCGCGCCTGGCGCCGCGAGATGTCCGTTCGCGAGGGGATGCCGCCCTACGTCATCTTCCACGACAGCGCCCTGCGCGCCATCGCCGCCGCGCGCCCCGCCACGCTCGAGGCGCTCCAGGCGGTCCCCGGCATCGGCCCGCGCAAGACGGAGCGGTATGGGGAAGCGGTGCTGGCGGTGGTTCGTGGGGCGGCGGGGACCGGCTGAAGGGGCCGGGCAGCACGCGCCGCTTGGCCGGTGGGGACGCGGTGCCCGTGGAGTAACGGGTTGACGCCTGCCGTAGCACATTGCTACACTCTGTACAGACAGCCAAGGTGTCGTCTGGACTCCGCGAAGGATCGAAGCAGATGAGCATCGCGTCATCGTTGAGGCAGGTCAATGTGCGCGTGGACCCGGCTCTCTACCGGGCGCTGGAGACGATCGCCCGCCAGGAGCGCCGTTCGGTGGCGCAGATTGCACGCCTGCTCATGGAGGAGGGCCTGCGCTGCCGAGTGAGCGGGAAGGCGACTGGCGACGACGTGCTCGGGACCGAGATCGCGGCGGTCGCGACGGCCGGGGGTGCGTTCGACTGGCTCGCGGATGAACCGGATCTCTACGACGACACATGCGGAGAACCCCTGTGATGACCCCCACACGGCGTGCGGCGCGGCGGCCATCGAGCCCTTGCTACCGCCCGCCCGCGCGCTCCAGCATCCGCACGATCTCCTCGTTGCCCTGCTCCCGCGCTTGCTGCGAGAGGCTGAGGGGTCCGCCCCTTCGCGGCCGCCGCCGAGATGGGGCTCACTCCTTCCGGTTGGCGCGACATCGGCAGGCCGTCCGGGTCCGCCCCCTGGTCCAGGAGCGCCTGCACGGCCGAAAGATCCCCTTGCTCAACCGCGAACAGCAGCGGGTTGGTCGTTTTCACGGCCTGCCGGTGCCACGCGCAGACCGCCATCGCCATCACCGTGAACAACACCCAGCGGAGCAGCACCATCCCGGCGAAGCGCACTACCGACGCGTGGCGGGACCCGGGTGGCGGCGCCACCGGATCGGGGACGCGGTCCATTCGTCACTCCTCACTCCCCCCCCCCAAGACCGCCGTCACCCCTCATTCTAGCAGGCGGACGGTGACCCGTCAACCGCCGGCGCAGCCTTGTGGCACCAGGAGTCCGGCGCGGTTGGCGCGTGCCGGCCGGCAGGTCGGCCTCCCTCTCCCTGCTGACCGCGACAGATCACTCCCGCGAACCGGAATCACCGGGCGCCGGAAGGGCTCTCCCACCTCCGCGCACTCGCGCCGATGAGCAGGAACCGGTTCACCCCCGGGATCGTGCGCCCGGGGAAGTAGCACTCCTGCGTCTGCCCCTCAGCGATCCTCAAGCCGTGGTCGTCGCGCAGGATGATCACCGACCTGCCCTCGTGCCGCTCCACACGCGCCACTTCGTAGCCGTGCGTGTACCCGTTCCCGTGGGTGACGACCATCCACTGCCCGCTGAGCGCCTCACCCACCGGGAGCGGCGGGGACGTGATGAAGGCATCCTCAGGGGCGCCGTCCTCCCGGCGGGTGGCCGACTCGATGGCGCCCTCGTAGCGTGGGGCATCCAGGGAGACGCGAAGACCGCCCTTCGCCGCTTCGATGCCGTCCAACATCCAGGCGGCCTCGGGGCGCCCCGCACGCTCGCGCAGGATGACCAGGCGCCCTCGCACCACGGCGCCATTGGGCAGCCGCCGCTGCGGGTAGGGAGGCTCGTCCAGCGTGCTGACGACGGTGTCCGTGAACTCGCCGCAGCGCACTTCCAGAGCCGCGCTGAACTCCCCCGGCGGGTCGAGCGGCAGCGCCCGTACCCCGTCAATGAACGACTTGGTGCCGAAGGGCTCGTGAACGGCCGCGAAGGTGCTGCTCAGCGGCGACGATCCGCGGCGGCGCACCACGAGCTGCGGCATCAAGAAGTCATAGACCTTGTTGTCGTCCCCTTCCGCCGGCCGCACGCGCGGCGACTTCGCCAGGAAGACCTCGCTGTTCCCGGACCCCACCCAGTGGAGACGCACGCCCGCTCCGGCCGTGGGCCCCTCCGGGGCGGCATAGCGCAAGGTCATGTCGAACGAACCATCGGTCTGCGCGCGGCGGGCCTCCCGGATCACGCCGTAGGGGGAGAAGGTGGAGGATTCTCCAATCGGCTCTTTCCACTCTTCTCCCGGCTCCAGGAGGGTGTCGGCGAAGGGCGTCAGGGGCAGCGAGCACTCTGCCGTCATCTCTTCGTTGGCACTGCCGTGGAGGAGCCAGTCGTGGGTACTGCCGCCCTTCACGCGGAAGATGTCCACCACGTAGGCATCGGACTCGGAGACGGGCACGAGGAGCAGGAGGCGGCGGTAGGTCTCGGCGAGTTCGGGGTAGGCGCGCTCGCCGCATGCTTCCACGGCGGCGAGGCCGGCCAGGTCGGGGACGAACAGCAGCAGGTCGCCATCGGAGTTGCGGGATGACTGGTTCTTGCGGTCGATCACCACGGTGTTGTGACCTGCCGTGGAGATCGCCCAGGCGCGGAGCTTGGAGTGGGTGTAGCCGATGTCGCTCAGCATCTCGGCGCCTTTGGCGAAGAGGGAGAAGTTGAGGCTGTCGTAGTGCTGGTGGCCGTAGCCGCCGGAGAAGTGGAGCTGCGCCTGAAGCTGATCCTTCCCGCGGCTGCGGCCGAGGGATGCGTGCCCGAAGCCGGGGAGGATCGTGGAGACGGTCTGCTCGCGCACGGGGCTCGGGTGCGAGCTGGCCCAGGAGTCGTGAACCGGGCAGATGTGACCGTTGGGGTAGGCGATGGCGTCCGGCGCGCGCACGGCCTTCTGCAGGAAGGGGATCTGCTGCTGGAGGTCCACGTTGTCGAGACGGAGGCCGTCTTTCGGGCTGCGGTAGCCGGGCGGGTCGCTGTATCCCTTGAGGGTGAGCATGATGCGGCGGATCCCGCCGACGTGGTAGTGGTAGCTCGGGGATTCGTGCCACATGCCGTCGTAGCAGAAGCCGTCGCGGAGGATGTTGCCGACCCAGCGGTAGCCCCAGTGAACGAACTCCGGCTCCCCGATGAGCCGCCCGATGTTGATAATGCCGAAGACATAGCCTTCCGCCAGGTTATTGAGGTGGATCCCGGTCGGCTCCGGCTCGAACGCCCATATGAGCCTCACCGTACCCCGGAAGAAGTCGTTGATGCGCTGCCGCGCGTCCACGCCTTCTTCCCGGGAGAGTCGCTCCAGCTCCCCGCTGTCGTAGATCAGGTCATAGGCTTCGGGGAGGGAGTGGGGCACCTCGCTCGCGCCGTTTCTGCCCCAGCGGCCGCCGCTGGCGTAGGGCGGCACGGGCTCCATGATCCGCCGCCGCTGATAGGGCCATTGCTGAATGGCGGCCATGTGGGGGAACGCCCGGGCGAACACGTTGAGGATGAGCGCCGCCCGTCGGGCGTGCTCCGGTCGGTGCGTCTTGTGGTACTCGCGCGCCAGCGCCAGGCACTGAACCACGAACCAGGCGCGGCGCAGGTAGTCGGCGTGCGCCTCGAGCCAGAAGTCGCGCCCGCTCTTCTCGTCGAAGTAGTAGCGGTAGCTCACGGTTTCCCCGAGCTCGTTGGTGCCGGTGTCCGTGCGGTTCGGGGCATACTTCTCGCTCGGGTAGACGTGGCCGCAGTACTTGCAGCGCAGCTCGAAGGGGCGGTCAATGCTCCAATCGAACTGGTTGCTCTCCTGCTGTCCGCCGGAGCAGTTCGGGCAGCCACAGAAGAGGACCCCCTGCCGAGTGGGGATGAGGCGGAGCATCTCGGCTTCGCTCATCGCCATCACCCGCTCCGGCTCCGCCTGCTCGTAGCTCCGCGCCCTGCGGGGGACCAGCGTGTGGTCCAGAATAGGGTGCTTCACGGCCAGCTCCTCTGCGACAGCCCCTACGGCCAACAGGATGCCCGGGAGGACCGCGGCAAGCGCGAGGACGGTCCGGGGCCGGCCCACGCTCGAGTCTGCACGTCTCATCATCCCTGCTCCTCGTGCGCACGCTCAACGGCGTCAGTTCTCCACTGCCAGCATCACCGAGTGCCTGGCGGCGACGTCGCGGTTGTCTACGGCGGTGACGGTCAGCTCGTGGCAGCCGTCGGGCAGCGCCCGGGTGTCCACCACCGCCTCGCCCGGCGTCGGGGCGCGCGGGCCTTCGTAGACCACAGTGCTGGCTCCCTCGACGCGCGCGTCGTCGGGGCGCATCGGCTTCTGGGTCGGCCCGGTGTACACCACCTTGCCCCCCACCTCGATGCGCACGCTCTTCAGCGCCACGCCCTTGAGCACGTTCACTTCGATATCCAGGGGCAGCACTCCGCTCACCTTTTCCGGCGTCTCCGAGGGGGGATGCGGGCGCCTGAAGAGGATCTGCGGGGTCGTTCCCGGCCCCACCGGGAGCAGCGTCTTCCGGGGACCATAGACGTTGTTGTGGACCCACACATTCCCCGGGTGCGGGGCGATGGCCCGGGAGGGATCCTCGTCTTGGAACCAGTTGCTATGGATGTCCATGATCTCGCGCGGCACGCCACGGATGCGAACACCGAACGACCGGCCCATCTCCAGCGTGTTGTGATGGATGAGGATCTGGTCGCTGGCGATGCGGAGGGGCTGCGCGGGGCGGAAGAGGTGCATGCCGAAGGCATGGGACTTGAACGCCTCCCCCCAGCTCTTCGGCGGCTTCTCACAGATGATGAGGTTGTAGCGCGCTTCGTAACCGGTGCCGGGCGCCCCGGTTCCGTTGAGCGCCGTCCACACCCAGCGGATGATGTTCGCCTCGATGAGCGTCGGCAGCCCGGCGCGGCTGCCGACCACCACTGGGTAGGCGTGAACGTCGTGGATGAGGTTGTGGTGGATGCGGACGTTCTTGCTCTGCACGTCCACCCCGGAGTGGTGGAAGTTGGAGATCTCGCAGTTATCCACCTCGACGTTGGCTCCCGCAGCGGTGATGCACTTCAGATAGGTGCGCTCCTTGGCCTCATAGTCGGTCTCAGCCACATCCACATCGGATCCCTTGAGGCGCAAGGCGGTGACGCGGGCATCCGCCTCGACCTGGAAGAGGCCGTGCCGGCTCGGCATCCGGTCGTTGAAGAGGAGCGGCCCCGGAGAACCCCCCTTTCCCCGGTTCCCCGCCAGGGTGACGCCGGGTGGGATCCGAATGTTGGTGTGCCCGGCCAGGTCAATGCGCTCGGCGGCCACGCAGACCACCTGGCCGGGCTTCGCCGCGTTGAGCGCCGCCAGCAGCTCCTCGGGCGTGCGGACCGAGTAGTCCCCCTGTGTCACGATGCGGCGGTAGCCCTCCCCGCCGCCGATGGGATCCCCGGTCGGGTTCGCTTCTGCCCCATAGACTGGCGTTTCCCCCTCGGCAGTCGGTGCTGTGGCAGAGAGGGGCAGCACGAGAGGCAAGAGTGCCAGCAGAAACGGTTGGTGAGCCATCGGTCACTCCTCCAGTTCAATGCGGTTCCGGGAGCGCCTCCGAACGGGCGCGGTCGGAGAGCCCTGAAAGGGCGTTCGCGGTCGGGCCGTTCGCCTCCTTCCGGCACCGAGCGAAACGCGGGCGCAGGAGTCCGGCGCAGGAACCGTGCTGGAGACGGCGAAGAAGGGCGCAGGCGCGCCCCGACATCGCGCCTGCGTGAGGCCGGCGCCGACATCAAGGACCCGTCGGGAGAAGGAAGGGCCGTCCCCGGCGGGGCGCGCGCGCGGCATCGGGAGGTAGCAGTGAACCAGCGCATCGGGATAGGGGCACGGGATTACCTGGCCGTCGTCGCGCTCGGGGCGGCGCTGTTGGCGCCGCCGGCGGCGGCGGCGGCGGCGCAGACCTACAACGCCGCCGCGCAGCGGGGGCGGGACTCGCTTCGCGCCGGAGACGCCTCGGCAGCCCGGGAGTCCTTCCAGCGGGCGTTTGAGCTGACGGATCAGGTGGGGTCCAAGGCAGCGGCGCTCTTCGGTGTGGGGGCCTCCTACGAGCTGGAGAAGGCGCATGAGCAAGCCCGCCAGGTCTATGGCCGCATCCGCGACTTGCCCGGCGCGGACCAGGATCCCGTTCTCCTCGCCCGCGTTCAGTGGAGCGTGGCCCTGACCCACCATCAGGAGGGCGAGCGCCGGAAGGCGGTGGACGCGCTCGCGCTCCTGCAGGGAATGGCGGGCGTCGGCCCCGAGATGGCTTCCGATGCCTGGCACTATACAGGGGATAATCTGAAGGCGCTCGGGCGCTACCCCGAGGCGCTCAAGGCATATGGCCGGGAACTGGAGGTGGCGGGCAACCCGGTGTTCCACCGGTCGCGCGCGCTCCTGGAGATGGCAGATACCTACTGCCGCGCGCACGATCTTCAGGCCGCCCTGGACACCTACGCGAAGGTGCTCCCCCTGAAGCCGATTCCCATCCGGCACCGCTCCCTGGCACGGCACGAGATGGAGCGGATCCGCGCGGAGCTGGCGAAGCAGTGACGGCGGGCGCGGCCTGCCGGTGACGGCGATGTGAAGGTGAATGATGAAGTATGTGCTACTCGGACTCGGATTCCTGGTGCCGCTCGGGTGCCAGGCAGCAGATACGGCGGCGTTCAAGGGCTTCACGGAGGCGATGGCGGCCGGGGAAGCGGCGATGGAGGCCAGGCACCTGCCGCAGGCCCGCGAGGCGTTCGAGGCGGCGGGGCGGCTTGCCGGGAAGGATGAGGAACGCGCGAGTGCCCGTCTCTCTATGGGACACACGCTCTACCACGACGGGCGTTACGCCGAGGCGCGCGCCGTCTACACCGAGGTGTTGGCGATGCCGGGAGCGGCGGCGGACGATCTCTTCTACGCGCGTCAGTTCACCGGGCATTCCTTCGTCCAGGAAGAGGATTTCGCGGGCGCGCTGCAAGCGTACCGCGATACCTACGAGAAGGGAAGAGCACGCCCCACGCTCTACGGCAACGTGCGCAACGACATCATCTTCGCCTACATGGACGCGGTGAGTCTAGGACAGCGTCTCTACCGTCTGGGCGAGACTGCGCGCGCCGAGGCGGCGCTGAAAGGGGCCCTCGCCCTGGAAGGGCTGCCGGCGAGAGAGCAATCGCTGGCGTGGCTTACCCTCGGGCACTGCCGCTTCCACGAGAACGACTTCACGGGGGCACGGGCGGCCTACGAGAAGGTGCTCGATCTGGAGGCGCTCTGCCCGGACGGCTGGGACCGATCCGAGGCGCAGCTCTCCATCGCCCGCAGCTTCGAGAAGGAGGGGCGGAGCGAGGACGCCCGGCAAGCCCGGGCGCGCCTCCTGACGCTGGCGGGGGCCCACCCGAACCACCGCGCCGAGGCGGTGGACCGCCTGAAGGCGATGGGTGCCGACATCCGCGCGCCGATCCAGGGGCTGGATGCCGAGTACGGGGCGGAGTGCAACCCCACCGGCTCCCCGATCGGCGGGGGTCAAGGGTATGCCCGCATCGTCACGCGCGGCGATCAGGAGGTCGCCACGCTGGCGGAGCTCGAGGCGGCCCTCCAGCGACTGGCCGGCATGGCGCCCGAAGCGCGCCGGGGGAAAGTGGTCTACCTCAAGCCGGGGGCGAAGATCAACCTGGCGGGGCGAACCGGCTTCGTGGTGCCCTCGGGAGTGACCCTGGCCGGCAACCGCGGCCAGGCCGGGGCGCCGGGGCCGCTGCTCTACAGCGACGCGCACTTCGAGGGCTACGCCGCGCTCTCGCTGGAGGCGGACGCCCGGCTCACCGGCATCCGCTTCCAGGGAGACGCCGCGCCGTTCAAGGAGCTGTTCGGCATCTGGCCCCACGGCTACTTCAGCGCGGACTTCTTTGAGAAGAGCGGCCGGAAGAAACCGTCCGCCACGGCCGTGCGCTGCGGCGACCGCGTGGAGGTGGACAACTGCGAGCTCTCCTGCTTCCAGACGGCCATCTCGGTGAGCGGCTACGACATCCACGTCCACCACAACTACCTGCACGACATTCATGCCTACCCAGTGGTCTTCAACCGGGGGGGCGCACGCGATCCGCTGATCGAGGCGAACATCATCGACTGGGCATGGCACGCGGTCGCCACCGCCGACGACATGATGGCCTCCCTGATCGTCCGCTACAACCTCTTCCGTGAGGTGGCGCCCAACCTGTGGGGCCAGGGCGTCTCCGGTCAGTTCGCGGTGGACCACCACGGCATGGGCGTGCGCTTTGATATCCACCACAACACTTTCCTCCATCTCGACCGACAGGAGGGCGTGCCGAACCGTTCGATCTGCCTCGCCCCGCCGTGGGACATCGCCCGCATGCGCAACAACTGGTTTGTGGACTACATGACCGCCGACGAGGCCACCTACTGGTCGATGCAGCAGCCGGTGAAGACGATGGTCGATCTCAAGGCGATCGTCACCCGGCGCGACCTCTCTGCCCACATGAAAGAGTACCTGGAGAACATCCAGGACTACAGCCAGTTCGACGTGCGCCAGATCGTCGCCATGACGCGCGCGGGCGTCGGCGGACAGAACATGTGGGTCTACAACAACGCCTACGGAACCGAGCGCGACGTGTTGGACACCACGATCTTCACCACCCCGCACATCTTCTTCGTCAGCCCGACGCACCGGAGAGTGCGCACCCGGCTGGGGCAGGGGCGGGGCGGCACCACGAACCCGCCGCTGCACCACCTGCGAGGGGAGGTGCCGATTGACATGCAGGTGGAGGTGCTCCGCCCGCTGACGCTCAAGCGCGTGACGATTGACCTCCTCACTGTGCCGGACGACAGGCTGTACAGCGGCCGGTATATTATCCCGCAAGGGGACGAGGCGCGCCGCCTCTACGAGGGCACGGATGCGCCCGCGCCGGGCGCGGTAGCCCTCGACACGCGCCGGCTGCCGAACGGGGTCTATGGCCTGCTGGTCACCGCCGAGGACAGCCGGGGAATCCGGGCGGACCACCAGACGTATTTCGAGGTGGTGAACCCGGCCGGACGGTAGTGAGGATTGCGTCGGGGGAGCAGGGCTGCACGGCTCGCTGCCCGGTGGTTTCTCCTTTCCTCCCCAGTGCAGAGGGCCGCACCGTCATCGGCGGTGCGGCCCTCTCTGTTCACTCAGACCGGTGGAGCCGAACTATCCCGGCTTCAGCAGCGCCGCCGGGCGCGGCTGTGTGGCCGTTACGGGTTCGAAGGGTGCCACTTGCCGCCATTTGCGGGGTCACCCGTCACCGCGGCGAGCTTCGCGGCCTCGTTGGCCGGGTCGTTCGCCGTGGTCCACTTCACGTGCCCATCGGCATAGACCATGTGGAACCCACCGGCGTGCCGCCCCTCCAGGCAGTCCCTCTTCATCTCAGGGTAACTCACCGTCAGGTTCAGGCACACCTGCGAGTAGGCGGGCACCTTCCCGAGCCCGGGGAGATACCCAGCGTCTGGCGGATGGCGTTCCACGCACTCGTCCAGGGGTAGCCGGTCTCCACGATCAGGTACTTCGAGGAAGGCGCCACGATATCGGCTTCCTTCTTGCCGAACATCCCACTGTTGGCGGCGTAGCCTCCTCGGGTCAGGTGCTGGTACCCGTGCGCCATCCCCCCGACCATGGCAGGGCTATCCGGGCAGACCGCCAGGTTGTCGCGATTCTTAGGGAGGGCACCGGACTGCTGCCCCATCTTCACTGTTGAAGTGTATGGATACAGCATCTCGTGCCACCAGGTGATTGCCTGGCCGGGTGCCTGCCACCATGCCGGCGGCAGGGTGTCGTCGTAGTCCTGCATGTACATCTGCGCGCCCGTGCCCCACTGCTTGGCGTTGTTGAGACACCTCGTCTGGCGCGCGCTCGCGCGGGCGCGCGAGAACACGGGAAACAGAATCGCCGCCAGAATAGCTATGATAGCTATCACAACGAGTAATTCGATCAGGGTGAACCCCCGCCGAGCAGGCGAGGCCTGAGTCCCGGAAACTGCCGTCAAGTGCGCACCGTGTGCTCTCCGCATGGCTGTAAACATCCTTCGTCCATGGCAACTACACTCAGGTGGGGATGCCGGGCGCCCGCTTTCCGTGCGGACCTGCGGCCACCCACCCTCTAATAGGTGCGTTTCTCGCAGCGGCGTGATCATTCCTTCTTCTCCTGCCCATCTTCGTTGCAGGAGATGCGCGCGCCGGTGGCAATCGTGGCACAGGTGTGTGGCGCCCGGCTGAGGGGCGCGGCGCCGGGGGAGTAGCTTGCGTGAAGTTGCCGAACCGCGAGGACGTGTTGGCCGCCTATGCTGAGGGGCCGGAGGCGGTGGTCACCCTGGTGGGTGAGTTGGTGACTGTCATCATGGCGTTGGTGGCACGGGTGGAAGCCCTGGAAGCCACGGTGGAGATGCTGCGCGCCCGATTGGCGAGAGACAGCCACAACAGCAGCAAGCCGCCTTCCAGTGACGGGCCGGCTGCCAGGCCGCGGAGCCAGCGCCCCCCCGGTGGGAAGCAAACCGGCGGCCAGCCAGGCCATCCGGGAAGCACGCTGCGCTTCTCGGACAACCCGGATCGGGTAGAGGCGGTACCCAGCGCACAGACCTGCGCCCACTGCGGGGCAGTGCTGGGAGGGGTCGCGGGAGCAGGCGAAGAACGCCGGCAGGTCTTTCACCTGCCCCCGCTGCGCCTGCAGGTGTTGGAACTGCAAGGGGAGACGAAGGAATGTCCCCGCTGCGGCCTGCGCAACAGCGCGCTCTTCCCGCCGGAGGCGCCAGGGCCGGTGAACTATGGCCAGGACGTGAAGCTGCCGGGCGTCTACCTGATGAACTACCAACTTCTTTCCTACGAGCGCACAGCGCAGCTGCTCGGGGATCTGTTCGGCACGGCGCCCTCCGAAGGCACGCTGCACACCGCCGTGCAGGAATGCGCGGCCCAACTGGCGCCGGTGGAGGATGGGATCAAGGAGGGGATCAAGCAGGCGGCGGTGGCACAGTTCGATGAGACAGGGGTTCGGGTGGAGAAGAAACGGGGCTGGCTGCACGTAGCCTGCACGACGGCGCTGACGTTCTACGCTTACCATGCCAAGCGCGGCAAGGTGGCGATGGATGAGATCGCCATCCTTCCCGAGTTCACCGGCCGGGCCATGCATGATGGCCTGACCAGCTATGCGCAGTATGGGTGCATGCATGGGCTGTGCAATGCCCA
>JACQGM010000243.1 GCA_016199585.1 Armatimonadota bacterium
CGTAGGGTCGCCGCTCTGTCTGCGACCGTCCGGCTTCTGCAGGATCAGGATGAACTCGTGCGCCTTGTTGATACGGAAGACGGTGGGGTAGCCGAGCGGGCGCATGTTGCTGTACTCGACGCGCCGGTCCCAGATGATCAGGTCGTCCCAAATGAAGCCGGCGGCTTGCAGGCCGCGCGCCAGGTCGGCATGGAACGGGTAGAACACCGGGCCTTTGCGGAGGTCCATCACGTTGATCAGGCAGTAGGCCCCCGGCCGGAGCGCGACGTATACGGCGGCGAACACCCCGCAGAGCGCCTCGAGGAAGGCGGCGTAGTCGCCCATGCGCCCCAGGTCGGCCTCGTGGTCGCCATAGTCGCGGATCGGCTTGTAGTCGGCGCTGCGCCGCTGGCTGAGGATGTTCCAGTAGGGGGGGGAAGTGATGCAGATGTCCACAGACTCCGGCGCGAGTTGCTCGCCCAGGCGCCGGGCGTCTTCCGGGATGATGCGGATCTCTCCCGTCTTCTCGGGGTACTCCCAGAGGAGCGCCTCGCGCCGCCAGTGGGTGAGCGCCACGTAGTCCGGGTTGATCTCGAAGCCGATGCCCTCCTTCCCGGCCAACCAGGCGGCCAGCGGCGTGGAGCCGCTGCCGGAGAAGGGGTCGAGCACGACGCGCTGCTCGCCGGTGGTGAAGCAATCGAGGCAGCGGCGCACTAGCGCCTTCGGGAAGACGGCCGGATGTTTCAGGCGGATCTCCTCCGCGTCCTTGCGGATATCGCTCCAGATGGAGATGGAGTTCCGGGTCCACTCCTTGCCGTTCAGGTCGTTGGCGCGCACCTACAGCCGCCCCTCCCGCACCAGGGCCTGGCGGGAGACAGATATATTGTAACACAATATATCGCTCACAGCCGCCGCTCCCGCACCAGGGCCTGGCGCAAGGCATGGTAGGCCTCGTCGAGGCGGGCCTCACGCTGGCGCGCCTGCGCCCGGGCCACCGGATCGCCGGCGAAGCGCTCCGGCCGGCACTCCTCCTTCAGGTGGCGGTAGCGGTGCTCCACCTCCCGGATGCTGGCGCCCACGGGCAGGCCCAGGGCCACGTAGTGCGGCGTCAGCGCCGGGTCGGCCGTGCCGATCTGGGGCGCCAGCACGGGAGGCTCCGGGGTTTCCCGGGCGGCTGCCTGGCCCTCGCCCATCGGGAGGGATCCCAGGTCGCCCGCCCGGCGCGGGGGCGCTTCCGAAGGCGACGGCAGCCCGGAGCGAGCGGCCGCCGGGCGCTGCCCGTGGGCATCCACCTCGGCGCGGGCCTCCAGCTCCGCCCCGTCCAGCTCCCGGCGATCCCCGCGTCCGCGGCCGCGCAGGTTGTCTCCCAGGTTGTGCCCCAACCCGCGCGCCAGCCGCCAGACTCGTCTGCTCAACGACATCGCCTCAGCCTTTCCGGTCCCAGCGCCGGAGGAGGTCGCGGAACTCCTCGCGCGCGTCAACCGTGCCGCCCGGGGCCGGTAGCTCGCCGGCGGCGGACTGCTGCACGCGCGCCACCTTCAGATCCTGAACCCACTCCGAGAGGATGTCCAGCCCCTCCCGGTCGAGCTGCTCCACCAGGGGCCGGATCCGCTCCAGCAAGTCGTGTCGCTTCACGGCCTCGCTCATCGTTTCTTGCCTCCTGATATGCTGCTGGCGGGATGCGCTCCATGCCCTACCATCGGACCGATGCGATCCGATGGGCCGATGCCCGACAATGAACTACGGCAGCTTTACTGCGGCCGGGGGCAGGTCCGGCGCCGACACCGCCACCGGCGTCCTTGGCGTCAGGCTCCCGAGCGGCAGCGGCACGCGCGCCTCGCCCCGGACGTCCGTCGCCTGCATCGCCGCCTGCGGGCCATCCCCCGTGACATACGCCAGTGTCAGCGCCACGTTCGGCACCCCGTTGCCATAGCCGTCCACCACCCGCGCCCGCACCGCGGCGGTGCCGTTGGCGGATGGTTCCAGGACGGCCGTCACCTGCGCCGGTGCCCCGGGCACCACGACGACCCGCACTCGCGCCACCTTCCCGTCCACCGAGCACGCCACGCTCCCCGCGCCCGCGCGCACGCCAAGAAAGGCGCCATCCTGCTCGAGGCGGCCCGGCATCCCCTCCAGGCCCCAGGTGACCCGGTCCTCGGGCGCCTCCTGCCAGGTGCCGTCCGGCAGACGGCGGGCCGCCCGGAAGCGGAGGCGGGTGCCGGCCGGCACCGCTATCGGCGTCTCCGGCGCGGCCGCGACGAGGGTCGCCGACGCCCCGACCACGGGCGGCGCGTCCGGGGTGAGGGCGCGCTCGGAGGGCATCCCCGGCTCCTTTGGCGCCGGCGGCGACGCGAGCGCCAGGCTCTTGGCGGGCGCGCCCCCGGCGCCTTCGTCCGGGACGGAGGGTGGAGCCACCGCAGCGCCCGAGAGCGGAGCCGGGGGCGCCAGAATGGCGACCTCCGCCTCACCCGGGGTCTGCGGCTGCCCGTCGAGCAAGACCAGCAGGGCATTGGCTACCAGGCGCTGGCTGCCGTCGGAAGGGGAGTTGACCACGAGTTGGCGCAGGGAGAGCGTGGTGGAGCCGCCGCCGTCGAGGTTGATGGCGTCCACGACGCCTTCGCTGCGCAGCCAGGCGGCCAGCTCCCCCAGCGTCAGCCCGCCGCTGATCCACTGGCGGCCATCCACGGCGGCCAGGACCACCTCGCCGTTCCCCGTGACCCCCACCGCGCTCCGGGGCGCGCGCCCGTTCAGCACATCGTTGCGGAAGCCCTCGCTGCCCGGGCCGACCGCCACCGCGCCGCGGCTCAACAGGCGCGGCCCTCCCCCGATCGCCTGCCACGCCTCGTTCCAGTTCTGCCCCTGCTCGCCGGCGAGGTCAACACGGACCACCACGGCGTCGCCCGGCTCGATGCGCTTGAGGAACGCCGCCGCGGCGCCGTGCCCGGAGAGAACCAGTCCCTCGGCGGGGATCGGCGCGGCGCCCTTGCCGGCCATGGCCTCCGACACGGTGCCGCGCACGCCCGTTCCGGGCCGGAACTCCTGCTCCAGCCACTCGACGACCACCTCGGCCCCCATCGCGTTGGCGCCCGTATCGGCGGCATAGCGCGGAGTGTAGAGGACTAGCTCATCCGCCTTGCGGGCCCGGTTGATCCCGTGGATCGGGAAGGAGCGGTCCCCCGCCCGAACGCTGCCGGCGAAGCGCACCGGGCCCCACAGCGAGCGCCCGTCCCGCGTGATCCCGAACGCGCTGCGCCCCGGGTACGGCTCGCTCACCACCTCGCCGTCGGTGATCTGCAGGCCGAGCGGATCCCCGGTGAAGGGGAAGAAGTCACCGTTGATGGCCGCCACGGCTCCCCGGCGCGTCGCCAGCTTGCCGACGGCTTCGCGGCCCTTGGTGGCGTCGGGGGTGAGGAGCGCATCCTTCGCCGGCCAGGCCTGCAGCCGCCAACCGCGCCGGGCCGGGTCGAGGAAGAGAAGGTTGGCGACGAACGCGGCGGGCGGCTCGCGCACGATCTGGACGTGCCGGATGCCGGGCGCCACCTGGCGCGTGAACCGGCGCTCGGCCGGCGCAGGCTCCGCCGGGGCCGACAGAGTCACCGCTTCGGCAGGAGGCGCCGGCGTGGCGGCGGGCGCCGGAGCGGCCGCGGCCAAGGACGGCGCGAGCCAGGCCAGCAGTGAGCCGACGGCCAGCGCCTGCGCGCGGCGCCGCCAGCGCGGTGGAACGGAGCATCGAGCACGGGATCGCACGTGGGGGTCCGTCTCCCTTCTTCCGGTCAGGGCTTCTGTGGCACACTATAACAGATCGGCGCGGGAGAAGTCAACGAAAGGCGACGGCAGGCGGCAGGCGGCAGGCGGCAGGCGGCGAGGGGCAGGAGGCAGGAGGCAGGGGGTTTCCGGCGGGTGTGGGCTGCTCCACCGCACGCCCATGCCTGTCATGCTGAACAGTTGATCCAGGGCGGCCCCGGGGTAGCAGGGATGGAAACAGGCGGTGTCGCCGGGCGGGGGGGGATCGCCGTCTGCCGAGGAGCGTGCTCGGCAGGTCTGTGGTGCGGCCGGCTGGCACCCGGTCGGCTGGGGCACGCCCGGCGATCATGGAGGTTGAGAGATGGATAGCGCGTTTCTGCGTTCGTAGTAGCTGGCTTTAGCCGGCTGAAGCCAGCCACTACGAACCGGGGGCGAATGCGCTATTCATCTCTCAAGGCTCATCATCGCCGGGCGGTGTGGCTCAGGGTGACGGATTCCTCGGTTGGCAAGCGCGGCTGCGAGCTGCCGCGGTGCGCGGGGCGGATGCCCCTCCCATTTACGCTCCCCAGAAGGAGTACGTCTCCACCCCGGAGAGGATGCCGATGAGGCTCCAGAGGCAGCCCATCATAATGTCGCCCAGGATCAGGCCCAGGAAGAAGGGGAGCGCGGCGCGGTAGAGGCGCAGGCCGCCGGAGCGGAAGACGACCACCTTCAGGAGCCAGGCGATCAGCAGCGGCACCCAGAGGAGGCCCATCGAGAAGGAGCTGGAAGTGGCGTAGCCGATCGGGTGGAACGGCCACCAGAGGTAGCGCACCCGCATGAAGGAGAGGCCGGCGCACGTCACCAGCCCGACGAACATCGCCCAGGTAGCCATGGCGTTCGGCGGCACCGGGTTCGACATCCACCCCGCCAGGCGGCTGAAGACCTGGTCGCCGTAGCCGTAGCCGTACCAGAACTTCGACGCCGTGCCGAGGGAGTAGCCGAGGTGAACGAACGCCCAGATGGAGGCCAGCATCCCCGTCGCGGCCGCGAGCATCAGCGCCAGGGCCATCCGCGCCGCATCGAACCCCGCCACCTGCGCCAGCTTCAGGCTCTCCATCTGCACCGGCATCGGGTGGGAGCGGTAGGCGCGGTTGAACCACCAGAGGAGCGAGACCATCGTGAGGTCCTGCGGCCGCATCCCGGCGGTGCCGAGCGCCGTGGTGAGCATCACGTCCGGGCTGATGCTGTGGAGGTCGTGTACGGGTGGACCGAGCTCGGCGCGGATGCGCGTCACCACGAACGAGACGAGCACGTAGATGAGCATGAACGCTGTCGCCAGCCCCCACGACATCCCCCCGAAGCGGCAGAAGATCACCAGCCCGGCCAGGCCGAGGGCCATGCCGCGCAGCGCCCAGCGGTACGGGATCGCCTCCCGCGCGCTCGCCAACTCCGAGGGCTTCCCTTGCGCCGCCCGCCACACCTGCCCCAGGTAGCCGCGCGCCGTCCACACCAGGGTGATCGCGATTCCGACGAGGGCGCCGAACACCTGCTGGTTGACGAAGGGGAAGAGGGGGGTGGCATCCCAGGCCATGGCGCTGGTGATGACCCGCTGCGCCTTCCAGAAGAAGTAGAAGAACCAGCAAGAGAAGAGGAGATCCACCGGGAGCAGGAACCCCAGCCCGATGCAGAAGGGGTAGAAGGTGATCGGCAGGCCTCCCATCGCGTTCCAGGGCTTGCCCACGCCGGGGGGAAGAAGCTGCGTCCGGCCCACGTTGATGGTCGGCAGGGAGGGGTACAGGAGCGCCAGCCCGTTCAGCAGGCCGATGCCGGCGGCGGGCGCAAAGCCGAGCCACATCAGCCGGCTGCGGAAGAGGGGCACGTGCGGGGTCGCCAGCTCCAGCGGCAGCACGGTGATCGGGAACGTGAGGCGCTCGCGGGCCACCCAGTGCTGGCGAAAGATGACGTTCACGCACAGCATCACCCAGAGGAGCATGACGGTGAACCCCGTCCAGGCGAGTGCCGGCACGGCCCAGGCGCGCAGGTGCGCCGCCGTATAGAGAGTGGAGTTCCCCCCGAAGTAGGGCTTCAGCGCCGCCAGGTCCTTGACGACGAGCCAATCGGGAAGGTAGTCGAGGAAGAGCTCCGCCCAGCGGTTCTCCGGGCCGGCGAAGAAGGCGGCGTGCCCCAGCATCTGCATGAGGACCTGGCCGAAGTCCATCCCGCACAGGCCGGAGGCGAGCGCCACCATGCCGTAGATGGTGAGCAGTTCGGCGGAGGTGAGCGCGAGCCGGGGCCGACGGCGGGCGATGGCGGCGTTGACGAGCGCCAGCACCACCAGCACGAAGACCACGTTGGCGAAGAGGGAGATGCTGGTGACGTAGGGTCCCTTGCGCACCCGCTCCATCTGCACGATCCAGTAGCAGTTGGGCGGAATCAGCAGCAGGCCCAGCGCGATGGCGCGCCACGTCACGCTCCCCTTCCGCGGCGGCTCGGTCGCCCTCTCCGGTCCTCCCGCCTCCACCCTCATTCCTCCCTCTCCTCCGGCTTGGCATGCGACGAGGAGATGGTGGCGCGCACCGAGTCCTCGACGAACTCGGCGATCAGCTCCTCGCGCGCCAGGGCTTCAATCTGGCGCGCGAGCGTCTTCAGCTCTCTCTCGGTGCGGGCACGCTCGGCGGCGTCCCCGGCGCGCGCGAGGGCCGCCTTCATCCCCTCCGCTCGCTCTTCGAGGGCGCGGCGCAGCCGCGCGGTCTCATCCGCGCCTGGCCGCCCCCCGAGGAACGATTCGACAACCTCCTCCACCTCGTCTCTCTCCGGCAGCATCCGATAGCCTCACCTCCCCTTCGTTAAGGTTCCCCGTGGCGGGCGGGGAGCCCTGCATCGGTCATCGGCACGTCACCCTCTGCGCGCGCGGGACGCGGAGTCGCTCGGCGCGGCGGAGCAACGCGCAGGAGCGCAGCCGCTGGTGCGTTCCCTACACCCCGTACAGCCGCGCCGCGTTCTCGCAGCAGATGCGCGCTGCCGCGGCCTCGGCGTCTCGCGCCTCGAAGTAGCCCTCGTCCACCAGTTGCGCCAGGGACGCGGCGAGGACGTGCTTCAGGGCGAGCGCCGCGCCGAGACGCTCTCCTCGCCGGTCCAGGCATCGCCGCCCCAGCAGATGGCGTGGGCGCCGGGGGTCGTCTCCAGCCACTCGCGGACGGCGCGGATGGCCGCCGTGGGGGAGATGAGTGGCAGCCAGGTGAGGTCGGGGAAGACATTGCGGTGGCTGAGGGACAGGCCGGCCACTTCGTGTACCCAGGGGTAGCCGCCGTGGAGCAGCACGAAGCGCGTCCCGGGGTGACGGGTGATCATCGGGAGCAGGTTCATCGGCCGGGAGCCGGCGAGGATGCCGAGGCCGGTATGGTGCTGAAAGGGCAGGTCGTGCTTCGCCGCCAGCGCGCAGAAGTGATCGAAGAGGAACCCCTGGTAGGCCCGGTGCTCGGCGTCGGAAACCTCCGAGGGATGCCGGCCAAAGACGCGGGCAGCCCCATCGCGCGTGCCGGGTTCGAAGGCGAGGTCGCGGTCGTAGGCGATGGCCGACTTGAGCGCCGCCAATCCCGCCGCCTTACGCGCGGCGAGGGTGGCATCCAACAGATCCAGGTACTCGTCGAAGGAGCGGCCCGCGAGGTCGAGGAGGCGCCAGGGGGAGTTGCCGTTGTGGTCGGCCATCTCCGGGTGGTGGCAGAGGACGAAGGCGTTGATGCGGAGGGCGGGCGAGAGGAACTCCGGGTGGCCCGCGTCCGAGCCGGGCCGCCAGTAGGTGTCCTGCACGGCGCGCCGGTAGCCGCCGAAGCGGCGCATCACCGTGAGGTGCCAGTCGGGATCCGCGGCATGGGCCGCGCGGATGCGGGCGGAAATGCCGTCCCAGGACTCGGCCGTCAGCCGCTCCACGCCGTAGATGCGCTGCACGGCGCGCTCCAGCCAGACGAAGAAGCTGTTGGCGCGCACGTGCTCGAGGAAGGCGTCGCGGTCGGCGATGCCGTCCCGGAAGGGGCTGATACCCCTGACGTAGGAGTTCAGCAGGAGCCGGTCGAGATCCAGGTCCCGCTGCCAGGCGCCCTCGCGGTGGTGCTCGTGGGTGCTGACGATCGGGAGGTCGGCGATGAATCCGCCGAGTGATTGCCGGGTGGTGGTCATGGCGGTGTCGTCTCTCGTCGCCGGGCTGCCGCGGGAAGCCCGCGTCCGGCGCCCCCACCGGCAGGCTCGGCGCTTTCACACCCCACTACTCCCCCACCTCCACCGGCCTCCGGGCCGCCCGCCGCTCCCGCACCTGGGCAAGGAAGCCGGCGAGACGGCTGTCGCGGCTGCTGTCGGTGAAGCCGTCGTAGTCGAGGGTGAGGAAGGGGACGTTGCCGTACTTGCGGCGCAGGGCGTGCGAGAGCGCCTGCACGCCGATGCCGGGCATGCAGTTGAAGGGGATGACGTTGACGATGCCGTCCACGCCGCGCTGCACCATGTCGGCGGCCTTGGCCATGCTGCAGATCGCCTCGCCGCCGAAGGCCTGGTTGATGAACTCGCCGCCCCGGGCGATGAGCTGCCCCGGGGTCATCTCCTGGAACCCCTCCAGATAGGGGAGCGCCGCCTGTGAGAGGATGTGCTCGTCGTGGACCGCCAGCCAGTCCTGGAAGCCGGTGACCAGCCAGCGGTTGAGCGACGGCTTGTCGAAGGTGTCGCGGAACTCGTCGCCGGAGGTCTCGAAGCCGATGCGGTTGGCGTAGCCGAGGAACTCGGTCATCGGCGCCATCCACACTTCGGCGCCGCCGCGCTCCAGCTTGCGGATGATGTCCTGGTTGGCGCGGTCGTGGATGCGGACGTAGAACTCGCCGATGAGGCCCACCAGCGGCCGCTCCTCCTTGCGTCGGGGCACGGCGGCGAACGACTCCCGGGCGCGGCGCAGGATGTCCTGGAACCGCTCCAGGTGCTGCCCGAGGGCGATGGCGATCTTGCCGCGGGCGCTCTCCACCAGCTCGCGGTGCGGGCGCAGGGCGTCGCACACTTCCTGGACGTAGCCGGCTAAGAGGGCGTCGCACTCGCCGGTGTTCATCTCGCAAGGTCGGGTGTGGAGGAGCATCTTCTCCAGGAGGTCGTGGGTAACCAGGCCATCCCAGACCACCAGGGAGGAGGCGGTGTTGAGGGTGCCGCTCGTCTGGCGGGCGCCGAGGGTGGCGATGTCAACGTTCACCAGGTTCTGGCGGTCGAGGATACGCTTCTGGAGGAGGGAGTACATCCCGTAGCGGCAGGGGCCGGTGGCGTTGCCCTGGAAGAACGCCTCGCGCTCGGGATCGAAGTCGGGCTGGCGGGTGCGGTAAAGGATGTCCTCGGTGGTGAAGAGCGCCGGGACGCAGACGTCCTCGGGGATGGCGGCGCGGGCGAGGTTCAGCGACGGATCGGGCGACCGGGGAAGGACCCGGGCGTTGATATCGTAGGCGCGGAAGGTGGCGGCGAGCACCGCGGCGCCGGTGCAGGCATCGGGGAGCCAGAGGACCTTGCCGTTCAGGTCGAACGGGTGGACGCACTCGGTGGTGAAGGGGGTGAAGGGCTCCGGCTCGCGGTGGGCGCGGATCGTATCGGCGAAGGCTTCGATCCGCGTGATCACCCCGGCGTCGGCGGTGTGCTCGTCAATCTGCATCACGTAGGCGGGCTCGTTCAGTTCGTCGCGCAGGAACTGGTTGGCGAAGGAGTCCGGCCCGCACCCGAAGTAGGTGAGGACGACGGCACGGAGGCGCCGATCCAGGCGGATGAGTCGGGCGGCGGCGAGGCGGTTCTGTATCTGGCGGGAGTAGACCGCGTGCCAGGTATCGGCGGCGCCGGCGGCGCGCAGCGGCAGCAGGTCCTGGGGGATGGCGAGGATGCCGAGGTCCTGGATCTTGCGCCCGATGTGCATGTTCACCGCGGCGTCGTGGAGCGTGTAGGGGCGGCCCATCACCACGAAGGCCGTGGCGTCCTGCGGCAGCGAGCGGAGGACCTCCTCGCCGCGTTGCGAGAGGCGGCGGCGGAATTCGCCGAGCGCCGCCAGGCCGGCATCCACGGCGCGCTCGATATCGCGCCGGGAGAGGGACGGGAGAACGGGAGCGGCGGCCGCCGGCTGCGCCTTGCCCGCGCCGATGCTGCCGCCGTCGCCCTTCCCCTCCGGCGCGCCCGCCGCCGCAGCGAGCCGGTGGCCGGCCGCTCCGCCGGCAGCCTTGCCGTTGCCGGCCGCGCTCGACTGCGAGAGCACCCGCGTGAGCTCGCGCACCAGGTGGCGCCGGCCGCGCTTGAGGTACAGAGATGGCATCAACAGCTTGACGTGGCGCTCCTCCAGGCGCAGGGCGGCGCGGACCAGGTCGGGAAGGGCCTGGATATAGGGGCAGGTCTGGCTCTCGCAGTAGGCGTCATCGAGTTGTTCCGCGCGCATGATGGCGGGCAGGAAGAGGTAGTCCACCCCCTTGCGAAGCGCGTCGAGGACGTGGCCGTGGGCCACCTTCACCGGGAAGCAGGGCTCGGCCGCGACCGTCTGCACCCCTTCGCGGCTGATGCGGTTGTTCGTCTCGTCGGACGGCACCACCTGGAAGCCGAGCGCGGTGAAGAAGGCGCGGTAGAAGGGGTAGTGGTCGTTGAACGTGCCGATGCGGGGGATGCCGACGCGGGGCGCGGCGCGACCGGGGACGAGGGACGGGGGACGGGGAACCGAAGCGAGGCGCCCGTCCCCCATCAGCATCTCCTCGCGTTCGGCGAAGAGGTCGGGGAGATCGGCCTGCACCCGGCGCTTCTGGCGCCCGCTGTACATCTCGCAGCGGTCGTTGTAGTAGTACTTCTCGCCGCCTTCCATCTGGAAGGTGTTGACGTCGCAGCGGTTGGAGCACCTCTTGCACTCGAAGGAGGAGACCTGGTAGCGGGCGTTCACCAGCGCCTCGAAGCCGCGGAAGGTGGCCCGGGCCGGGGCCTCCTCGTAGGCGATCTTCGCGGCGCCGATGGCGCCCGTGAGGTGCGGGTAGGGCGGCACCACGATCCGGCGCCCGAGGATCGTCTCGTAGGCGGCCACCATCCCCTGGTTGAACGCCACCGCGCCCTGGAAGGCGACCACCTTTCCCACGGGCCGGCTGCCGACGTTCTTGTTCAGGTAGTTGCGCACCGACGCCATGCAGATCCCGGCGCAGAGGTCCTCGACCGGCACGTTGTTCTGGCGGTAGTGGTGGACGGCGGACTCGGAGAAGACGGTACACTGCCAGTCCAGCTCGGGTGGGTTCTGGCCGGCGAGGGCGCGGTCGCCGAATGCCTCCAGGGGCACGCCGAGGGTGGCGGCCTGCTTTTCGAGGAAGGCGCCGGTGCCGGCGGCGCACGCCTTGTTCATCTCGAAGTCTACGATCACGCCATCTTTGAGGGCGATGTACTTGCTGTCCTGCCCACCGATCTCGAAGACGGACTCCACTTCGGGGATGAAGGCGAGGGCGCCATTCGCCTGGGCGGTGATCTCATTCTTGATCAGCTCCGCGCCGAGGTAGTCCGCCGTCAGGTAGCGGCCGGAGCCGGTGGTGGCGGCCACGATTCGGCCGAAGCGATAGCCGCGCTCCTCGGCCTGGCGCTGGATGACGCCGACCACGTCGCGCACTGCCGCCAGGGGGTCGCCGTTGGTGCGGCGGTAGTAGGACGCCAGCACGCGGTAGCGGCCCTCCTCACGGGTGATGAGCGCGGCCTTGGTGCTCACCGAGCCGATGTCCACACCCAACGCGGCCAGAGGGATTTGCGATTTGCGATTTGCGATTTGCGATTTCGGATCGGCGTCTTCGGCGGGGAGGGGCATGATCTCGGTTCGGGCGAGGGTGAGCCGGGGGGCGGTGGGATAGGAGACGGGATCGGCGAGGTGGGCTTCGAGGCGGCGGATGGCGTCGTCGAGGTCCACGAGGGTTTCGGCGCGCAGGGCGGCGCCGATCGCTTCCAGGGCGCGGCAGTACTCGGGCACGAAGAGGGCGCCGTCACCGAGGCCGAGTTCCAGGGCGAGGTACTTGACTACGGCCGGGTTGAGCGCCACGCCGCCGATGAGGGCGACGCGGGGCCTGGCCTCGCGGCCCTTCACCATGCAGGCGACGTAGTTGCGGCAGATCGCCTGGTGGACGCCGGCGGCGATCCGCTCGCGCGGGGTGCCCTTCTGGTAGAGGTGGACGATGTCGGACTCGGTGAAGACGGCGCAGCGCCCGGAGAGGGTGGCGGGGCTCTCCGTCTCGACGGCGACGCGGGCGAACTCCTCGGTGGAGGGGTAGTTGAGGCGCTTGCGCATGTGCTCGAGGAAGGAGCCGGAGCCGGCGGCGCACTTGTGGCCCATCGTGCTCTCTTCGATGCGCAGGCGGCCGGTGACCTCGTCCGGCTCCAGCACGAGGAAGCGCTGCGACTCCATTCCCATTCCGATGACGGAGCGCACGTCGGGGTAGAGGCGCGCGAAGGCGGCGGCCAGCGCCACGGACTCGTCGGTCGCCTCGATGCCCAGCACCCGGCAGAGGGTACGGCCGGCGGTGCCGGTGACACCCAGGTGGACCCGGGGCGAGGGCACGCGCTCGCGGATCTGGCGCAGCAGGTCGCAGGCGGTGCGCAGGGGCTGGCTGCCCCCGGGAGCGACGGAGATGACCTCAATCGGGGCCTGCTCCTGAACGAGGGCGGCCTTGATGGTGCTGGACCCGCCGTCAATACCGGCGGCGTATCGCATGATGAACCCTCCTGGTAATGGATGATGTATGAAGGCACTGGCACGGGGGGTGCCCGGGCAGCGTGCGCTTGTCGTGAGCTTGATGTTCACGTTCGGCGTGGGAGGGAGGGATTCCTTGTGTGGAGTTGGGGAGCGGGGAGGAGCCGGCTGCCGGCCAAGGGGAGCGGAGGCGCCGCCGCCGGGAGGATGCGGCCGTCAGGAGGCGCTGCGCCATGGACGCCGCGCCTCCTGACCCCGATCCGGCGGGAGCGTGACGGCTGCTCTCAGCGCAGACGGACTTCCGGGCCAACGGCAGCCCGACCGCCTGCTCCCCGCCTCAGGCAGCCGCGGCCAGGAGTGACTGAGCTAGGTCCACGGCGCTGGCCGCATCTGGTGCAAAGCCATCTGCCCCGATCTCCTGAGCGTACTCCTGGGTGACGGGTGCGCCGCCGATGATGATCCGCGTCGCCGGGCGGATGCCGGCCTCGTCCGCCGCGGCCACGACCTCCTTCATCGCCGGCATCGTTGTCGTTAGCAGCGCCGACGTGGCGATGATGTCAGCCCGGTGCTGCTTTGCCGCCCTGATCAGCTCGTCGGGGTCCACGTCGGTGCCCAGGTCCACCACCTCGAAACCGTTCCCCTGCAGCATCATCGAGACCAGGTTCTTGCCGATGTCGTGGAGGTCGCCCTTGACGGTGGCGATCACCACGGTGCCCTTCGGCTTCGCATCGGCATCGGTTAGCAAGGGCCGGAGCAGGCCCATGCACTCCTTCATGGCTCGCGCGGCGAGCAGCACCTCCGGGATGTAGTACTCGTTGCACTTGAAGCGCTGGCCCACCACCGCCATGCCGGCGATCAGGCCGTCGTTAATGATCGTCTGGGGCGCCATCCCTTCCTCGATCGCCTGTTGGGCCAGCGCGAGGGCATCGTTCTTGTTGCCGCGGATGATGCACTCCGCCAGCGCCTGTAGATCCACTGCCATGGGTGTTGTCTCCTTCGTCCGAGATCCCCCCGCGCTGCCGGAGGCCGGCCAGACGAACACCTTGTTCCCTGCCGTCCCTGCTGGAGACGAGGCAGACCGACATCCGGCAACCGGGAGTACCCCATTGTAGCGGCGTTAGGTGGAAACGTCTTGCAGTTTCGTGCGGTGTTTTCAGCGCGCCGCGCCCCCTCGTTGGTGGAATGGTGCCCGATGGCAGTCTCGTGCTCCGATACCAATGCTTCGTCGCCACGAGGGTCTATCCAGACGCACTTGGTGTGGATCAGCCCCGCATGGCCTCTTCGTGGAAGGCGAGGTAGTTGACCAGCGGAATGGTATCATCCACCTCGGCGGAGCTGCCGATCAGGAGACGCCCTTCCGACCCGACCGCCTGGATGATGCGCCGGGTCTCCCTCCTCACCTCTCCCGGCGAGGCGAGGGGCAGCAGGCGGGCCGCATCCACGCCTCCCGCCAGGATCAGTTCGGGGTAACGGCGGCGGATCGCGTGGATATCCATGCCGGCCGCCGCCTCAATCGGGTTGAGGCCATCAATCCCGGCGGCGACCAGGTCCGGCAGCACCTCCATGAGGTACCCATCCGAGTGGAAGATCACCTGGAGACCATAGCGGTGACACTGCTCACAGATGTCGGCCAGGTCGTCGAAGAAACCCACCTCGGCCAGCATCGCCGGGCTGAAGATGAGGCGGTGGTTGAAGGCGATGTCGGCATAGACCACCGCCAGCGGGCAGGCGGTCGTCGGCGCTGAGAGGGCGAGGCAACGACGCCGGGCGGACTGCAGGGCGCGCAGCCAGTGTTCCACCAGATCGCGGTAGTCCATCCAGAGGTAGGAGAAGGTCTCGAAGCCGCAGTGGTCATAACACGCCGCATTCAGGGCGGTGGCGGGGCGGCAGTGGACGAAGAGAGCGCCGTCGAGACGGCGGTCCATGGCCCGCTGTTGGGCAGCCGCGGCGGCGCGGCTCTGCGCGTCGGGCAGAGTTCCCGCCTCGTATCGCTCGATGTGGCGCGCGATCCACGCCGCCCACTCCGCCGGAGACTGCAGCCCGTGCGCGACGGTCCAGTCGTTCCAGCGGCCTGCCACGTGACGGCTGCCGCGCTCGTCGGTCCAGGTGCGCCCTGCCTGGTCGGGGAGCGGCATCCGGCAGACGACGTCGAGCGCCTTCCCGGCGGCCCGAGCCACGGTCGCGGCGTCATCGGTGCCATCCAGCGGCCGGCCGGCGAAGTGCGCGATGACGGCGTCGTTGAGCAGTGAATCGAAGAGGGGCGTGCGCTCCGGACGCACACCGGCACAGGCCTGGAGCACCAGGGCTCGGGAGTTCTCCACTCCGTTTCCTTTCCGGCAGGGCGACGGCCCGGCGCGCACGGATGTCTCGCGGCGCACTGCGCCGAACTGGGCGTGCCGGGGCGGGCTGCCGCGAGGGCCACCGTTCCGGGTATGCACCCCTAGGAGCCTGTCCGGGAATTGCCTTTTCGGGGGCTTTCCACCATACAGGAAGTATGGAGCAGCTTCAACGCCACAAGATGTGGTATGGAAAAGGCCCCAAAACCCTATTCCCGGACAGGCTCCTAGTGTGGCAGATTGCGCCTGCTCTGTCAAGGCCTGCCGGGCAGCTTGCCTGGCGGCGGGGTCCCTCGGTACCGGCATGACGGCAGGAGAACGCCCCCGGGTGGGAGAACAGAATGGCGGGAGGGTTGCCAGTGATGGTTCGTTCAGGCGCCGCGGCGCGCGGGCGCTGCGGCGCGGGGGCCAGGCGGGAAGCCCGGACGGATGAGAGCGCGCGGGCGGTGCAGGGGGGCGCCGGTGAGCGCGCTGCTTGATGCCGCCCCCGATTCGGTGGTGTTTGCCTCACGGCCCCTGGAGGCGATGCGGCCGGCATTCACGATGCTGGCCAGCGCCTATGCCCGCGCCTGGGGACTGCCGTGCGCCCTGACGGACGTCAACGGCAGCGTCGTCGCCGGGGATCTCGGGTGCATACGAAAGTGCGCACACAGCCAGGAGTGCGCCCGGGTGCGCCGGCAGGCTGTCGCGCAATCGGCCACGTGGGGCGAGGCGTTCCTGCTGCAGTGCCCACACGGCTCGGTGGTGTGGGCGCTGCCGGTGATGGTCAACGCGCTGGTGCTGGGCGGGCTGGTTGTCACGGTGGCGGAGATCGGGGCGCCGGGTCGCGGCGCCGCCACCCCGGCGCCGTCGGATGTGCACCGCGCCGCATCCGATCTCCTCGCCCTGGCAGTGGAGTCGAACCTCACCAACGCCGCGCTGCTGGAGGCCAAGCGCGCCGCCGCCCGGCGGGAATCGGATCGCGCGCAGGCGATCCAACGGCTGAAGGGGCAGGACTATCGTGCGTTTCGGGACCTTTACCTGGCCGAGGAGAGCGCGCTCATTGTCGCGATCCGACGCGGCGACCGCGCCGCCGCCAGGGAGATCCTCAACCGCGTCCTCGGCGTCATCTACTTCCCGGGCGGCCAGCGCCCGCCGGTGCTGAAGAGCTTCCTCCTGGAGTTGGTGGTGATGATGTCGCGCAGCGCCGTGGAGGCGGGTGGCGACCCTGCCGAACTCCTGGGCGACAATTACTCGTCGTTTGCCGATCTGGCGCGTATCGAGACGGAGGAGGCGCTGTGTGCCTGGCTGGTCTCCACGCTCGAGCGCATCATGGACGCCATCAAGGCGCACCACGATTTCCCGATCACCGTGCTGCTCGACGTGGCGGTGCACTACATCGAGGAGCACCTGGATGAGGACCTGTCCCGCGATGCGGTGGCGGCCGTGGCCTGCCTCTCTCCCTCGCACTTCAGCCGCATGGTGAAGCAGCGTTTCGGGGTATCGTTCACCGAGCTGCTGGCCCGCACGCGCGTGGCCCGGGCCGCCGACCTGCTGGCCCACACGCAGAAGAGCCTGCTGCAGGTGTGCCTGGAGTGCGGTTTCAGCGACCAGAGCTACTTCACCAAGGTCTTCCAAAAGTACACCGGCCGCACCCCCGGGGGCTACCGGCGTACGCACGGGCGGTCGGTTCCGGGTGCGGACGCCGATGCCGGCGGCGCATCGTAACCAGGGGAGCCCCCCTTGGATGGGAGCTTCTTCACCACCCTTTCGGGGCAATGGAGAAGGCCCCGCCCGCCCGCCTTACCCTACTGGTGCAGCTCCTTCATCTCGCCCGTCTCCATGTAATAGACGCGCTCGCCGATGTTGGTGATGTGGTCGGCCATGCGCTCCAGGTAGCGGGCGATGAGGATCAGCCAGACAGCCTGGCGGGCGACGGAGGGGTCGCGCTCGATCCAGCCGATCAGCTCGTCGTGCAGCTCGCGGTTGAGGTGGTCCACGGCGTCGTCGGCCTGGATCATGCGCTGGATGCGGTCGAGGTCGCGGTTGACGAAGCCTTCGAGGGCCTCGCGCAGCATCTCCTGAACGAGCTGGCCCATGCGGGGGATGTCCACGAGCGGCTTGAAGAGGGGGCGCTCGGCGAGCTTCGCGGCGGTCTTGGCCACGTCCACGGCGTAATCGCCGACGCGCTCGATGTCGCCGATGATCTTCATGGCGGCGGCGATGGTGCGCAGGTCGCGCGCCATCGGCTGCTGCAGCGCGATGAGGTGCAGGCATTCGTTCTCGATGTCGATGTTGTACTGGTCAACCGTGTCGTCCATCGCCTGCATGCGGTCGCCGGCCTCCACATCGGCCTGGCGAAGCGCCTCGACGGCGCGGTAGACCATCTCCTCGGCGGCGGCGCCCATGCGCAGGATGTGGTCCTGCAGGCCACGGAGATGATCCTCGAACGTTCGCCGAACGCTTCCTGTCGGTGGCTCCATGCGATCTCTCTCCCCCTACGTGGACGAGCGCCGCCAGGCGCGAATGCGAAGCGCCGCCGGAGGGCTCGCGCTCCGTCATTCGCGGTGTCTCGCCCCCTGTCCCCGCGAACCGTTGTTCTCATTCTAGCCGAAGCGGCCGGTGATATAGTCTTCCGTGCGCCGGTCCCGCGGCGTAGTAAACAACCCGGACGAAGGGCCGAACTCGATGAGTTCCCCCATCAGGAAGAAGCCCGTCTCGTCGGAGACGCGCGCCGCCTGCTGCATGTTGTGCGTCACGATAACGATCGTGTAATTCTCGCGCAGTACCCGCATCAACTCCTCGATCCGCAGGGTCGAGATCGGATCGAGGGCCGAGCAGGGCTCGTCCATCAGCACCACTTCGGGCTCCACGGCGAGCACGCGCGCGATGCAGAGCCGCTGCTGCTGACCGCCGGAGAGCGCCAGTGCCGGCTCGCGGAGCTTATCCTTCACTTCATCCCACAGCGCCGCCCGCTGCAGGCTGCTCTCCACGATCTCCGCCAGTTGGTGCTTGTCGCGCACGCCGTGTACTCGCGGCCCGTAGGCGATGTTGTCGAAGACGGACATCGGGAAGGGGTTGGGCGCCTGGAACACCATGCCTACCCGCTTCCGCAGCGCGACGACATCCAGCCCTGGCGCGTAGATGTCGTCTCCGTCTATCTGGATCACGCCCTCCAGGCGCGCGCCCGGCACCAGGTCGTTCATGCGATTGAGCGCGCGCAAGAAAGTAGACTTCCCGCACCCGGAAGGACCGATCAGCGCGGTGATCGCCTTTTCGCGGATCTCGAGCGTGATTCCTTTGAGGGCCTGGAACCGATCGTAGAAGACGTCCACGCCCCGCGCCGCGATCTTCACCCGGCCGTCCGGCGCGGGCGGCAGGCTCACCGGCTGCTGGAAGGCACGCCTCGGCTCCGCCATCAGCTTCTCCATGTCAGGTTCTCTCACCACATCCAGCATCCTATTCTATCATGTTCCGCGCCGAATCACCAGTGGCGCGCGCGGCGGTGCCGCGTGCGGATGAGCGACGCGATCAGGTTCATCCCGAGCACCAGCATCAGCAGGACCACCGCCGTGCCCCACTGGATCCTCGGGGGCGCGTCCGGAACTTGCGTTGAGATGATGTAGAGATGATACGGCAGCGCCATCACCGGGTCGAACACCGAGTGCGGCAGCCGCGGCAGGAAGAAGGCGGCCGCCGTGAAGAGGATCGGGGCGGTCTCTCCGGCGGCGCGCGCCACGCCGAGAATCACTCCGGTCATGATCCCGGGGAGCGCGTTGGGCAGGACCACGCGCCACGTCGTCTGCCAGCGGGTGGCCCCCAGCCCCAGACTCGCCTGGCGAAAGGAGACCGGCACGGAGCGGAGCGCCTCCTCCGAGGCGGTGATCACCACCGGCAGGATGAGCAGCGCCAGCGTGAGCGACCCCGCCAGCAGCGACGCCCCGAAGCGCAGGAAGAGCACGAAGAGGCCGAGGCCGAAGAGACCATACACCACCGACGGCACCCCGGCCAGGTTGACGATGGCCAGCCGGATCAGGCGGTTCAGCGCGCCGGGGCGCGAGTACTCCGTCAGGTAGACCGCCGAGAGCACGCCGAGCGGCAGCGCGAAGACGACGGTGCCGGTGACCAGGAGCAGCGTGCCCATGATGGCCGGCATGATGCCCCCGGCGCGCATGTTCTCGCGGGGCAGGGCCGTGAGGAACTCCCACGTCACGCCGGGCAGCCCGCGCACGGCAAGGAAGTAGAGGACGAGCAGCACCGGCACGACCACCGCCAGCATCGAGAGCGACAGCAGCCCGAAGACAACCCGCTCCTTCCTCCGAGCATCCATCAGCGTTGCCTCCCCGCCATGCGGTGCAGAGCGACGTCCGCCGCCAGATTGATCACAAACGTGATCAGGAAGAGAACCAGGCCGATGCCGAAGAGCGCGAAATAGTGTGACGAGAACTGCACCGTCTCGCCCATCTCCTGGGCGATGGTGGCCGTCATCGTGCGCAGGGGTTGGAGCAGCGTCTTCGGGAGCACGGCGGCGTTGCCGGTGACCATCAGGACCGTCATCGTCTCGCCGATGGCGCGGCCGATGCCGAGCATGCACGCGGCGATGATGCCGCTGCGCGCCGCCGGCGCCACCACGCCGCGCAGCGCCTGCCAGCGCGTCGCCCCGAGGGCGAGCGCCCCCGGGCGGTAGGACTTCGGCACGGCGACCAGCGCGTCCTCGGCGATGGAGATAATGGTCGGCAGTGCCATGAACGCCAGAAGAATGGACCCGGTGAGACCGGTGAGGCCGGTCGGCAGATGGAACACCTCCCTGATGGCGGGGGTGAGCACCACCAGCCCGATGAAGCCGACCACCACCGAGGGGATGCCCGCCAGCACCTCGATGGTCGGTTTGAGGGCTTCGCTCACCATCACGGGCGCCACCTCGGCCAGGTAGAGCGCGCAGGCGACGCCGAGGGGTACCGCGATCGCGACCGCCCCCAGGGTGACGTAGAGCGACCCGAGGATGAGCGGCAGCGTTCCGAACTCCTCGGAGAGGGGGTACCAGTTGCGTCCTCCGAGGAAGTCTGCCACGGTCACGTAGCGGAAGGTCTGCAGGCCATCCCTCAGCAGGAAGAGGAAGATGAGCAGGACGATGATGATGACGAGCAAGCCGTTGATCGCCACGAGCTTCTCAGCGAGCCAGGGTCCCCACCGCGTTCCGGCCGGCGCCTCGGGGCGCCGCCCCTCCCGCGGGGACACCAGCGGCAGCAGCTTCCCCACGGCCGGCGGCGCCACCAACGGCTCCTCTCTCGTGCGCGGTTCAGGCATGTCGTGCATCCTCAATCTTCCTCGGCGACCGGCAGGGGATCCCCGCCTGCACCCGCCGCCCGCCATCTTCATGGTAAGCGGGTCACTTCCTCAGCGCCACGTAGCCAACTCTCCCAACCAGGTCCTGACCTTCCTTGCTCAGGCAGAACCGGATGAAGTCCGCCGCAAGCCCGCCGGGCTTGCCCTTGGAGTAGATGTAGAGCGGACGGGCGATTGGGTAGGCCCCGCTGCGGACGTTATCGTCGCCGGGGTAGACCGGCGCCTTGCCCTTCATGGAGACAGGCAGCACCTTGACGTTCGGCTTCCCCTTGAAGTAGGCGAGGCCGCCGTAGCCGATGGCGTTCCGGTTGCCGGTGATCTCCTGCTGAATCGCCTTGGTAGACGGCATCAGCAAGGCATCACTGCGGTAGTTCCGGCCACGCAGCACGAAGTCGCGGAAGTAGACGTAGGTGCCGGAGTTGCTCTCGCGCGAGAGGACCAGGATCTTCCCCGGCTTGCCGCCTACCTGCTGCCAGTCGGTGATCTTGCCGGTGTAGATGCCGCGGAGCTGGTCGAGCGACAGACCGGGCACGGGGTTGGCGGCATGCACGGCGATGGCGAGGCCGTCGAGGGCAACAGCGTGCGCGGCGGGCACGAAGCCCCGGTCCTTGCACTTGGCGATCTCGCTCGCCTTCATGGCGCGGGAGCAGTTGGCAAGGTCCGTGGTGCCGTTGATCAACGCGGCGATACCGGTGCCCGAGCCGCCGCCGGTGACGGCGATGTTGGCTTCGGGGTGCCGCTTCATGTACTCCTCGGCCCAGGCCTGAGAGAGCATGACAAGGGTATCGGATCCCTTGATGACCAGGTTGCCGCCGGCGGCCCGGACGAGCGCGGCCGACAGGCCAGTGGTGATGACGAGCGCGGCGAGCGCCGCCAGGGCCCGTCGGGCATTTCTCATTCGCATGGGGTGCGAACTCCTTTCCGGGTGTTCGGTGGGGAGCATCAGAAGAGGCTGATCAGCTCCGCCATAACCACGTTGTTGTCTCGTGATGGGCCGATCGGCTCATTCACGATCTGGTAGAAGACCCGCGCCCGTGTGGCGTCGGTGAGGTGCCGGGTGAAGCCGAAGTGCCAGATGTCGCGGCTGTTGCCGGCGGAGGTGTCGTCGTAGGTGTCGTACATGGTGACGATGTCGAGCCCGGGCGTGAGGCTGTAGGTGCCGAGCGCGTACCAGCCCTTGGCGGTGACGTTGCGGCCACCCACGAACTCCTTGCCGGTGACGTACTCCGCCTTGAGGGAGAGACCGGTGAAGGGCCACCACTGGATGTCGCTGCCGTAGCGGGTCTTATTCTCTTCGCGAGCGGCGACGGCGGGCTTGCCGGCGACGATGCCGACCTGCTCGCCGGCGTCCATCACCCCGTTGCCGTTGGCGTCGTTGAAGACGGGGGTAGGATCGACGGCGGCGGCCGGGGCGACAGCGAGGCGCCTGCCGACGTAGAAGGAAGCCCCCAGATCGAGGGATGCGAGGGGTGACCAGCGCGCGCGGCCGACGACGTCCTTACTGTTGTTGTCGTCGTTGGCATTGGACCCCGCGCCGTTGAAGACGCCGGCCTGCAGCCAGATAGGGCGGGCGGCGGGGCTGGTGACCATCACGCCCCGGTCACGCTCACCCGGGAAGAGGCGCTGGATGACCAAAGCCCGCTCCGGCGTCTCGCGCACCGAGGAGGACTGGACGACCTGGTAGCCGAAGGGCCATTTCATCTGCCCGGCGCTGAGCACCCAGCTCTGGTCGGCCTCGGCAGCGAGGGGGAACCAGTCCACGAAGGCGTCCTTCAGGGAGGGGGAAGTGCCGCTGAAGTCGGCTTGGAGTGTGACGCCCGCATGGGCCACGGGAGAAGCCGCGGCCTTGAGGCGGGCGCGACGCACGGTGAAGTTGTTCCTCGTGCCGCTGCCGGGCCCGGCACCACCCTCGTGGTTCTCATAGCGGGCCTGCACATAGCCAGAGAACTTGATCTTCTTCAGCGTCTTGACGTCAGAGACGGTGGTCTGGATCGCCCCTTCGGGCTCGGTGACGATCTCTCTCAGGTCATCGATCTGCTCTTGCGCGCCCGAGGGAACGGTGCCGGACGGAGCCGTCCCGGCACCCGTGTCCTGAGCACGCGCGCCGCCCCAGGCCAGCAGAAGGCCCAGGGCAGCGACGGTTAGCTGGTGTCTCAACAGAGCAACCTCCTTCCAGGGAGCCATGCGCACGGCCCCATTCGGGGCCGGCCATGGATCCGCACCAGCCGTATCGTACCACACCTGCCTTAAGCCTGGCTAAACGCCCGCTTAATGGAATCTTAAGAAAGTGCCATCCAGCCGATACCAGAGAATAGCGAAGAATGGCGTCACGTCTAGGGTTTTAACGGGCAGGCGTCCAAACGGTGAAGGGCGATTCGGGGCTGTTACGAGGGGTTCCGTTTGCAGATTCGTTTGAAGATTCCGGGTCTCACCCGAACTTGTTCCCAGACGAGGGGGGGGCGGGCCGGTCTCCCGCCCCCTGGTCACTCACCTGCCGCGTGAACCTCTTGGATGGCCTCCACTGGTTTCCTCTTCCTATCCCGGCAGGAGCGCGAGCAGCTCGTCGTCGCTCAACGCCTCCACCTCGGCTCGGATCTGCGCCAACTCCTCGCGCACCCACGCGGGCGGGTGGAGGTGTGGGGGCCACTCCCCCGTTTCGAGATAGAGGGACAGCCCATCGTCACCGAGGCGGTCCATCCAGTGCAACAGGTCTTCCCCCACATGCTTCTCCGCCCGCCCGATCCGGCGGCCCGCAATCGCGATCATGCTCCCAGCCTCTCTTCGACGGCGGCGATGCGCGCGAGGAGGTCCTCTGTCTCAATGGCATTCGACGCGCGCTCCAAGATGGCCCGTGCAGCGGACACCCGCGCCGCTTCCCGCGCGCCGGGGTTGGTTGCGATCTCCACGAGCACCACGACGGCTTTGGCTGCCGCCGCCGCCAGCGCCGTCGTGGCACTGGCGAAGGTCTCCCGGCGCGCCTCCGCCAGCGCCTCCCGGAACGCCGGCTCCCTGCGCCAGCGCCAGAGGGTGTTCGGCGCCACGTCGGCAAGCGCCGCCGCCTTGTCGATGCCCGGCTCCGAGAGCAGCGCGAGGATCGCCTTCCGCTGCTTCGCCGTCAGCTTCTGGGTTCCGTCTGGTTCCATGCGGTTCCGCCCTCAGTCCTCGGGGATCAGCGGGCCGGCAGCCAGGCGCGCCGCCTCGTCAGCGATCAGCTTCTCGATGTTCTCCGCGTTGAACATATGCCGTTGGCTGCGGTTGGGGAGCTCGAGCGTCCACGGAACGCCGTGGCCCGGCGGCCACCCCGCGGCTTCCACCAGGCCCGCCAGGTCGCCATGCGCCCGCCGGTGGCAGGCGGCGTGCTTGTCCGCTACGGCCGCCAAGTCTCCGGTAGCCCACGCCAGGCGCTGTTCCTCCGCCAGGAGGAGGAACGCCCGCAACATCAACGCGCGGCGCTTTGCCCGGTCCTGGTGGGTTCGGATACGGTCCTGCGCCTCTCTCAGCCGGCGCTCCAGGACCGCCCGGGCAGTTTCGGGATGGCCTATGGCCGCCTCAGCCTCATTCCGGCGTTCCCCGAAGGCAGTCACCCGGGCACGGGCCTGCTCGTCGCCCGCGAGGTACTCGTCGGATTCCGTAACACGCCGAATCTCCGCGTCGGTCTCGCGCAGCGTCCGGCGCAGTTCCTCGGCCTCGGCCTGGCGCGAGTCGCGGATTCCCAACAGCCGGGCCTCCTCCTCGAGGAGCTCAGCGGGAACCGGCTCCGGCACAATGGCCGCCAGTTCCCCGTCGATGCGCTCCTGCCAACCGGCCAACAGGGTCGCCAACTCCTCCACGATGGCCAGGATGCCCCTCGGGGCGTCCTCACTCTTCCTCTCGCTCATGCGTCTCTCCCGGCGGCAGCGGATCTGCTGCCATGACCTGATGGATGCCCCGCGTCGCGCAGCTCACGCACACCAGGCGCGTTGTCGGAGACCGCGACTCCGCCGTCGCGCCACACGCGCAGCGGTGCGTTGTCGTCGGTCCTTCGTATCGCCGCCGCTCAGCCGGCGCTCGCAGGCCGAACATGTGATCGACGCGGCGGCTGCGCTTCTCCCGGCGAGGATCTCGACCTCCTGCCCACAGGCCGGGCACATGAGCGCCACCGGCGGCGCGATCGCCGCGCGACTCATGATCCGCGGCGTAGATGGCCGCGCTGATTGAAGCAGTCTCATTCATTTCTCCCCCTCTCGGTGTCAGTGACCACTTCCCCCGAATTCGGGGGAAGTTGCTGGCCCACTCTCATTCATCCCTCCCCCTCTCGGTGTCAGTGACTACGTCCTCACTACGATCCAATCGTAGTGACAGAAGTCTCATTCATCCCTCCCCCCCTCGGGTGTCAGTGACGGAGACTTGACCGGGGTTCGCGACGACGGCGTCCGCGCGCCAGACCAGCTCTCGGGCCAGCAGCAGCAGGAGCGTCGCCAGGGGCATGGACAGCCACCGGGCCGGGGGCTGGGCGGCGCGGTAAGGCTGGCAGCAGCTCCCGTGGAGGAACACCACCGGCCCGCCGTCCATCCAGACCGCGAACCCGCTCCCCGGCCCGGCGCCGTCGATGGGCTCGCCGCACTCGGCACAGCAGAGCTGCGCGCGCAGGATGCGGCTCCCGTCCGGCGCCTCCACCTCGCCAACGCGGATCATCGGCGATGCCCGTTGCACGCTTGGCGATAGGCTGCGTAGAGGTCCGGCCGGGCAACCGATGCCAGCCGCGCGGCCTCGGTGAAGTCGCCCCCGGCGGCGCCGATGCGCTCGAACACGGCAGCGACGAAGGCGTCCCTCGGGTCCGAGGGGCGCGTCTCCTCCACGGGCGCGGGCAGGACGGCGCCGCCCGGCTGGGTGCCCGCCCGGTGCAGGACGGCGAGCGCCTGCTCGGTGGTCAACCCCCCGGCCCGCCCCGCGATCGGCAGCATAGGCGCTTGAAAGACGGCGGGCGCCGGGGCCGGCCCCGGCGCCCCCACGCCGCCGGTCGCCTGCTGGTGCGCCCACGCTGCCCAGTCGGCCGGCTTTGCCCCGGGGTGCTTCTTCCGTATCCGCTCATACTCACGAACGAAGGTATCTACGTCCAATGTGAACCCCTCAATCTCTCCCGCCCCGCTGCCGGCGTCGAAGCGACGCCTCATAGCCGGCGGGATCCTCCATGCTCAGCGCTCGCAGGGCGGGTTCCATCTCCCCGCCGGCTGCGAGCGCCCGCTCCAGGCGCGCATCGAACTCCGCCGCCGCTGCCGTTGTGCTGGCGTGGGTGGGGCACAGCCGCGGCTGCAGGAGCGCATCCAGCGATGCCGGCAGGATGCGAAGCTGGCTCCCCACCCACGCCGCCGGCAGGGCGCCGGTCTTGACCAGGCGATAGACGGTTCGGGCGCTCACGCCCAGCCGCTTCGCCGCCTGTTCCGGTGATAGCGCCGCACTCTCCCTGCTCATACGCTGTCCTTCCGTGTCTTACACTGTCACGAGTATAGCACAGCCGCGCTTGCGTGTCAATCGCTCCGCACACGCTGTTTGGACGCGCGAATGAGTGGGTTGGTAATTTCCGCAGTTCTGCGGATTTTACCACACCCCCCGTCTCCCTACAGCACTTCGACGTGTGGCAGTTCGGCAAAGCGGACGACGCGGGAACCGGCTCCTACTTCGGCCGGATGCCGGGGCAGATTGTGGAGAACCTGCTGTGGCTCTACACCACGACTGTTGGGAAGTGGGTGGTGGAAAAGCGCAACTCTGCGGAAATCCACCACCCCCCCGCCTCCCTTCAGCACTTCGACGTGTGGCAGTTCGGCAAGGCGGGCGATGATCCGCCGCCAGACGACGGCCGCCTGCTCCCGTGGGCTCGGGCAGGGGGCAGCGGCGGTCGGTATGCCCTCACGCCGGGCGGGGGTGCGCCTCACGCCCGGACCTCGGCGCCGCTGCCCATGACCAGGGCTGCCCCCTTCAGGCGCTCCACGATGCCCGACAGGACGCGGATCGCCGCCGCCAGGTCCTCGGGTTCCGCTTCCTCCAGGGCCGCCAGGTCAACCCCGACGCTCTTGCCCATGCGGACCGCGCCGGCCGTGTCCTCCCAATCGGGCTTGCTCACCACGAGGCGATCCGCCTCGTGGTAGAAGCGGAAGACGTTGCGCCCGGATGCGAAGACAACAGGCGTCTCCGCATCCCACCACCGTCGCTTTGCCATGCTACCTCTCCTCTCTCCCGCGGCTCTCCCCCGCGGGAACCATCGCCCGGTTGCAGCGCCGGCAGAACAGCCGCGCCGGAATGTGGCAGGTGATCTCCCTCCCGCACTTCGGGCAGCGCCACTTCGCGCCGGTTGCCGGGCGCCGGGCGCTGTCCAGAACGCTTCGCGCCCGGCGGGTCATGCTGCCCACCTCTCTACGTCTCGCACCAGTTCGGCGCGCTCCTGTGCCTCCACACGTTCGGCAGCCGCAAACAGCGCCATGTCGGTATACTCCAGGATCGCTTCACGGACCAGCGCCGCCA
>JACQGM010000255.1 GCA_016199585.1 Armatimonadota bacterium
CTCTTCACTCTTCACCCTTCACCCTTCACCCTTCACCCTTCACCCTTCACCCTTCACCCTACACCCTTCACTCACCCAGCTCGATCCGCCGCTGCAGCGTGGCGACGAGCTTGTGGAGCGCGCGCACGTCGCGGCGCTCCATCCCCGCGCGCCCGAACACCCGGCGCAGCGTCTGCGCGAAGGTGCCCGGATCCTCCTTGAAGGGCTTGAAGCCGATGGCGAGGAGGAGAGAGTTGACGCGCTGGATGAGCGCCTCCTGCTCCGAGAGCGCCGCCAGGTCGGCGGGGCGGCGGCGGAGGGCGCCGAGGCTCGCCTGGAAGACCTCGTAGGCGAAGACCTGCACCGCGTGCGAGAGGTTGAGCGAGGGCATCCCCTCCGCCACCGGGATCGTGGCTACCACCTGGCAGTGCGTCAGGTGGGCCGTCGAGAGGCCTCGGTCTTCCCGGCCGAAGAGCACGCCGACGCGGTGGTCCTGCGATATGGCCGCGATCTCCACGGCGGCCTCCTTCGCCGTGACCATCTCCGGGAGGACGCCGATGCGCCGCCGGTTGGTGGTGCCGACGAGCATGTGGAGGTCGCCCACGGCCTCCTGCAAGTCCGTCACAACGCGGGCGCCCTCGAGCACGTCCAGGGCGCCGTGCGCCAGGTTGCGCGCCTCGGGCACGCCGCGGAAGGGCGTGGGGTTCACCAGGACGAGGTCGGAGAGCCCCATCGTCTTCATCGCCCGTGCCGTCGAGCCGACGTTGCCGGGGGTCTGCGTCTCCACGAGGATGAAGCGCACGTTCGCCAGGTTGTCGGGCGGCCGGCGGGCGAGGGCTCGGTTGGATGCCTTCATCGTCGCCGGCGCAGCTCCGCGGCGGCCGCGGCGAGGGCGTCCTGGGCGAGGACCGAGCAGTGGACCTTGGCCTCGGGGAGGCCGCCCAGGGCTGCGGTGATCGAGTCGCGCGTCACCTCGCGGAGCGCCTCCTCGATGGTCCGCCCCTTCATCATCTCGGTGGCGATGCTGCTGGCGGCGATGGCGGCCGCGCACCCGAACGTCTTGAAGCGCACGTTGGCGATCCGCCCCTCCGCATCCAGCTTCAGGGCGACGCGCATCGTGTCGCCGCACACCGGATTGGCCACTTCGCCCACCACGTCGGCATCCGGCAGATCCCCGACGTTGCGGGGGTTCGTGAAGTGGTCAATGACCGTCTGCGTGTACTGAAGCGCCAAAGCCGCCTCCTACTTCCCCGACAGGGCGCCGTCGCGGTTCAGGTTCAGGATGCTGATCCGGCCGGCCATCGTCCGGGCGATGTCCCGGAACGCCTGCGCGGGGCGGGAATCGGGGCGCGCCGCCACGCTCGGCGTGCCGCGGTCGCCCTCCGCGACGATGGCCGGCTCCAGCGGCACGCGGCCCAGGAAGGGCACATCCAGGCGGGTGGCGGCGCGCTCCCCGTCGCCCTCCCGCCCGAAGATCGCCGTCTCCTCCCGGCAGTGCGGGCAGACGAAGCTGCTCATGTTCTCCACCACGCCCAGGACCGGCACGTCCATCTTGCGGAACATCATCAGCGCCTTGGTGGCGATGCTCAACGCCACGTCCTGAGCGGTCATCACGACGACAACGCCCGTGAGCGGCACCGACTGCGCGAGGGTGAGCTGCGCGTCTCCCGTGCCCGGCGGCAGGTCCACCAGGAGGTAGTCCAGATCGCCCCAGTCCACGTCGGAAAGGAGCTGGCGGATGGCGCCGGCCACCATCGGGCCGCGCCAGATGACCGGGGCGCTCGCCTCCAGCAGGAAGCCGAGGGACATCAGCTTCACGCCGTGGCGCGCCACCGGCAGCAGGCGCTCCTTCTTGACGGCCGGCCGCTCCGTTGCGCCCATCATCGTCGGGATGGAGGGGCCGTAGATGTCGGCATCCAGGAGACCGACGCTGGCATCCATCTGCGCCAGCGCCACCGCCAGGTTGGTGGCCACGGTGGACTTGCCGACGCCGCCCTTGCCGCTGGCGACGGCGACGATGTTCTTGACGCCGGGCACCAGGTCCTCGCCGGGCGCCCCGGCCCGGGCGGCCACCCGGCTCGACATCTCGACGCGGACGTCGTTGACGCCCGGAATGCCGCGGACGGCCACCTCTGCCGCCTCCTGGATCTGCCCGCGCATCGGGCACGCCGGCGTCGTCAACACCAGCGTCAGCCCCACCGCCCCGTCACGGACGCGCACGTTCTGCACCATGCCCAGCGTCACCAGGTCGCGCCCCAACTCGGGGTCCTTCACCTGGCTCAGCGCCGCGAGCACCTGCTCCTCCGTCACCGGTTGCTTCCTCACGATCGCTTCTCCCTACTCACGTCCTCGCCGGTCAGCAAGACCGCCACGCGGCTCACCACGCACTCATCCGAGTGCGGGATGCGGCAGCGGCCACACAATCGCTCAATCGTATCCGCCTCCTCAATGGCGTGGGCCAGGAACGCCTCCACGCCGCGCACGAATGCCCGGCGGCTCGCCGCCTCCATGCGGCTGAGGATGCTCTCGAGGCGCTCCGCCCGCACCCGCGCCGCGGCGCGCACCAGGCGCTCCCCGCTCGCCGTCACTCGCAGCGGCGAGCGGCGCCGGTCGCGCGCGTCCTCCCCGCGCGCCAGCAGGCCCCCGTCTTCCAGGCGGCGCGCGAGCTGGCTGGCGGCGGCAGAGGAGATGCCGAGGTAGCACGCCACTTCTCCGACGCCGCACGTGCCGCGCCGGTGGACGCACTCCAGCACCGACAGCAGCGCGGGCGTCAGGATCCCATCGGAGACGCGGCGCAGCACCTCGCCGCCCAGCACCTCCGCGGCGACGCGGGTGAAGAGGTCGGCCAATTGGCCGGCGTAGGCGTTCGTGTCGTCGGGCATCATCGCGGCGCAGGCTCCGCCCCCGGGCGTCCGAGAGTGTGTAAGCAGCTTACGGATCTCCCCGTGGGTCATTATAGCGGAGGGGGAGGGGGATGTCAAATGCGGGGGGTACGGATTCGGTGGCCGGGAGATCCGAGAGGATGTCCCGGCCACCGTGTACTCTGCGGCGCTACCGGCCCGGCGCGTTCGCCGCCGGCTTCGCGGGCGCGGGAGGCTTCCGCGCCGGCGGAGTCTTGCCGGCGGGCGCCTCCTTGGGCGGGGCCGCCTTCAGTGGCTTGTCAATGGTGGGCAGCGGCGGCGCCGGGGCGTTGGCGGGCGCCGCTGACGCCGGGTCCTGGGCCGCCGGGGCATTGGCTGGCAGCGTGGCGGCCGGTGGCGGCGGAGGGGCCGCGGGCGCCTTGTCCGCGGCGCTCGCCGGCTTCTTCTCCGCCTTCACCGGCTCCGGCTCCTTCAGGTCTTCCAGCTTCGTCTCCGCGTCGCTCATGATGTAGGAGTAGACACTGACGACCGCCGGGTTGTGCGCCGCCTTGGCATAGACATCGCCGTTGGATGGGTCCTTGCCGCCGAGGATCCCGATTCGCGGCGCGCTCTCGCCGCGGACCCAGACGGCCACCTTCGCCGCCGGCGGCTCCAGACCGTAGCTCTTCAGGTCCTTCGGGTCCTCGGCGACGAACTTGGTGCCCTTCAGACGCTCGAAGGTCATCAGGATGGAGTTGACCTTCTCCGTCCTCGCCTTCGCTTTCACGGGCGCAGTGATCCGCCAGGCATCGGCGCCGGCGCGGGCCACGGCGAGGGTCTTCCCGCCCGCCGTCAGCTCGAAGCGCTCGACCTTATCCTTCTCGAAGGCGATGACGGTCTTGTCCTTCAGGTCTTCCGCCTTCTTCGTCTGCAGGCTCTCGACGGTGGAGGGTGCCATCACCAGGATGCCGTCGCGGTCCTTGCGCTTGAGATAGAGGCTGGAGCCGCCGGGGTCCCTACCGCCGACGAGGAGCGTGTGTCGGGCGCCGCCGTCGGTGGCGATGGTCAGCTCCCAGGCCGGCTTGTTCAGGCCGAAGGGCGCCAGGTTCTCATTCTTCCCGGTGAGGACGCGCTCGACGGTGGCCTCCGAGAGGTCTTTGACGAGCCGGCCGGCTTCCTCGCCATCGGCGACGGCGTTGGAAGGCTTCTCGATCTTCCAGGCGGCCGCGCCGCGCGCCTTGTCGCGCGCGAGCCAGAGGGGATCGTTCTTGCGCTCGAGCTCCAGCTTCCAGACGTCGTCGGCGCGATAGCCGAGCACCTGCTGAAGCTGGCGGGCGCCCCCTTCCCGGGGAGCCTGCCCGCGCTCGAAGAAGTAGACGTACCCCCCGAGCCCCAGCGCGACCACGAGAGCCCAGAGGGTGCTGGTTCCTTTCATAAGTCCCTACCTCCGGCGCCACCACACCAGCACGCCGCTGAGCAGCACGCCGATCGGAATGATGAATACCGTCGTGATGAGAATGAACCGGGACTGGCTGGCTCCCAGGAAGACCTGGTTGTTCTCCGGCGTCTTTGGCGGGATGCTCACGAGCGCTTCCTCTTCGGCCAGCCAGTTGATGATGTTGAAGAAGAAGAGGGGACCGTCGGTGCCCATCACCGAGATGAACGGCGCGGTCGCGAAGTCGGAGTCACCGACGACGACCAGGCGCGTGCTCTTCTTGGCTTCCCCCGTCTGCTCGGGCGTGTCGGACGCGCTCCCCTTGGTAACTACCACCGCGAGACCGAGCGGCCCGTTCTTGTCCGCCGCATCCCGCTGGATGGTGGCGCCGCCGCTCAGCTTCGTCTCACCCCAGGAGACGCCGGAGGACTTCGCCAGCGGCTCGACGGTGACCCCGGCCGGAGGGGTGGCCGCGGCCTCTACCGAGCGCGCGATCGGGAAGTAGGCCACCTGCAGGTCCTTCGTCATCTGGTGGAACTCGAACTTCTCGACGATGGCGAAGCCGCGCGGGTCGCGCGGGTCGTAGACCAGGTTGTTGCCGACCTCGACGCCCCAGGGCTTCACCAGCTTCTCCGGCACCGGCGTCAGCGGATCCGCCATGAGGAGCATCTTGCCGCCGGCCTCGAGGTACTTGGCCAGCTTCTCCTGGTCGTCATCGGGGATGCCGTTCTTCGGGCCGGCGACGACGATGACCGCCGCGTCCTTGGGGATCTCCTTCACCGTGCGAAGGACGAGCTTGGAGGTCTCGTAGTTGAAGTCCTCCAGGCCCGACCGGGCGGGACCCATGCCCCCCTGTTCGCTCGACTCGATATCCCGCTCGCCGTGGCCGAAGAGGAAGTAGACCTTCTTCTTCTGCGGGCGCGTCGCCTTCAGGATGGCGCTGGTGAGCTCCTGCTCGCCCAGGGTGTAGACGGTCTCCTTGCGCCCGCCCGACTCGACCCAGAGCTGCTGGGAGTAGACGGATCCGCCGGCCTTGGCCGTCGCCCGGGCGGGGTCGGCGACGGGATCGATGATCTCGAACTTCACCTGCTTCGAGGCATCATGGTACTGGCGCATCAAGTCGCGGGCCCGGAAGCCCTCGCTGGCGCTGCGCCCGGCGAGCTGGTAGAAGCCGGTGAGCTCCACCTCCCCCTTGAGGCCCTTGAGGACTTCCTTCGTCTGGGGCGAGAGCGAATAGAGGCGCTGCTTGGTCAGGTCCAACTGGCCATAGTGGCGCATCGCGATGTAGTTGACGAACCCGAGGATCGCCAGCAGCAAGAGGATGAACGCGCCGGTGTTGAGGTTCTGCAGGAGCCGGGGGAGGGTATCCGCCACGGCGCCCTTGCGGAGGATGAGGTAGGCGACCGCCGACGCGGCGCCGGCGCCCAACACGAGCCAGTTCCAGCGCGAGAGGACCGACTCGCCGGCCCACCAGATCAGGCCGGCGAGGAGCAGCACCAGGCTCGCCCAGCCGAGGGCGATGCCCACCCGGTCGCGCCCGCTCAGTTCAATGTGGTGCATGCGAGTTGAAGACATGGCTTCTCTTCTCCACAACTGCAAATCGAGGACTCCCAACTTGCAGTCTTCAATGGCTATCGCCGGTGCCTACCGCGCCTTCGTCGCCGAGAGCGCGCGCACCGACAGGAACAGGCAGAAGCCGATGAGCGACAGGAAGAAGACCACGTCGCGGGTGTCAATCACGCCCTTGGTGAAGTTCTCGAAGCGGTCGAGCATCGAGAGGTTGCGCAGCACCTCGCTCCAGAACGTGGTGGCGCCGCCGGAGCCGACCCACGACACGATCCAGAGGAGCAGCATCACCGCGAAGGCGCCCACCGCGGCCACGATCTGGTTCTTCGTCAGCGACGACGCCACCAGGCCGATGGCGAGGAAGCCGGCGCCCAGGAGGAGCAGGCCAAGGTAGCCGGTGAGCATCGGGCCCTTGTCCGGCGCGCCCACTCGCAGCAAGATGAGCGGGTACTGGAGCGTGAGGAGGAGCATCGCGACGTAGAACCCGAGGCTCCCGAGGTACTTCCCGATGATCACCTGGGCATCGGTGACGGGGGAGGTCATCAGGAGCTCGATGGTGCCGGTGCGGCGCTCCTCTGCGATCAGGCGCATCGTCATCGCCGGTGAGATGAGGAGCAGCGTCACCGCGGCGTTGTGCAGCAGGTAGCGGATCGTGGCCTCTTGCGTCAGCTTCAGGGTCGCGAAGAAGAGGTAGCCACAGACCACCAGGAAGAACGCGGCGACCGTGTAAGCGATGGTGGAGGTGAAGTAGGAGCGCAGCTCGCGCTGCATGATGATCAGGGCGTTCTTCACGCGGAGACTCCTTTCTCCTCGGCGGTGAGCTTGTGGAAGACCTCCTCCAGGCTCATGCCGACCGTGGCCAACTGGCGCAGGCCCCAACCGTTCTGGATGACCGCCGCGGCCAGCGCCTCGCGCACGTCTCGCTTCTCCTCGCCGTCCACCAGCAGCTCCACCACGGAGTCGCCGGTACGGATGCTCTGCACGCGCATCACGCCGGGGAGGGCGGCGAGCTTCGCCTGCACCTCGCGCGCCGGGCCACGCACCTGCAGCGAGATCTGCTGCGAGTGCTGGAGGCGGAGCGCCAGGTTCTCGGGCGTGTCCATGGCGGCCACGCGGCCCTCATGGATGATCACCACGCGCCCGCAGATCATCTCCACCTCGGGGAGGATGTGCGTGCTGAGGATGATGGTGTGGTCGCCGCCGAGGCCCTTGATGAGCTGGCGGATCTCCTTGATCTGATTCGGATCGAGGCCCACGGTCGGCTCGTCGAGCACCAGCACGTCAGGGTTGTGGATCAGCGCCTGGGCGATGCCGACGCGCTGACGGTACCCCTTGGAGATTTTGGAGATGAGGACATCCGCGTGGTCGGTGACGCGGGTGGCCTCCATGACCTCCTCGACGCGCTTGCGCACCTGGCGCGTCTCGACGCCCTTGAGGCGGGCGGCGTAGGCGAGGTAGGCGCGAGGGGTCATGTCATCATAGAGCGGCACGTTCTCCGGCAGGTAGCCGGTGCGCTTGCGCGCTTCCAGCGAGTGGGTGGCCAGATCATAGCCGGCCACCGCGGCCCTGCCGCTGGTGGGGGCGAGGAAGCCGGTGAGGATCCGCATCGTTGTCGTCTTCCCGGCCGCGTTGGGGCCGAGGAAGCCGAGGATCTCACCCTTCTCCACGGTGAAGGAGATCTTCTCGATGGCCGCGTACTCGCCGAAGTACTTGGTCAGGTCCTGAACCTCAATCAAGCGAGTTCCCTCCTGAGCACGGAAGTTTTCGGGGGCAAGGGACAGAAGCCCGGGGCCGGGCGCCCCGCCCACGCGTCCACGGCACCCGAAGCGCGAAAGAGAGTTCGTGTTTCTACTTATACCATGCGGCCGGTTGGCCTGTCAAGGCGCTCCGGGCGGCGGTCAGGGCCATCACATTACCCCACCGCCGCGCGGCTCGTAGTGCCCTCAACCACCAGGAGCCCCCCGGAGACTGCCCGGAGCGCCCGAGAATCGGGCCGGTCTCCCGGCGAGCGCGCCCCCCTCACCCCGCCTCCAGACGGTCGGGCACCGGCGCTCCGAGGCAAACGGCCCGCACCCCCGCTTCGGACCAGCGGTTAACGCTCTCGCAGGGCAGGGGTCCGGGCGGACGCGGGACCTCCCCTGCCCCCCGGGGCGCACCGTGCGGCAGTAATGAAATGGCCCTGGGCGGCGGTCTGCTGCCCGCGGCCCTCGGAGCGTGCGGCCGGCGCCGGTCCCGTCCACCCATAGCAGGACCCGATCCGGGCGCGGAGGGTTCCGCGCGTCGGCGCCGACGACCTGCGCCGCGCGGCGGCGGCGTGGATACGAACCTTTGTTTGCCCTTGACTTGCGTCCCCGGGGCGCCATAATTCAGAATGACAGGGGTGTGTCTGCCCGCCCTGCGTGGCGCGGCCGATTGCCCACCGACCACGGAAGGAACCATACCATGCGCACACGCGTTCTCACCCTCGCCGCAATGCTGCTGCTCACTGCCACCGCGCTCCTCGCCGATGAAGTGCGGATTGACAAGAACACGCTCCTCTCGGGCACCATCCTCGGCATGTCCGGCGGCAAACTTCAGTTCGCCTCTCCGGGCCTGGAGGGAATGCCCGCCATCCCCTGGCTCCTGGTGACGGACATTCGCAGCGGCCAGAACCTGGCGGTCTACGCCGAGGGGGGCAAGGTGCTCGTCGGCACGCTGGCCGGCATGGACGGGGTGCTGCTCCGGGTGCAGACGGCGGGCGGCGTGCAGGTGGTGGACATGGCGCAGGTGATCCGCATCAGCACCGAGCTGCCGCGCGGCGAGAACCCGGCCCCGGTCGTCGCCTGGCGAGGCGGGCTGCAGTTCGGCTTCGGCTACAGCACCGGCCAGACGCAGCGCACCGACTACCTGATCGGCGCCGACGCCCGCCGCTCGGGGGCGGCGAGCGAGCTCTCGCTCGGGGCGCAGTACGAGGAGGGTGAGACCGACAACCTGCGCGATACCGCCCGAGCGCGCGGCACCATCGGCTTCAACCGCCAGCAGGCCGGCCGCCTCTTCGTCTCCCTCGACAACTCTTTCGAGCACGATGGCATCCGCGACCTCGACCTGCGCGGGAACTACGCCCTCTCCCTCGGCTATCGCCTCATTGACCGCTCGCCGAACCGCTGGCAGGTGCAACTGGGCGCCAACTACAGCCATGAGAAGTACGCGACGGCGAGCAAGCAGGAGATGACTGCCCGCCTCGAATCGCGGATGGAGTGGCTCGTCTTCAAGCGCTCGCGACTGAGCCTGACGGTGGTGGCCTTCCCCTCCGTCGAGCAGCTCGACCAGGTGCGCGTCACCAGCGACCTGTCTCTCTCCTTCCCGCTGACCGGCGCCGTGGAGCTGACGCTGAGCGCCAACGACGAGTACGATTCCGACCCGCCCGCCGGCATCGTCAGGAACAACCTGCGCACGCGCACAGCGCTCGGCTACCGCTTCTGAGGATTCACGCGAGAGCGTGCCCGACGAGGCCGCACGAGGGAGCGCAGCGATGCGGATTCTTGTGGTGGACGACGAGCCCCAGGTCCTGGAGCCACTGGTGGACCTGCTGGCGGTGTTCGGCTACCGGTGCACGCCGATGTCGGACCCCCACGAGGCGGCGGATTTCTGCGCGACTCACGACTTCGACCTGGCGATCGTGGACTACTCGATGCCTGGCATGGACGGTCTGGAGCTGGCGCGCCGGATCCGTTCCGTTTCGCCGGGGACCCCGGTGGTGATCCTCACGGCCTTCGGCGAGACGTTCTTCCGGCGCCAGGAGCGCGAGCCGGAGGTGGCCGCCGTGCTGCAGAAGCCGGTGGGATCCCTGCACCTGCGCGCCGTGATCCAGCGAGTGGTGCCGTCGGAACCGCGCGGGAGCAAGGAGAGCTAGGAGATTGCAGATTGCAGATTGCGGATTGCAGAATGCTATCCGAAATCCGCAATCTGCAATCTGCAATCGGTATCACTCGGCGACGAACGGCAGGAGCGCGACCATGCGCGCGCGCTTGATCGCCTGAGTCACCTTTCGCTGGTGCTTGGCGCAGCTTCCCGTGATGCGGCGCGGCAGGATCTTGCCGCGATCCGAGGTGTAACGCCGGATCTTGGCAACGTTCTTGAAGTCAATATGGGTCACCTTGTCGACGCAGAAGCTGCAGACCTTGCGCTTGGGGCGCCGGTACTTGCTCCTGCTCGGTCTCCTCTGCATTCAACACCCTCCTAATCGGGCTACTGCTCGGCGAACGGGTCGTCATCATCCGCGCTGACGGGGGCACTCCGGTCCCCGGGGCCGCGCGCGTCGCCCGTGGCAGCGCCGGCCTCACCCTCCTGGCGGGGGCGGTCCAGCGGGTACACGCGGTCGCATACCACCTCAGTGAAGACCCGGTTCTGGCCGTCTTGCGTCTGCCACTTGCGGATCTGGATACGGCCCTCGACAGCGACCAGACGGCCCTTGTGCAGGTAGTTCCCGGCGAACTCCGCCGACTGGCGCCACGTCACGCAAGGGATGAAGTCGGTCTCCTTCTCCCCTTGGGCGTTCGGCGCCTGGTTGCGGTCTACGGCAACCGTGAACCTAGCCATCGGCACACCGCTGGGCGTGTACTTGAGCTCCGGGTCTGCCGTCAATCTACCGATCAGTACAACCCGATTCAACGCCACTTCTGGTTCCTCCTGGTTTCAAGCGTACCCGAAACGGGTCACTCTTCGGGTCGCACGATGAGATGCCGGATCGCACCCTCGGCGATGCGCAGCATGCGGTCGAGTTCGGCTTTCGCTTCGGGGCTGGCCCGAAAAGTCATCACAACGTAGATGCCCTCGCGCTTGCCGTTGATCTCATAGGCGAGCTTGCGCTTCTCCCACCGGTCGATGCCGGCCACGGTGCCCCCGTTGCTGGTCACCAGGTTCGAGAAGCGCTCGATGAGCGTGGTCACCTGCTCCTCTTCGAGGGTGGGGTCAATGACGTACGTGACCTCGTAGTCCCTCATGCGGTCTTCACCTCCCTTCGGTCTTTGGCGGCTCCGGGGGTTTCCCCGGAGCAGGAAGGCTGGTCAGTAGCCTTCGCCCGGCAGCGACGCCGGGCGCCAGGATGTCATGTGGGCATATTATACCACAGACTCGCCGGGCGAGGCAACGGCGGCGGAGCGCTGCGTTAGGGCCTGTCCATTGCTGCCGCACGGTGCGCCCCGGGGGGCGGGGGAGGGCCTGCGTCCGCCCGGACCCCTGTCCTGCGAGAGCGTTGGCGCTTGGTCCGAAGCGGGGAGTGGGCAGTTTGCCTCGGAGCGCCGGTGCCCGACCGGCTGGAGGTGGGGTGAGGGGGGTGCGCTCGCGGGAGA
>JACQGM010000256.1 GCA_016199585.1 Armatimonadota bacterium
GGCGAAGCCGTCGCGAACGCCCTCACCGGCCGCACCGAGGGATCCGGCCGTCAGAAGGGCGGCAGCCAGAAGGGTGTTGGTATCGCCAGTCCACACAGTAACCGTCCTCTCGCCAGCCATGTCGCCCGGCGGGTCAATCGTAGAGCGCGATCATGTAGGGGTGGCATCCATGCCCACGTCGTTGCTGTAGGGGATGCCGTAGTAGCTGTCGAAGCCGTGCCGGGTAGGGAGGAAGGGCGGCTGGTCGCCGCAGTGCCACTTGCCGATGATCTTCGTGGCGTAGCCCTGCTGCTTCAGCAGATCCGCAACGGTGATCTCGTCGGGGCTGAGACCGATCGTCTCCCCGGGTCGGAGCGCGCCCACGTCGTAGCCGGCTTCCAGGCCGATGCGCCGGGGATAGCAGCCGGTCATCATCGCCGCGCGCGAGGGGGAGCAGCAGGATGCCGCCATGTAGAAGTCGGTGAAGCGCATCTGCTCGGCTGCCATCCGGTCGAGGTCGTCGCAGTTGATCAGGATCAGATTCGGTTTCGCCGCCGACATCATGTTCTGTCGGTTCTGTGACGCGAAACCGATCTCCTTCCGGACACCCGCACGATCTCCTCGCGTGCTGGAGACCCCACCCATTACGCGCGGCCCTGCCGGATACGCGGGTCGCGCCGAGCCGGCGTCAACTCGGGTTCACCGCCGCGATGATCCCGTTCCATGCCTCCTCGACGAGCAGGATCCTCACCGTGACGACATCGGCGCCCACCTGACAGACGACCACCGCGTGCGAGGCCCCGGCCGGGTGCCGGAGAAAAGCGATGACCGGTCGGCCGCGACCGAGGGCTCTCGGATCCCCGGCGCCTCGGTTCAGGGAGCCACCACCGCCTTGATCACGCCGTCGGCGTATTCCTCGACGAGGCGGAAGGCGTCGCCGAGCGCGGCCAGCGGGTAGCGGTGCGTCACCAGCAGGCGGAGATCCACCTTGCCGGTGCGCGCCAGCTCGATGGCCCTCGGGTAGGTGTGGCAGAAGCGGCGCAGGAACTTCACCGTCAGCCCCTTGCGCCGGAAGCTCGCCAGCGGCAGGGGCACGAGATCGTCCGCGCAGCTCCCGATCAGCACGACGATCCCCCCGGGGCGCACCACGTCCGCGAGCTGCTGGTGCGACTCCACGGCGCCCGCCGCCTCGAAAGCCATGTCCACGCCGCGGCCGCCGGTGGCGTCCAGGATAGCGGCCACCACATCCTGCGAGCGTGGGTCGAAGGCGGCCGTGGCGCCGCTTCGGAGTGCCGCCTGGCGTCGGGGGGCCAGGGGCTCGGTGACGAAGGTGGGGCCGGCGCCGGCCGCCAGCGCGGATTGGAGGGTGACCAAACCGACGGATCCCCCGCCCAGCACCGCCACCGTCTGTCCGGGACGCACCTCGCCCAGGTCGGCCGCGTATACGCCGATGGCCAGGATCTCCACCATCGCCCCGTCCTCGAACGACAGCTCGGGGGGCAGGGGGTGGGCGAAGGGCTCCGGCACCGCCAGGTACTCGCAGTAGGCGCCATGCACCGGCGGGGTGCCAAGGTAGCGCATGTGGCGGCAGAGGTTGTACCAGCCGGTGACGCACGGCTCGCAGGCGCCGCAGGGAATCCCCGGCTCGATAGCCACGCGGTCGCCCGGGCGCACGCGCTGCACCTCGGAGCCGACCGACACCACCTCGCCGGCGGCCTCGTGTCCCAGCACGAACGGGAACTCCTTGACAACCTGGCTGCCGATGCACCCGCGCAGATAGTAGTGAACGTCCGAGCCACACACGCCCACCGAGCGCACGGCCACCAGGGCGTCGCGCGGTCCGGGAACCGGATCCGGCACCTCCCCGGGCTGGACCTCTCGAATCGCCGTCAACAATCCTGCTCTCACGTCACTCTCCGAATCTTCGTTTGCTCTGTCACCTCCCGGCCGGGCCTTCGTGCGCCGGGAGCGGCGCGCTCAGTATAGCACGCCCGGAATCGGCTGGCAACCCCTCGGGCCATCAGCGCCGCCGGTCCGACGCTCACGCGGGCTCGGGCGAAGCGGCGGGTGCGGCCGGCGGCGCCGCCGCTCTGCGCGCCGTCGCTCGCACCCATTCGGCGTCCTCCCCCTCGAAGGGGGGATCGGGATCCTGCGCGTAGTCGAGCGTGTCGGCGTAGGCGGCATTCTCGTAAGCCCGAGCCACGAGCGCGGTCAGGTCGAGCGGCACGTCCGCCGCGCCCGGCTTGAGGGGCACGCGGATCCGCGGCAGCCGTTCGCGAACCGTGGCCGGGTACGCCTCGTACTCCTGCCGTTCGGGGCCGCGGCTGACGCTGACCAGGTAGTGGAAGGGCTGCACCTGGAAGAGCGCCTGCACGGGGGCCGCCACGGTGTGCTCTCCGCCGCGCAGCAGGTCCACATCCACCAGGTTGGCGTCGCTGCGCAGCACCTGGCGCTGCTTCTCCAGGTAGAGCGCCCGGCCCGTTCCCGGGGCCTTGTTCGTGGGACTGAGCACCTCGATGACCGTGACCACCCGGTCGCTCTGCGCGTCGCGGATCTCCAGGTAGCCTTCGTGGATCAGATCCACCGGGATCCGGACCACGGTCGGCGCGTCCGCGGCCTCGATGGTCGCCACCGCGCCCGCCTCTCGCCGGCCGCTGGCGGCGGGCAGCCAGCGCTCCACCACCACGAAGTCGGGGTAGATGGTGCGATCCGGCTCGGAGACGTAGACCCGCTCCTCGATGCGCACCTTGTACTGCGGCCGGACGGCGGGCGTCAGCACATCGGCTGCGTAGGTGATGATCCGGTGATGGAGGTCGCGCCAGAGCGCGGGGCTCTCCAGATAGGGATCCATTCCGGGAAACGGCGAAGGCATCGCGTCATCTCCTTCCACCACGGCGCCTTGCTGTTAGATCGGCTCGCTCTTGTCCACCACCTTCGCGGGGAGCACGACCTCGCCGAGGGCAAAGGAGCGGTTCATGCGGCGCACGCGCACCTTGGCGCGCTCGCCGATGAAGGGCGCGCCGTTCTCGAGGTCCACCAGGTAGCCGTCCACCCAGGCGGCGGCGCGCGGGGCCTGCGTCAGCGGGTGCTTTACGACCGGCAGCTCCATCACCTGGCGGGGCTTCACGCGCTGGAGTTGGCGGTCCATCTCCTGCAGGTCGCCGGGAACGATGCGGTACTGCTCCCGGTGCAGGTCCTCGTCGCTGCGCGCGAAGACGGCGCGGTGCAGCGTCTGCTCCAGGCGCTGGACGTTATCGCCCCCCGCTCCGATGAACATGTAGGCGACGTCGGGGTGCAGCGTCACCATGAAGGCCTCGTCGTCCACATCGGCGGCGACGCGAGCCAACTCGCGCTCGCAGCGCACGCTGACGGTCTCGGGCGAGAGGATGGCGCCGCGGCCGGCGCAGTAGGGGCAGTGGGTGGTCATCTGCGCCAGGATGGTCTCACCGGTGCGCTTGCGCGTCATCTCCACGAGCCCGAGCGGACTGATGTGCGCCACCTTGGTGCGCGCCCGGTCGCGCTTCAACTCGTTCTTCAGCGCGTTCATCACGGCGTCCTTGTCCTTTTTGGCATCCATATCAATGAAGTCAATGATAATGATGCCGCCGATGTCGCGCAGGCGGAGCTGGCGAGCGACCTCGGTCGCCGCCTCCAGGTTCGTCCGCAGGATCGTGTCGGCCAGGTTGGTGCTGCCGATGAACTTGCCGGTGTTGACGTCAATGGTAGTGAGCGCCTCGCTCTCGTCAATCACCAGGTAGCCGCCGGACTTGAGCCAGATGCGGGGGCGCAGCAGGCGCTCGATCTCGTTGTCAATGCCGAAGCGATGGAAGATCGGGTCGCGCTTGCGGAAGAGTTCCACTCGGCCGCGCATCCGGGGCGAGATGAGGTCCACCAGCTCGAGGATCTTCTGGTAGGCGGGCTCGGAGTCGACGATGAGCTTGTTCACGTCGGAGACGAAGGAGTCGCGCACGGTGCGAAAGAGGAGGCTCAACTCGGTGTGGATCACGGCCGGGGCGTTGGCCTGCTTCGCCTTCTCCTGGATGGTCTGCCACAGCCTGGTGAGGAACTCGGCATCGGCCTTCATGTCCTCCAGGTTGCGGCCCTCCGCCTCGGTGCGGACGATGAGGCCCATGCCCTGGGGCTTCACCTGGCGGGCCAACTCCTTCAGGCGCTCTCGCTCCGGCTCCTCCTCGATCTTGCGGGAGACGCCGACGTGGTCGGTATCCGGCATCAGCACCAGGTAGCGGCCGGGGAGAGAGATGCGGGTGGAGACACGGGCGCCCTTCGTGCCCCGCGGTGCCTTGACGACCTGGACCAGAACCTGCTGGCCCACCTTGGCGACCTCACGGATACCCGGGCGGCGCCCGTTGCGGCGCGGCGGAGCGGGCGCCGGAGCGTCGGCGGCGGCCGCCTCGTCCTCGGTCGCCTCCACTTCATCCTCCGCACCCGGAAGGATGTCGCCAACATACAGGAACGCGTTCTTCTCGAGGCCGATCTCCACGAAGGCCGCGTCCATGCCGGGGAGAACATTCACCACCTTGCCCTTGTAGATGCTGCCGACGACCCGCTCCTCGCGCTCGATGTTCAGCTCGATGAGCTGACCATTCTCCACGATGGCTACGCGGTCTTCACGGGGGCTGACGTTGATGATGATCTCTTTGGAACTGGCTGTCGCGGTCGCGGATTCGGGCCTCCTGCTTCGTCTAGAACCCATGCGGAATCCCTTCCTGACAAATGGACGGAAAGAGGGGGGAGCGGCGTGGGTAGCTCACAGGAGTACAACATCGGTCCCCGCCGAAGGCGCCGGATCCGTTGGCGGGGCTCACCGGTGCGCGCGGCTCTACCGTCGAACCCAACACAATCGCTCCAAACAACACGCCCGCAGCGTACGCGCCGCAGGCGAAGTGGGTACTCCAGCAACAGAAGCCAACAATAGCCGGAACGTCCTCCGGCAATACAATTGGGCAACCCTAATCTACCCTCGATTGTACCACAAGCCGAAAGTGAATGTCAACGTCCCAGGGCGAGAGCATCTCATTGAGCAGAACCTGGAGCA
>JACQGM010000247.1 GCA_016199585.1 Armatimonadota bacterium
TCACCGCAACTCCCTGCCCGGGGTAGCGGAAAACAAGTTAGCACCGGAGCAGATGCGATCGGGTTGAGGGCCGCGCAACTCCAGCGCCTCAGTTCCAGCCGGGGCCTTCCTCGTCCGCCATGCGCTCCAACTGGAAGCGCGCCTTGGCGTGGTCCATGCAGCCGATGGTGCGCATACCCCCGATCGGGCCGCGGCGCACCTCCATGTAGGCGTCGTAAAGGTCCTTGAGGCTGTGGAAGCAGAACTGGTCGGGCGTGGCCTGTGACGGGTCGAGGCACTGCTGCTTGATCAGGAACGTGTCGCCCTGCTTGTAGAAGGGGCAGTGCCCCCGGAGCTCGGACACTTTGATGCGTACGACCGAGTATGCTGGCATGGCCTGGAGCCTCCCTTCGTTGGTGCCTTTGTTCGCGCCCGTCGCGGGGGTTCCTGCCGTGTTCGCACGCTGCCGGCCTCTGGCCGCGCACCCGGGTTTCGGAAGGGGCGCGGATCCTCAACCTTGTCCGGTCACCTCGCCCCGCCCCAGGCCTTCTCCGCCCAGGTGTCCATCGCGTCGTACTTGTCCTGCCAGGTGGTGTACATGGCGCCGACGATGCCGGGGATGTCCCGGGTGCTCTCCACCCACCGGGCGATCCGCGACCCGTCCTCGTCCCCATCGTAGTAGCCGGAGAGGATCTGGCGCAGCCCCAAGTCGGCGAAGAACCGGCAGTTCCGGCCCATCAATCGGCCATGCCAGTTGACGATGCCGACGTCCTTATCCAACCCCTTCCAGGAGCCGACCAACGAGCCGTTGACCGCGTAGTAGTGCTCCTTCGCGTTGTGCATCGGGTCGAACATGTCGCTCCAGACCCAGATCTCCGCGTCGGGGCGAACATCGCGGATGATCTGCGCCGCCTGGCGCACGTTCCAGGCCAGCAGCTCGCCGGCGGTCATGCCCTTGCTTTGGCAGAGGGCGCACCGGTTCATCACCCGCAGCTCGTCGTGCGACATGAAGAAGCCGGCCGGGTGGAGCAGGTCGTTGACCCGCCGGACCTCCTCGCGCCAGTCCGCGAAGATGCGGGGCTCACTGAAGCAGCTCGTCACCCGGTCTTCGTAGACGATGATCGGGTGGTAGTAGCTCACCCGCAGTCGCTCGCCATCCTGGATCCGGGTGTCGGCGGCGAGGCGGATGACGGGCGGCTCGTGGAAGGCGATCCAGGGGTGGAGCCGCGGATCCGCGATCGGCTGGTAATCGCGCCCCTCCTCGTAGGTCGGGCCGTTCTCCCCGCGCACCGTGACCGGGCACCCCGGCCGCCGGAGCACGTTCACCAGGCCGATCTCCTCCACGCGCAGATCGTCCCACCACACCTTCCCCGCACTCCCGGACCAGGAGCCGACGTAGATCCGGGCATCGCGGCACTCCAGGCTGTTGAAGCCGAGGTCATAGTGGGTCCAGTCCTGGGTCGGGCGGCAGGGAAACGTCTGGAAGCTGATCGGGCGCCCGGAGTCGACCGCCAGCACCTTCACCTCCGGCTCGACGCCGACCAGGCCCTCGGTCTTCACCCAGATGGAGATGCGGTATTGACGGTGCGGCTGGAGCGTCAGCGGCTGCGCCAGTCGCGCGTGGTGGTACTGGTTGCGGCCGATGCTCTCCATGCGCAGGGAGGTTCCGCCGCCGTGCGTCACCTCGTGGTCGGCGAAGGTGGTCACGCCCGGGTCGTCCTGCATCGGCCAGGCGCGGAAGCGGTCGCCGGCGACGTCCTCGAAGTCGCCGTTCACCACCCGGGTCGGGTTGTCCGGCTGGTGGCTGGCGGCGCCGCCCTGGGCGATGAAGAGAGCGTCCTTGGAGAGCACGCCCTCCACGTAGTTGCGGTCGCGGGTTCCCCCCATGACGACGGCGACGAGGTCCAGGCCGTTCTGCTGCGCGGCCTCTTTCAGCTCGGCGGCCTTCGCCTCGGGGATGTTGTGGGAGAAGACCACGCCGTTGTAGCCGGCCGCGCGGGCGCGAGGGAAGCGGGCGATCATGCGATCCACTTCGCTCGGATTGCGCAGGTTCCGCCACACGAAGAGCCAGCGCTTCTGCGCCGGCGCCCGCGCCCCGGAGTTCCCGGGCGACAGCGCGGCGCGGACGCCGCCCGCAAGGAGGATTCCTGCCAGCAGGCAGGACCAGACTCGGAGCCGCGGATACCGGTCGTTCACGCCGCACCTGCCCTTCCCCGGTCAGGAATCGGGGTCGAGGATCACCACCACCGCTGCCTTCTTCAGGAAGCCGTTCCGCTTGTCGGCAGCCCGCACGCGCTCCGCGTCCCCCTTGGAGAGGAAAAGGCAGCCGGCGTTCCGGGCATCCACGCCCGAGGCCGCGACGACGAGAGGCTTCTCCCCGGCGCGCCCCAGCGCCCTCGCATCCGAGAGCGTGTAGGCGTACGATGCCAGGCCCTGCGCCCTGGCCGAGGCGCCCTCCGCGATCCCGGGGCCGTAGAGCGCGCGGCCTTCCTCGCTCAATACGAGGGGGCGCAGAACCGGCTCCGCCTTCAGGTCCGTGGCGACCAGGACGAGCCCGGTGAAGGGACCGTCGGCGCCCGTCGGCGTCAGACCGGCGGGCGGCTTCCATCCCTCGGCGCGCAGGCGGGGCGACGCCTTCGCCGGCGCCGCGCCGCTCGCGTCCGGCCCGACAACGCCGCCCAGACTCTCGACGGCGGAGAAGGACGCCTCCATCGTCACCTCGAAGTCCCCCTCCTCCAGCGCCCGCTCCTTGACGACCTGCCCCATCCGCACCTGGAAATGGAACTCGAGCTTCCCGCCCTGGCGCTCGACGTAGCGGGCCAGCGTCTCTTCCGACGAGACCGGGATACCCCGCAGCGCCAGCCCCAGGTTGCGCGTGGCGACGATCAACGCCGCCTCTCGCGCCGTCCACCGCCGCTGGGCGTTGGATGTCGCCTTCGTGCTGGGCCGTCCGCGCCCGGTGACGCGCAGCCGCCCCGCCGACCAGTCGTACGCCGCGGTGTTGCCCGCGGGCGTGCCCTCGGGCATCGGGAGGACCTGGACGACCGGCCGGACGACGAGGTCGCGCGTGCCGGAGGAGAGCCCGGCAGCCGCCTGGCGCGGCGCCGAAGCGGGAGCGCGTGCCCCGCGCTTCGCCGCCGCAGCCGCGACCGATGCCGCCATGACAGCCATCAGAACAAGCCCCAAGAAGCCTCTCACAGGTTTCCCCTCATTCCGGGAGCGCGTGGCTCGTCCCGCCGCCGGGCCGCCGGGCCCCGGCACGCCCACACGTCCCCAACTCCTGGCGCCGGCCTCGCCTTACATCTGTAGACACCTCTCACCGCCTCGGATGTTCACTTCTGATCGAGGGAGCCGTTCGACCGGCGCCGCATCATAGATCAATCCGCCAGAGGTCGCATCCGCCCTCCTCCGGGCGGGAGATGACGAGTGACCGGCCATCCAGCGACCACGCCCACGGGGTGTACGACGCCTCCCCCGCCAGGATGCGCCGGCAGTAAGGCCCATCCACGGTGACGACCCACAGCCCCGGCGAGCCGTCCGGCTCACAGCCCCGGAAGAGGACGCGCCAGTCGCCGGGCGAGACGACGGGATCGGGCGATGGAGCCATCGGCACTTCGGGCGCCAACACGCGGAACGCGCCGCTGCCGGGGTGTACCAGCACCAGGTAGAACCGGCCGCGCGACTGAGGGAGCCTCGGGTCCGGGCGAGAGACGAACCGGCCGAGGAGCACGCGCCGCTTGTCCGCCCAGACCACCGCCGGGGTCCAGGGCTCTTCCGAGTACGTGAGGTGTTCCTCGGTCTCTAGCACGCGACGCGGCGGCCGGCCCGGCTGGATGAAGTCGTAGCCGATGCGCGGGCGGCCATCTCGCTCATACCACCGGGCGCGGATGCACCCCGAGCCGTCGGGCGCCCACACGCCCACCGTGGCGAGCTGCTCGCGGTCGAGGCCTCGATCCGCGAAGCGGGGCTGGCGGGAGGGATCGAGGCGGGATGCCCCCGCTGCCCTCCCAAAGGGGGCCAGCCAGGCGCGCGGCGGGGGAAAGCCGGTCGCCTCGTGGAAGCCCTGCACGTCATCGTAGCCAAGGAGACCCTCGTGGAAGGCGATCCGGTCGTCCTGAGTCCAGCCATCCAGGAAGACGGCGCCCGGGCCGGCGACGCGCTGCGGCCGCGCGTCCGGGAGGGAGAACGCCCAGATCGCCGTGCGCGCTTCCCACCCTTCGGTCCGGCCCGCATGCACGACGGCGCGGACGTCGCTGTAGCGCGAGCAGGCGAGGCGCTGCCGGCCCGACGCGGAGGGGCGCAGGTGGAAGCAGCCCTCGCCCAGAACGCGGCGATTCCGGCGGCCGTCCTCATCCATGAGCCATAGCTCGCGAGACCATTGCAGCCCGGCGCGCCCCTTCGGTGCCCGCAGGTAGGCGATGCGGCGCTCGCTCAGGAAGAGCGGCTCGCTCTCCGAGGCATCGGGGGTGCGCGTCAGCAGGGCCGCGGGGGCGTCGGCGGGCTGAGCGGGCCAGAGGGCCGCGAGGGCGAGGAGCGCGGCGAAGATCGGCACAAGGGGCGAGGGGAAGTGCTGCTGCACGCGACGAGGCTCCTTTCGCGCCGGAGCGGGTACGGCTCGGTCCCGCCGGACGCAGGGGACCCGCCTGTTGCTCCTGGACGTCAACCTGTTGGGGACCCGGGCCACCCCCCGCGCTTCCGCGCGCGGAAACGCTGTGGTTATGTTCGCTGTGCGCCGGCCGGGTTCCTCCCCCGGCGGCGGCACCGGCACCGGTGGCGGTTTAGCTTGCGGGCAGTCCGCGAGACGGGTGCGTTCATGCGCCCGGTGGCCTGCGACGGTTGTTCCCTGACGGGTCCTTAGCCCTTCCGTGAGCCGTGCAGCGTCTCCGGGAGCATGGCGGCGATCGGAACCGTGAGCGCCGGCACGAAGGCGAGCACCTGGTAGACGAGGGCGATGCTGGTTCGGTCGGCGGCGTAGCCGGCGAGCCCGGCCAGCAGCCCGCCGGTGCCGAAGGCGAAGCCCTGAACCCACGCCGATGCGGTGCCCTGGCGCTCGGGGGCGATCTCCTGGGCCATCGCCACGTTGGCGGGGGCCGAGATGTTGAGGACGAAGCCGGCGGTGAAGAACAGGGCCAGGAAGGCGGCGCTCGGAACGAGCGTCAGCCCGCAGAGGGCAGGCGTTGAGAGCAGGAGCGAGCCGATGAGCACCCGGCGGCGCCCCCACCGATCCGCCAGCGGACCCCCGGCCATGCCGCCGACGGCGCCCGCGAAGACGAAGAGCGACACGGCCGCGCTCGCGTAGGTCGGACCAAACTCCCGCTCCTTCAGGAAGAGGGGCATGAATTGGATGAGGGAGGTGCTCACCGCGGCGCGCAGCGAGACGATGCCCCAGAGAGCGACGATGGTTGCCGGCAGCCGGGGCTTGCGCGCGGGGAGAAGGGGCGAAGCAGCGATGTCCCCCTTGCTCCCGTCATCCTCCGGGCCGGAGCGGTAGCCGGCTTCGAGCCGGCGGTAGACTGTGGCGTAGAGGAGAAGCGCCGCCAGCACGCCCGGGATGGCGGCCAGCCACGTGCGCTCCAGCCCGAACCGCACCGCCACCTGGGTGGCGAAGAGGGGTCCGAGCGCGTAGCCGGCCGTGCCGACGCTGATGAAGAACGCGAGGTCGGCGCCTCGGCGGCGGACGGGCCCGGAGCCGGCGCCGATGGCCGCCTGCGGATGGAAGCTGGCGACGCCGCTGCCGCCCAGGGCGAGGAGGATCGCCAGCACCGCCAGTGAGTTCGCGGATCCGAGCAGGCTCATGAAGATGGCGGCGGCCGCCGGTCCGAGGACGATGAAGTAGGCCCGGCGGACGCGGTCGGCCAGGTGCCCGTAGATGAGCTGGCTCATCGAGCCGGTGATGCTCACCACGGTGGTGAGCAGGCCGACGTGCGCCGCCGTGAGGGAGAGGCGATCACTCAGGAAGAAGACGAGGCCGGGGAAGAAGTTGCTGTAGGCATCCGTGACGCCGTGCCCGAGCGCCAGGAAGAGGAGATTGACGCGGCTCTCGTCGCGCTTCGTCTCAAGGACCACGCCGGTAGTCTCATTCACGGACGGCACCTCATCTGCTTCCTTCACGCGGCATCGGGCTCATGGCGGCAGTGGCTCCTGAGCCGAGCGGCTCTTGCGGTTGAAGCGGTTGGCCGCGACCTCCGGCCCCTCCCGCAGCAGCATCTCCACGGCATCGGCGGCGGATGCGACCGCCTGGATGATCGTGGGCCACTCCTCGTCGCCGAACTCGCCCAGCACGTGGTCAATCCACGGCACCCCCGGCGCCGCGCCCACGCCGATGCGCACGCGGGGGAACGCATCGGTGCCCAGGCTGGCGATGATGGACTTCAGGCCGTTGTGTCCCCCGGCGGAGCCCGCGGCGCGCACCCGCACGAGACCCAATTCCAGGTTCAGGTCGTCGCAGACCACCACCAGGTCCCCGGGGCCGGCATGGTGGCGGAAGAGGAGCGAGGTGACAGCCGCGCCGCTGAGGTTCATGAAGGTTTGGGGCTTGGCGATGACTACGGGGGTCTCCCCGATGCGGCCCTCGCCCAGACGCGAGCGATTCCGCCGCTGGGTGATGCGGATCCCGTGGCGCCGGGCCAGCTCGTCCGCCGTGAGGTAGCCGACATTGTGCCGCGTGCGGGCGTACTCCGGGCCCGGATTGCCGAGGCCGAGGATGATCCGGGTCGTGCCTTCCACGTCAGGAGGTCTTCCAGTTCTTGCGGAACAGCGTGCTGACCGACTGGTCCTGGTGGATGCACCGGATCGCCTCCGCCAGGCTGGGCGCCACCGAGAGCACCTGCACCCTGGCGCCCCGGCGCTCGGGAGCCAGCGGCACGGTATCCGTGACGACCAGGCTGCGCACCGGCGACTCGGCGATCCGCTGCAGCGCGTCGCCGGAGAGAACCGGGTGGGTGGCGCAGGCGTAGACGGCGCGCGCGCCCCGGTCGCACAGCGCCCGGGCGCCCATCGTGAGCGAGCCCGCCGTGTCTACGATATCGTCCACGATCACGCAGACCTTCCCGGCGACCTCGCCGATGACCTCGAACACCTCCACCTGGTTCGGCTGGGGGCGGCGCTTGACGATGATGGCGACATTGGCGTCCAGACGGTCGGCATAGGCGCGGGCCATCGCCACGCCACCGACGTCGGGGGAGACGACGGCCACCTCGTGCCCGCAGAATCCCCGGGCGATGAGGTAGTCGGCGATGATCGGGCCGGCGGGGAGGTGGTCCACCGGGAAGTCGAAGAACCCCTGGATCTGGAGGGCGTGCAGGTCCAGGGTGAGCAGGCGCTGAGCGCCGGCGGCGGTGATCAGCGTGGAGACGAGCTTGGCGGTGATCGGCTCGCGGGGCTTGATCTTCTTGTCCTGTCGGCTGTAGCCGAAGTAGGGCACCACGGCGGTGATGCGCCCGGCCGACGCCCGGCGGAAGGCATCCGTGGCGATCAGCAGCTCCATGAGGTTCTCGTTCACCGGGGCGCAGGTCGGCTGAACGATGTAGACGTCATCGCCGCGCACGCTCTCGTCAATGTCCACCCGGATCTCGCCGTCGGAGAAACGGCTGACGCTGCCGCGAGTCAGCTTGATATCGAGCGAGCTGCAGATGGCGCGCGCCAGCATCGGGTTGGCGTTTCCGGTGAAGACCCTCAGGTCCCGGTCGCGGGGCATCCTTCAATCCTTCCCCTGCGCTCGGCGGCGTTGGCGGGCCCATCCCGGCTTGTTCTCCTGCCGCGCGCGGGCGATGCCCAGGGCATCCTCGGGAACGTCCTGGTTGATGCTGGACTGAGCCGCCACGTAGGCGCCCGCGCCGATGTTCACCGGGGCGATGAGCACCGAGTTGCTGCCGATGAACGCGTGGGCGCCGATGGTGGTCTGGTGCTTGCGGACGCCGTCGTAGTTGCAGGTGATGACGCCGGCGCCGATGTTCACTCCCTCGCCGATCCGGGCGTCGCCGAGGTAGGCGTGGTGCGACGCCGAGACGCGCGCCCCCAGGCGGGCGTTCTTCAGCTCGACGAAGTCGCCGATGCTGCTCTCTGCGCCGACGTCGCACCCGGAGCGGATATTGGCGAAGGGTCCCACGCGCACCCGCGCGGCGAGGCGGCTCTCGCGAACGACGGCGGCCACCACCGTGACCTCGTCCTCCAGGGTCGCTCCCACCAGGTGCGCCTGCGGCCCGATGGCGCAGCGTTTGCCGATGACGGTCGCTCCCTCGATCACCGTCCCCGGATGGAGGATCGTGTCCAGGCCGATGCGGACGCCGGCGTCGACGTAGGTGTGGTCCGGGTCCACGATGGTGACGCCCTCGTCCATGAGTCGGTCGAGAATGGCGCGGCGGAGGGCCTTGGCCGCGGCCGCCAGGTCGCGCCGGGTATCCACGTCAATCAGGGCCGGCCCGGGCAACTCGCAGCAGGCCGCCGCCGGGAAGAGGGCTTCGGCGGGCGCGTCCTCGGGGAGGTGCAGCGCGCTGCGGCGCTCGACCGCGAAGACGCCGGTCGCCACGCCCCCGACGAAGAGTTGGGTCGCTTCGGCGGCGCCGGCGCGGTGGCGCTCGAGGAGCGTCTCCAGGTGGCGAGCCTCGAGCTGCGGGAGGTCGCAGGGAAGGATGAGGACCACCGGGGTCTCCGGCAGGGCTTCCAGCGCGCGGTTGACCCCTTCGGAGACGCTGGCGCCGCCGGGGAGAGAGCGGGCCCGCTCGCCGACGAGGGCGGGGATTCCGCCGGCGTCCGGCGGGGCGACCACCGCCACCCCCTCGATCCCGGCGCCGGTCACGGCATCGAGGGCGTACTCCAGGAGCGCCCGCCCGCAAACGCGGTGCAGCGGCTTCGGCAGCTCGGTGCGAAATCGTGTTGCTGAACCGGCGGCCAGAACCACCGCCACCGCATCGGCCATAGCACCCCCCGGGGGATTTCGGATTTCAGATTTTGGATTTGCGATTTCCGATTTGCCCCGGCCCCTGCTGCACCCGTAACCCGCGAGGTGGAGAGCGACCGATCCCCGGCAGCGAACCGGCCCTCCCTAAAGTCCGAAATCGCAAATCCGAAATCAGAATGGCTCCGGGGCAAGGATTCGAACCTCGATAAGCAGATCCAAAATCTGCCGTCCTACCTTTAGACGACCCCGGAGCGCGCGCGCGGCGCACTCCTATTATAGCCGCCACGAGCGAGGCGTGTCAATGGCCGGAGGAGAGAGGTAGTGTGAGGGGTTTATGTGGAAAATCTCGTCGGATGACCTGGACCGCTGGATCCGGTCGCGGACGGCGCAGCGACCCTACGTGCCGTTGGGATCCGACGTAGGGGCCGTCGCTTTGTCTCGGCCCGCTTGTGCCGCAGACAAATTCCCACATAGACCCTCACACTACCCCAGAAGTGCGACGCACCGATCTCCCTGTTGACATCGGGGCCGACCTGGTGTATGATACCCAGTAGACAGGGCAGGCCATCGCGCGGAGCGTCCGCTTGAGTAGGAGGCGAAGATGAGGGCATCGCTTACCTCGACTGGCAAGCGGATCGCTCTCGCCCTTCTGGGGCTCGGTTTCCTCGCGCGGCCAGCTCTCGCGGCTGATTCCCCTGCCGCTCAGACCTCGCGTCTGGCAATCTTCCCCCTCCGATGCACCGACACCGATCTCGGCCTGGGCCGCAGCATCTTCCTCAGGCTCTACGACGAGATGCTCCTCTACCCCGAGTTCGCGGTCGTCGAGCGGGCGCGCCTCCAGGATCTGCTGCAAGAGCAGCGGATCGGCGAGAGCGGCCTGGTCGATTCCGATACCGCCGCTCGTCTCGGGAAGCTCCTGGGGGCCAGCCACGCGCTCCTCGGGGAGGTCTTGACCACCGCCGGGAGCTGCAAGCTGGCTCTCCGCTTGGCGGAGGTCGAAACCGGCCGCGTGCTGATGACCGCGGAAAAGCCGGTGCCGCAGGTGGAGGACGCGGACGAGATCGCCGGCCAGGCGCTGAAGGATCTGATGGAGGGGGGGCCCGTCTACCGGGCGTCGTCGGTCCGGGATCCGCAGAGCAAGGCGGCGTGCGCCTTCGACAGCAACCAGGCGACCTCCTGGGTGGCGGCGGAGGGGAACACTGCCGGCTGGCTGGAGGTGTGGTACAAGCGACCGCGCACCTTCCGCGAAGTGTCGTTCTTCGTCAAGGCCGGGCCGACGGGCGAAGGCGTGCCGAAGCGTTTCTCGGTGAGCTACTGGACCGGCCAGGAGTGGAAGACGCTCAGCAGCGTCATGGGCAACACCCGCGCCGAGTGGCAGACCCGTTTCGCGCCGGTCAGCTCCCCGCGCTGGCGCCTGGAGGTGACGGCGGTCATCGGCAGCGCGGGTCCGGTGACGGTGACAGAGCTCGTGCTGAAGTGAACCTGTGAAGGAGTAGCGAAGATGAGGCGTTGGTGCGTTCTGCTGACGATGGCAATGGCGGGGCTGCCGGGCATGGTGCCGCCCGGCGCAGTGGCCGCCGAGGAGGAGGGAACAGCGCCGCCGGCACCGGTGGTGACCACATCCTACCCCGGCGTCATCCCCCCGGGCGGCGGCAAGCGAGCATGGAAGGGACCCGCCGTCAGGATCCGCTTCGAGTTCTCCGGGGCTGCGGACGCCGGGAAGCCGAACGTGCAGTACCTACACCCCGACATGAAGCAGCGCCCGAAGTTCGTGCCGCTGGATCTGCCCGCGGAGGTCACGTTCGCCTGCAACCCGCCGCGCAGCGAGAAGAAGGATGAGTTCGAGTACCGCCTGGTCTTCGCGGTGCCCGCGGCCGGCGCCACGAACATGCTGTACGCCCGGCTGCTGGTCTACCGCGAGACCGAGTTCACCCAGAACTCGGTGGTGAAGGTCATCATTGACGAGAAGATCGCCGCGGCGGTGGCCTCCGGCGAGGTGCAGATCATCAAGGTGAAGGACCCCCAGATTCAGGCGGCCCTCGCGGCGCAGGGCGGCAGCGCGTCGCCGCCGGCGAAGGGCAAGAAGGAAGTGGTCATCCCCGGCGTCGGTCCGGAGGAGATCCTCTCCCTGACCATCGGAAACCGGGCCTTCGGGAGCTGACGTTCCATTCCCGGCCGGGACGCTCGTTCCCGCTCGGCTCCTCTCCGCCTCATCCTCGCGCGAAGGGCGACGCGGCGGTGGTGGCCGCGCGCCTGCCGGCGCGGGTCCTGGCGGAGCGCCGGGGCGAAGGGAGTTCTGCGATGCGCAGGAAGTTCAGCCTCAGGGCTGCGGCCTGGGGCTTCCCACTCTGGCTGGCAATCCCCGGCGCCGTGCTCATGGCTGCCGGAAGCGTGACCTACCATGAGATCGGCGGCACGGTCGCCAACGGCGGCACGGGCGCCGATGCTCTGAAGGACGCCCGCATCTCCCCGGAGCGGCGCCTGAAGGAAGCCGTCAGCTACCTGCCGCCCGGCGCTGCCGGCAGCGCCTTCGCCGTGTGCGCCACGAGGGAGGGGCGCTTCTACGGTCCCTTCCCTGCCGGCGCCACCGAAGTCGAGATCCGAACCAATGGCGACGTGGTGGTGACCGGCTGGCAGCAGATCCAGACGGTGGAGCGGCAGGGCGTCGAAGCGGAGACCACCGCGCAGGGCGCCGTTACGGAGAAGGACGTGCGCCAGGCGGCGGCGTCTCAGGTCGCCAGCACCGCGCTCGAATACCTGATCGCCAGACACGGCGGCCTGGTGCAGGTGCTAACCAGCCGGAAGCGCACGCTCGGCGAAGTGCTGGAGTTGGCCCGACGGCTGAAGCTGGACCTGAACGTGCCGATCGCCGCCCTCTTCACGCGCCTCGTCGAACTCCGGCTCATCACCGCGGAGCACCGCGCGGAGCTGCTCGGTCGCCTGCAGCAGAGCGCCGTGTTCCAAGGGATTGACATCTTCCAGGACAACCGGACGGTGCTGGATCTCTTCGACCGACTGATCTCGCTCGACGTGTACGTGGATCTGGCCGCCACTGCGCTCGTTCAACTGCTCCAGGAGATGGGCATTGACGTGGAGACGTTCTTGAGGGAATGGCTGAGCCAGGTCCTCTCGGCCCTCCTCGTCCAGAACGTCGGCGCGGAGCAGACGGTGGGGCAGGTGCTGACGGCGTGGGGGCTCCCCGCTTCGCAGATAGACATCCGGGAGCTGAACGTGGACGCCATTCGCCAGGCGCTCCAGCAAGTCGTGGTGCAGTGGGCGCAGGAGACGGAGCGGTTTCGGCAGGGGTTGGTTGTGGAGGTCTCCACCAGCGGCCCCCGGCTCGAGGTGCAGAAGGCGGTCGGCTTGAACGTGGCCTACCCCGGCCTGGAGATCCCCTACGTCCTCACCTGCCGGAACGTCGGCGACATCACCGCCGAGGACGTGACGGTGATTGACATCCTCCCGGCGAACACGGAAGTCGCCCGCCCGCCCGCGCGGTCGCCGCTGGTGGAGAGCTTCGTCGGCACGACGCCGGAGGGGGTGGCGTACCTCGCCTGGCGCTGCAAGAAGCCGATGAAGCCGATGGGCACGCGCGGCGCCGTGGAAGTGAGGATCGAGTTCGGACTGCGCGCCGTCCCCGGCAAGTGGACGCCGCAGCGGGTGCGGACGCTGCGCGAGCCCGCGTGAGTCGCGCCGTGTGCAACAGTTCAGGATGTGAGTACGAACGCGCGAGATGGGCCGAGACGGAGCGCGGCCCCTACGGAATGCACGATGGTACGTAGGGTCGCCCGGCCACGATTTCGACCCCGAGAGAGACCTCGAGGAGAATCAACACAAGGAGTGGATGCGGGACAGGCACCCCAACTTCCTGGCCGGGCTGCCGGTCCCCACGAAACTGAGGGTGTGGCGGGCGATGGCGAAGGAGGGGATCGGCCCTCGCGTGGAGTACCGGATGGTGCCCATCTCCCCCGGCTTTCTGGAGATCACGGTTCGGGATACGTCGGACCGCCAGCCGGCGCCGCCGGTACTCAACCTTTGCCTCCCCGTTGCGCAGCTTGACGTGCGTCCTCTCCAGCGGCCAGTGCCGCCGGGGCAGCGGCCGGGACTGCCGGCGCCCACTCACCCGGCCGGTCGTCCAGCACACGGCCGGGCTTCGGGGCCTCCCATTCCCGCTCAACCGCCCGGTGCCCCGGCCTTCCCCCAGCCGCCTGGGATGCCGCCGTTCCCCCCAGTGCCGCCGGCGGGCCCCGGCTCCGCCCGCATGGGGATGCCGCCGGGCATGGCGCCCCCGCGGCCACCGGTGGCTCCGCCCCCGTGGGATCCCTTCGGCACGTGGCCCGGCCCGCCTCTTCCTCCCGGCACCTGGTGTGAGCGCCACTACTTACCTTCATTGCGACCGGCAGTTCCGCCCGATGAGCGTATCCAGAGATAGCGTGCTGATGACCACAAGAAGGGGCTCGGGAGGCGTAGTGCGCCACTTGGCCCTGGCCGTGGGGGTGGCAACCGGGGTCCTGGTGATGACCGGATGCTCCAGGATCGCGGGGGATCTGCCATCCCTGACCGGCCCGTGTTCGGAAACCGTCAAGCACGCGGATAAGTCGCCGGACGGGAGGTACACGGCGGTAGTCTTCGAGCGTGACTGCGGCGCCACCACCGACTACGTCATGCACGTCAACCTGCGCGAAGGCTCGCGCGCCTTCCGAGAGGAAAGGAGCGGAGTGATCCGTGAGGGCAGTGTGTTCGTGCGCGAGGGACGTTGCCACATCGGCATCCGGTGGAAGGATTCGCGCACCCTGGTCGTCACGGCCCCCAAAGACGATGTTTTCCAGAGAGCGCGTGCGTGGCGGGGCATGAGCATCATCTACGACGAACCAGGCGTGGCGCGGTGAGCCTGCGGCCGCTCGCTATCCTCCCGGCACCCGGCGGTACATGCTCGGCCTGGGGCGGTGGTTGAGCCGGGTGAGGTTCGCAGCGCAAGGCAGTGAACACCCGTACGCATGGGCCACGTGAGAGAGCCGATCTGCCGTCTGAGTTCCCCACGGAGCTCTACGCCCGCGGGTACTCGGTGCAGAGGAAGTGCAGCGGCGGCTCGTCTTCCTCGATGGCGGGGAAGCGGCCCACCGGGTCGAGGAAGGTGTTGTCGGTGCGGTCGTCGTTCACGCGTGAGACCTCACCGAGGAGGACGCGGCCCTTCCCCTCCTCGCCGTAGAACGTGTGGTAGAGGCGCGGCGGGAGGGTGATGCTCTCGCCGGGAGTGAGCCGCAGCGCCTCGCCCGGTCGGAAGGCGCGCCGCGTGCCATCCACGGAGACGACCACGGGGGTATCGGCAAGGCGGTTGTCCGGGGTGGCGTTGCGCATCTCGATGAGCAGATTGCCGCCACCGCGCACGATGATGTCTTCCATCTTCAGCGTGTGGAAGTGGAGCGGCGTCACCTGGTTCTCATCCGCCACCAGGATCTTCTCTGCGTACGGCTTGGGGTAGCGCGGGTCGTAATAGTTGCCGTTGCGAATGGTGAAGAGCACCAGCCCGACGCGCGCGAAATCGCCGTGGCCGAAGTCGGTGATGTCCCACCCGAGGAGGTTGTCGCGGATCTCGTCCGCCTCGGGTCCCCGCTCGCGCCAGTCGGCGGGGGTCCAGCGAGCGAAGGGGGGCAGATGGAACCGGCACTCCGCGAGGAAGGCGAGGGTATCGCGGAGGATGGCGTTGATTTGCGAGCGCTTCATGGTGGCCTCTCCCGGACAGTCGTGTCGATCTTGGTGGACGCGCATCCCGCAGCGCACGACGGCGGCCACCACATCCTTCGGCGACGGGCGTGAATCTCCTGCCGGGATCGCGCCGACGCGCCACCGCACATTGCCCTGCGGGCGATGAAGCAATCCGCCCGCCGCGGCGTCCAACTAGATAGGCGCCACAGAAGCCACCAGCGGTGCGCGCCGATCACGGAGGTGCGACGATGCTCTGCCGAATGCCAGTCCTCATTGCGGTGCTGATCGCCGTCTGCGCGCTCGTCGGCCCGGGCGGGCCGGCCGCGGCGCAGTTCGCATCCGGGAACAAGCCCCCGGGCGGCATTCGCGGCGTGGTGCTCAAGCCCGACGGCACTCCGCTGGCAGATACCGGCGTCTATGTCAGTGTCAGGCAGCAAGAGGCCCCCCAACCGACGCCGTCGGAGGACATCCAGAAGGTCTTCCAGGTCACCGGCGGCAACGGTCGGTTTGAGCGGTCGCTGCCGTGGTCCGGGCTCGCCCTGGTGACGGCGAAGACCCGGGGCTACGCGGAGTCCGCCCCGCTTCAGGTGCGCGTCCCGCCGGATGCCCCCGTCGAGGTGACTCTTCGGCTGCCGGGCCCGTCGCTGCGGGTGACTGGGCGCGTCACCACGGCGGAGGGCGAGGCCGTGGCAGGCGCACGGGTCGCTGCTCTGAAAGCGCAGGGCGATGAATCCCATCGCACGAGCTGGGATCCCCTGCGGTGGATCAACCTCTCCTCCTGGATCCCCCCGGCCGGGCCGTGGCCTCCCGACACGCGTCCCGAGGAAGTAACCCCAGGCGTGATCCCGGGCCTGCTGCGCCCGGGGCTTTCCTACACCGTGACGGATAGGCAGGGACGCTTCACCCTTGGCGAGCTGGACCCGGGCACCTACCAGATCGGCGTCTGCGATCCCGTGTGGACCCGCACCGTGCAGGAGAATGTCGTTCTGAGCCCGGATGCCCCCCTTCCCGAGTTGGCCTTCACCGTCGAGCCGCTCGGGGCCATCGAGGGCAGAGTGGTGGATCCGGCGGGCGGGCCCGTGGCCGACGCAGGGGTGTCGGCAAGCCGCACCCAGGCAGTGCCGGGGGTGGTTCCCTTCTTCGGGGGCCGCGCCCGCTCCGGCCCCGACGGCCGCTTCCGCGTCGAGGGGCTGCCGCCCGGCACCTACCACCTTGACGCCACCGCTTCCGGGAACCGCCCGGCCGGGCGCGAAGGTGTGGTCGTCGCCGCCGGCCGGACCACCGGCGAAGTGGAGCTGCGTCTCGAGGCGGGCCTGGCGCTCCGGGGGCGGGTCGTCATGCCGGACGGCACGCCGGCGGGCGGGGCGACGGTGTTCTGGCGCCAGCACAAGCCCGACATCGGGGATGAAGGATCGGCCTCGGCGGCCGCCGACGGGACCTTCGAGTTGAAGGGGCTGGCACCGGGCACCTGGAAGCTGCACGCGCGCCTGCCCGGGTTCTTCGCCCCCGTGCAGGACGTCACCATCCCCGCCGAAGGCGACGTGGCGATTCACCTGCAGCCCACCCTGAGCGTGCGCGGCGTGGTGCGCGACCAGGAGGGGAACCCCCTGCCCAGTGCCGCAGTGAGCACCCTGGTGGTGGACGATCCTTCTGAGCCAATCCCTCCCGGGTACCAGCGCGGCGCCTTCAGTGGTACCGCCGGCGAGTACCGGATCACAGAGGTGCCCGCGCTGCCCACCCGGATCCGGGCGGGGCACGCCGACTGCGCCAACGGCGAGCCGGTCATCCGCGACCTCTCCGGGTGTACGGGCGAGGTCGTGGTCGATCTGACGCTCGTGCGCCTGCAGTATGGACGGGTTCGCGGGCGGGTGCTGCGGGCCAATGGCGCACCGGCGGTGGGAGCCACGGTGAACGTTTGGACGCCGGGTGCCGTCCCGAAGGGAGTTGTGGTGCCCGCGCCGCCGCCGGCACTCACCGACGAACAGGGCGTCTTCGTCTTCCCCCGCGTGCCCGTCGGGAAGGTGTCGTACGAGGTGCCGGGCCGCCGGATGGCCTTAGAGCGCTTCCACACTTCTGTGGTGGTCCAGCCCAACCAGGAGACGGTGCTGCCCGACCTGCAGTTTGACCCACTGGGCAACATCGAGGGGACGGTGGCCGGCCGGGAGCGCCTGCCGGCAACAGCGCGACCCACCATGGGGGTCGGCCTCTCTCCCCAGGGCACGGCGCCGGACGGTCGGCTGATCACCCTGGCGGAGGCGGTGCTTCTCTTTGCGCCCACCATCTGGAAGGGCGACATGGGGGCGAATGCGCAGCCGCCTGCACTGCCGCACCGGTTCCTCCGCGTCGGTGACGGAGTGGTCTACGCCGTCTTCCCGCCTGGAACGTCACTGCTGGACGGAAACGGCGGTCTCGACCTCCCAAGGTCCCACATGGATCGGTCTAACAACGCCTTCCGCATCGGCGCTGTGACCCCAGGGCACTATCGGCTGACCCTGGGGTGGCGCGGCGGGGAGCTCTTCACGCTGGCGCGGAACCCAGGAGAGGTCGTCAGCGTCGCCGATGAGACGGTCACCCGGGTGGATCTCACGGTGCCGCCCCTGGGGTCGCTGGCTGGCAGAGTCGTAGACGAGCAAGGACGCGGCCGCGGGGGTACCTTGCTCTCCCTCTTCCAGCGGGAGACGATGGAGCCGGCCGGCAGAACGGACCTCGGCCGGGATGGCTCCTTCGCGATGGCGGGCCTGCCGGCGGGCAACTACCTCGCCGCCGTCTGGCTACCGAGAGGCGTCGGCGTCTGGCAGCCCTTCACGGTGCGGGCGGACGAGCAGACGGACCTGGAGGTGCGCCTGCTGCCCGGCGCGGCGCTGCGCGGCCGGGTGGAGGGCGAGCGGCCCGCGAAGCTCTATCTGTCGGCCGAGTCGGACCGGGGGTTCGGGGGCGCGATCGTGATGGAGGACGGCACGTTCACCTTCGAGCACCTCCTTCCCGGAACCTACACGCTGCGGATGTGGGCCCCCGCCGAGGCGCGCATCGTCGAGAAGAAGGGCGTGCGCCACGGCGACGACGTGGTGCTGCGGTGGTGAGAACGGTCCTGTTTCCGGCAAGAGCTCAGGGCTCACGAGTACGGTCCGCAAGGGGCGGGCCGGCACGGAGTGCGGCCCCTAATGAGTCCTGCCGACCAAAGCTGGTAGTCGCCCTTCCGTCGCGACGCGGAGGTCGCGCCCTACGACACGATCCCGTAGGGCGCGGGTTCCGCCCCGCGCCGGGGAACGCACTACCGGTCTTGCTCGTCAAGACCCATCAGGTGCGGACCTGTGGTGGTCGTCCGGGGAGAGATCCTTCGCCTGGCGGCTCAGGATGACAAGTACGGCGGTCCCGGGGTCGGCTCAGGGGCGCGAGAGCCGACCCGAGGCTCCCGCCAGCCCCGGGCCCTGTCATGCTGAGGCGCCGCGCCGAAGCATCTCCGCCAGGCTTCCCCTAATGACTTGTACCGAGCAAGATGGGTAGCGCATCCCGGCGCGGGGCGGAACCCGCGCCGGGAACGCAATCACTGGTTTCGGTCGGAAAGACTCATCAGTTGGCAGCGCACCGCGATTTATCCGTAGGGGCGCCGCTCCGTCTGCGCCCGCTGGCGACGTCTCCCATCCCCAAGCAGGTATCCGACGCCTGGAGGGCGAACCTGTGCGCAGACAACGATGGGAAGGTGCGAGATGGCCGTGAGCGAGAGACTGAGGCGATACCGCGAAGAGCCAACGGTGACCCCTGCGACGATACTGGCGTGGCCGCTGTACGGGCCCGGGCTGGACAACCTGGGCCGCGATGGAAGGCCGGTGGAGATGCCGCTCCCCACCCCCGGCCCCGACGAGCTCCTCGTCCGGGTGGATGCGGCCGGGCTCTGTTTCAGCGACATCAAGCTGCTCACCCTGGGGAGCGAGCACCCGCGCATCTTCGGGCGCGACCTGCCGAACAACCCGGTCATTCCCGGCCACGAGTCGGCGATGACGGTGGTGGCGGTGGGCGCCAACCGCCGGGGGCAGTACCGACCGGGGGATCGCTTCATCGTCCAGGCGGAGATCTACTACAAGGGGAAGAACGTGGCCTACGGCTACGCCCTCCCCGGCGCGCTGGCGCAGTACGGCCTCATCGGCCCTGAGGTGCTGGAGGGCGACGACGGCTGCTACCTGCTCCCCGTGAAGCCGACCACCGGCTACGCCGAGGCGGCGCTCGCCGAGCCGTGGGCCTGCGTCGTCGCCAGCTACCGCGCCACGCATCGCAAGGAGATCAAGCCGGATGGCGTCCTCTGGATCGTGGGTGGGCCGGCCGCCGCAGCCCTCGCCGGCGTCCGCATCTCCCGTGGGCTGAGCGCCGAGTTGCACCCCCGTACCGTGGTCCTCACCGACGTGCCCGCCGCGGCCGCCGACCGCCTGGCCGCGCAGGCCGCCGCCTCGGGAGCGGCCGTGGTGCGCACCGCGCCGCTCGCCGGTCTCGACCCGAACGCGCTCTCGCAGGCGCACGCGGGCGGCGCCGGCTTCGATGATATCCTCCTCCTGGGTGGGGATGCCGCGCTGGCGGAGAAGGTGGGTGCCCTCCTCGCGCGCGGCGGCATCCTGAACCTGGTGGGCGCCGCCGCGGGGATCCCGATGGCTAGCATGGACGTCGGGCGCATCCACTACGACAACCTCGGGCACGTCGGCACCCTCGGCGAAGACGCGGCGGAGGCCTACACCTCCTCGCGCCCGAGCGAGCTGACCACGGGCGGGACGGCGTGGTTCTGCGGCGCGGGCGGGCCGATGGGCCAGATGCACGTGCAGCGCGCCGCCGAGAAGCAGGACGGCCCCGCCCTGGTCGTGGCGACCGACATTGACGCCGAGCGCCTCGCCATCGTGGCCGAGCGCTTCGGACCCCTGGCCGAGAAGCGGGGCGCAAAGCTGGTGGCCCTCAATCCCAAGGAGATGTCGCCCGCGGCGTTCGACGCCGCCCTGCGCCGCCTCACCGACGGGAAGGGCTTCACCGACGTGGCCGTGCTCGTCCCCGTGCCGGCGATCATCAGCCACTGCGCCACCCACGTGGGGGACCGCGGATTGCTCAACATCTTCGCCGGCGTGCCGAAGGGCACCATGGCCACCATACCGGTCCTCGACGCCGCGCGCCAGGGCGTGCGCTTCATCGGCACCAGCGGCTCCGCCATCGCCGACCTGCGCAGCACCTTGGACGCCACCGAGGCGGGCACGCTCAGCCCGAACCTCTCCGTGGCCGCCATCGGCGGCATCACCGCGGCCCATGACGGCCTGGCCGCCGTGAAAGCCAGCAAGTTTCCCGGCAAGGTCGTCATCTTCCCTCAGATCCGTGACCTGCCGCTCACGCCGCTCACTGAACTGAGCCGCGTCCTCCCCGAGGTGGCCGCGAAGCTGGGGCCGCGCGGGGAGTGGACGCGCGAGGCCGAGGAGTCGCTGCTGGCGGCGAAGCTGTGACGCAGCACGTGGATCGAAGGAGCAAGAGAAATGAGTGAGAGTCGGGAAACCGGGCCGGTAGCCCGCGGGCCGAAGTCGCGCGCCTTCCGGCGCCTGGATGGGCGCGCCGCCATCGTCACCGGGGCGGCCCGGGGCCTGGGGGAGGCGCTGGCCGAGCGCCTCGCCGCCGAGGGGTGCCACGTCGCCGTCGCCGACATCAACACGGCGAAGGCCGAGGAAGTGGCGGCGCGCCTTCACCGCGACTACGCCGTGAAGACCCTCGCCGCGCGCACGGACGTGACCGACGACGAGAACGTGCGCGCCGTGGTGGACCGCGTGGCGGCCGAGTTCGGCGGGCTGGACGTGATGGTCTGCAACGCCGGCATCCTGATCGCGGGCGAGGCGACCGAGTTCGACCCGGCGCGCTGGCGCAAGGTGATTGACGTGAACCTGGTCGGCTACTTCATCACCGCCCGGCACGCGGCGCGCGTGATGCAGGCGCAGGGGCGCGGGAGCATCATCCAGATCAACTCCAAGTCGGGCAAGAAGGGGAGCTTCCGCAACTCCGCCTACGCGGCGAGCAAGTTCGGGGGCATCGGCCTCACCCAGAGCCTGGCCCTGGAGATGGCTCCCTGCGGGGTGCGCGTCAACTCCGTCTGCCCCGGCAATCTCCTCGACTCGCCGCTGTGGGTGGACAGCCTCTACGAGCAGTACGCGAAGCGGTGGAACCTGACCGTCGAGGAGGTGCGCCGCAAGTACGAAGAGCAGGTGCCTCTCGGGCGCGGCTGCGCCTACGAGGACGTGGCGAACCTGGTGGTCTTCCTCGCCTCGGACGAGTCCTCCTACATGACCGGCCAGGCGCTCAACGTGACGGGGGGACAGGAGATGCGGTAGGCCGAGGGATTCCCTGTGGGTCCCTGGGCGCAATGGATTCGGTGCCGTGATGAGAATCCTGCTCGTCGAGGACCACGTGGAGATCGCGGAGTTCATCCAGCGAGGGCTGGAGGAGGCCCGCTATTACGTGACCGCCGCCGCCGACGGCGAGAGCGGGCTGCGGTTGGCGCTGGCAGGGCGCTTCGCGGTGATCATCCTGGACCTCATGCTCCCCCGGCGCGACGGCTGGAGTGTCTGCCGGACACTCCGGGAACGCAAGGTCACCACTCCGATTCTCATGCTGACGGCGCGCGACGCCGTGCGCGACCGCGTCCGCGGCCTGGAGACCGGCGCCGACGACTACCTGTGCAAGCCGTTCGACTTCGGCGAGCTGCTGGCGCGCGTGCAGGCGCTCATCCGGCGCGACCGTGTCCACAAGGGCCGGCACATCCGTGTCGGCGATCTGGAGATTGACACCACCGCCCGCAGCGTCCGCAAAGCGGGGCAGAGGGTGAGCCTCACGGCGCGCGAGTACGCACTCCTGGAGGCGCTCGCTGCCAACGAGGGGCGGATCCTGAGCCGAGAGACGATCCAGGAGCGGGTGTGGCTCGACGATGAGAGCTACTCGAACACGGTGGACGTTCACATCAAGGCCCTGCGAAAGAAGATTGATGGTGGGCAGAGCGCCAGGCTGATCCACACGGTGTACGGCCAGGGGTACGTGCTGGAGGCGCGCCCGGGCCCGGAGGCGCCGCCGGGCGTGGCCGCCGTGGAGCCGGAGACGTGAAGCTCCCGCGGCATGCGATGCAGTCGGTGCGTTTGCGCCTGACCTTGTGGAACGTCGGCGTGCTGGCGCTGGTGCTGCTGATGCTGGGAGCGTCGTCGCACTTCTTTCTGCAGCGCACGCTGCTGCGGGCGCTGGACGACGAGATGCTCTCCCGGGCCGAGTGGCTCGTGCGGGATCTGGAGCGATTGCCGGCAGTGGAGAGCGAGCGCCCGGTGCAGTGGGAGCGCGGCCGCCTGGGCGGCCCGCCCCGCCCCCCTCCGCCGCCGGGGGCGCCGCCGCCGGGGCGTGGCCGGGCGAACGGTCCGATGGCGAGGTTCTTCCCCCCGAGGGCGCTGACCCTCGCGGGGTGGGACTACGCCCGACTTACCCCCGAGACACCGTGGGACGAGGCCGGGATCGCGGCGGCCCGGCGCGGCGAGACGGTGCGCTCCTCCGTCGTTCTGGAGAGCCTCCCGGCGCGAGTGCTCTCACTGCCCCTGCGACACGGGGGCCGCGTGGATGGGGTGCTGCAGGTCGCGCGCCCCGTAACGGACGTCGAGGATGCCGTTCGCGCCAGCAGCCGCACGCTGCTGATGCTGGCGCCGCTGGCACTCCTCATCTCCGGTGTGGTGGGGGCCTTCCTTACCAGCCGTGCGCTCCTGCCGGTGCGCACGCTCCGGGAGGCTGCCGACCGGATCCAGGCCGAGGACCTGTCACACCGCCTCCCCGTGCCCGGCCGCGACGAGTTCTCCGAGTTGGCGCAGACATTCAACGAGATGCTGGGCCGGCTGGAGCGCGCCTTTCAGCAGCAGGCGCGCTTCACGGCCGATGCCTCGCACGAGCTCCGCACGCCGTTGACGGTGCTGCGCGGCAACGTCAGCCTGGCGCTCACGCGTCCGCGGTCGCCGGAGGAGTACCGTGAGACGCTCCAGCGCGTTCAGGCCGGCGCCGAACGGATGAGCCGCCTGGTAGAGGATCTGCTCCTGCTGGCGCGCGCCGACGCCGGGCAGCTCCTGCCGGATGCGGAGCCGGTGTCGCTCCCCGAGGTGCTGGCTGCTGCCGCGGCCGCCCTGCCCGCGCGTCCCATCTCGTTGGATGTGGACGATGGCGCGGGTCTCACCATCCGCGGCAGCCACTCCCTCCTGGTCACTCTCTTCACCAACCTGCTCAGCAACGCGGCGCGGCACACACCCCCCGGCGGCGCCATCACCCTCCGCGCCGCCAAGGACGGGAGTTCCGCCGTGGTCGTAGTCGAGGACACCGGCGAAGGCATTTCTCCCGAGCACCTGCCGTACCTTCGCGAGCGATTCTACCGGGTGGACGATGCCCGTTCCAGCGAGGCGGGCGGCACAGGCCTTGGCCTCGCGATCTGCCAAAGCATCGCCGCTGCGCACGGCGGCGCTCTCGGCATCGAGAGCCGGGTCGGGCAGGGCACCACCATCACCGTCACCCTTCTCCTGGCGTAGCCCGATCGCCCGGGCAGGCGGCCCCATCCGCGCGTACACCCCCGGCGCACTCCTGCGCATCGCCCTTGTCGTGCCCCGATCGACGACGTGCCGCGCAGGTCTTCTCTGATACCCGGCAATTCGCAATCGGCGCCGCCCGCCTTCATGTTTCCTTCATCCTTGCCTGCTACCATATCAGTAGGCCCCCGGAGGGGGAGCGTGAGCCGGCAGCGCCGGCGGACTTCCGGGGTGTGGATGGAGGGAGAACGATGGATATCCAGGAGTGTGTCCGCGTCGCTCTCACCGGGTTGGGCGCCAACAAGCTCCGCTCGGCGCTGACGATGCTGGGGATCATCATCGGCGTGGCCGCCGTCATCGCCATGATCGCCATTGCGCAGGGCGCGCGCCAGGACACGCTGGAGCGCATCGAGGAAATAGGCACCAACAACCTGGGGGTCATGTCCGGGCAGAAGCGCCAGGGGCCGGTGATGGGAGGGATGGGCAGCAGCCAGACGCTCACCGTGGCCGACTCCGAGGCCGTGGGACGTCTCCGCGGCCCCATCGTCCGGGTGTCGCCAGAGGTGGGTCGCTCGGCGCAGGTGAAGTACCGTAACGAGAACACCAACGTTTCCGTCCAGGGCACGGGTGCCAGCTATCACCAGATCCGCAACTACACGCTGGCGCGGGGTCGCTATTTCACCGAGCGGGAGGTGCGGGCGGTGCGCCGGGTGTGCGTGCTGGGACCGGTGACCGCCGAGACGCTCTTCGGGCAAAGGAACCCGGTGGGCAAGCGAATTCGCATCGCCGGCAACACCTTCGACGTGTTGGGGGTGACCAAAGCCAAGGGCGCGATGGGCCCGATGAACCCCGACGACCAGATCTTCGTGCCCTACACCACAGCGATGCGTCGCCTGTTCGGGATAGACCACATCCGTTCGATCAGCGTGCAGATCGCGAGCATGGAGCAGTCGGAGAACGCCGTCGAGGCGATCACGAACCTCCTGCGCCGGAGGCACCGGCTCGGCGCCGACGCCGAGAACGACTTCATGATCTTCAACCAGGCGGAGATCGTCGAGGCCGTGGAGAGCACCAGCCGCACGTTCACGCTGCTGCTCGCCGGCATCGCCAGCGTCTCGCTTCTGGTCGGCGGCATCGGGATCATGAACATCATGTTGGTATCGGTGACCGAGCGCACGCGGGAGATCGGCATCCGTAAGGCCATGGGAGCGAGAAGGCGCGACATTCTCAACCAGTTCTTGATCGAGGCGGTGGTCCTCAGCATCGCCGGCGGACTGGTGGGGATTGCGGTCGGCGTGGGGGGCTCGCTCCTGGTGGCGCGGAGCGCCGGGTGGTCGGCGGCGATTGCGCCGCACGCAGTGGCGCTCGCGTTCGGGTTCTCAGGCGTCGTCGGGGTGTTCTTCGGAAGCTACCCGGCGCACAAGGCGTCGCGTCTGCGCCCCATCGAGGCGCTGCGCTACGAGTAGAAAGGGAAAGGAGCAAGAAGATGCGGACACGTGTGGAGAGAGTCGTTTGGGGGTTGTTCGGTTCGGCGCTGACCCACGGCATCGGGTTCAGCTTCGGCGTGGCGACGGGCCAGCAGCCGGGCGGCCCACCGCCCGGGTTCGGTCCGGGGGGTCCGGGAGGTCCTGGAGGCATGGTCCGAGGCACCATCGCCCAGAAGGACACCGAGAACAACGCGGTGCTGGTGAAGACCGAGGATGGGCAGCAGTGGGTGCAGCTCCCGCCGGGGGTCACTATCCGCAAGCAGGTGGAGGCGAAGGTCTCGGACATCAAGGCCAAGGACGTGATCACGGTTGCCGGCGCGCCCACGGCCATCGAGGCCGCCAGCATCCAGTTGTCGGATGCATCGCTGGGGCAGGCGCCCGGCGCCGCGCCGGCTCAACTCGGCCCGGGTGGGCCGGGCGGCCCCGGCGGCCCGGGCGGGCCGCGCGGCGGGGGTGGCGCTGCCGTGACCGGCACGGTGGAGAGCACCGACCCGCTGGTCGTGGTGTCCGGCACCACCCGGATCACGGTGACGGCGAAAGAGGGGACCAAGGTAGTCCGCCAGGTTCAGGTCGGCGTGAAGGATGTCACCCTGGGCGAGACGTTCTCCGCATTCGGAGAGCCGGATGACCGCGACGTGCTCCAGGCTCGGTTCGCGGTCATCGGGCAGATGGAGGGGATGCCCGGGGGCTTCGGCGGCCCCGGCGGGCGCTTTGGCGGCCCTGGTGGTGGGCGCTTCGGCGGCGGCCCCGGGTTCGGCGGCCCCGGCGCGCCGCCTCCCGGCGGCCCGCAGCGGTAGCCGCCAGCAGGGCCTGCCGTGACAGGCACACGGCGGCCCGAAGGGGAGAGGACCTCCGCAGGAGGTCCTCTCCCCCGGCGTTGCATCCGAGCGAGCGCGCGTCGGCTCGTCGCCCGCCCCCGCGCCGGGCGCGGGGGCGCCCACTCCGATCTGAAGCGGGGCGCGCCAGACCGGACGACCCGGCATCACCGGTGAGGAGGAGGACCACCCGAGGTCCGAGAAGTATCAGGTTGCGTGAGGAGTGATCGGCGCTGGGTGAAGCTCCGATCACTCCGCACGCGTCACTCAGGTGGCCGGCCCGGGAGAGGGAGGACCGATGCGCGTCTACGCCTGCCAATTCGATATCGCCTGGGAAGACAAGCCCGCGAACTTCGCGAAGGTGCGGCGGATGCTCCGCGGCGCCGCGATCCCGCGGGGATCGCTGGTGGTGCTGCCGGAGATGTTCGCCGTCGGCTTCAGCATGAACGTGGCGGGCATTTGGGAGGATGAGGAGGGCCCGACCCACCGCTTCCTGCGGGAGACGGCGCGGGAGCTGGGCGTCTTCATCCTGGGCGGCGTCGTGGCGCGGGCACCCGAAGGCCCCGGGCGCAACCTCGCCGTCGTCTACTCGCCCACGGGCGAACGAGTGGCCTCCTACCAGAAGATCCATCCCTTCACCTCCGGCGGAGAGACGGCGCACTACGAGCGCGGCGAGGAGATCGTCCTCTTCGACTGGCAGGGGGTCTCGGTCGCTCCTTTCATCTGCTACGACGTGCGCTTCCCCGAGGTGTTCCGCGCCGCGGTGCTGCGCGGCGCGCAGGTCTACACCGTGATCGCCAGTTGGCCGGCGCACCGCGAGGACGTCTGGGCCACCTTCCTGCGCGCCCGGGCGATCGAGAACCAGGCCTACGTAGCGGGAGTCAACCGGTGTGGCGACGACCCGAACCTGCCCTACTCCGGCCGCAGCCTGATCATCAGCCCCCGGGGCGAGGTGCTGGCCGACGCGGGCAGCGAGGAGACGGTTGTCGGCGCGGAGATAGACCTCGCGGCGCAGGAGGCGTACCGGCGGGAGCTCCCGGTGCTGAAGGACATGCGGCGGCGTTCGTGGTACTGAGGGGCGCTCGTAGCTGGGGGGTAGTGTCAGCAATTGTGGGGAAGTCTGCTCGCCGGGGTGCCCGGGCATTGGAAATACCCGTCTGGCGAGCGGCGCGGCGCCGCTGAGCGTCCTCCCGGACGCA
>JACQGM010000047.1 GCA_016199585.1 Armatimonadota bacterium
CCCCACACTCCCACACTCCCCCGACTCCCTTCTCGTCGCCCGCCCCGAGCGCGGCACCTGTCGGGTCGTCGTCTTCTCCCCACGGCACGATCTGACCCTGGCTGCCATGCCGGTGACGGAGATCCGGGCGGTGGTGGACACGTGGTCCGAGGAGTACTCTGCGCTGGGCGCGCTGCCTTTCATCAATCACGTCCAGGTCTTCGAGAACAAGGGGGAGCTGATGGGCTGCAGCAACCCCCACCCGCACGGCCAGATCTGGGCTCAGGAGAGCATTCCGGAGGTGCCCGCGCGCGAGCTGGCGTCGCTGGCCGATTACCGGCGCGCCAACGGCGGGCGCTGCCTGCTGTGCGATTACCTCGACCACGAGCTGCGCGTGCAGGAGCGCCTGGTGTGCGCCAACTACCACTTCGTCGCCCTGGTCCCCTTCTGGGCCGTGTGGCCGTTCGAGACGCTGCTGCTCTCCCGCCGGCACGCGGCCTCGCTGGCCGACCTGGACGCCGACGAGCGCGATGGGATGGCCGATCTCCTCCGCCAACTCACCGCGCGCTGCGACCGCCTGTTTGACGTATCGTTCCCTTACTCGACGGGGCTGCACCAGGCGCCCACCGACGGCGCCGAACACCCGGAGTGTCACCTGCACTGGCACTTCTACCCGCCGCTCTTGCGCTCGGCCACGGTGCGCAAGTTCATGGTCGGCTATGAAATGCTGGGGGAACCCCAGCGCGACATCACCGCCGAAACCAGTGCCGCGCGCCTGCGCGCCCTCGGCGCCGCGCGCGAGACGGTTTCGGCCCTGGCATCATCACAGACGTGTCATTGACGGGGTGTGGAAGGAGACGGAGGGAAATGCAGGTTACGGTGATCGAGGCAATCAGCAGGATGCTTCGCGCCACCATGCAGGAACAGGGAAGCATGCTCTACGTGCAATCGGGGGAGCGCACCGAAGTGATCCTGCGCGGGGATGCCGCCGAAAGGCGCATCCTCCAGGGACCACCGAGGGTGTTCGAGCAACTGCGCGCCCGTCTCCTGGAGATGGCTACCTTCCGTGCCCCCGAATCGGCGATGACGCGCGAAGGCCAGATCCTCTACCTTGTGGATGGCAGCATGCAGCCCTTCATGATTCGCGAGACACGCTCGGTGCTGGAACCGAACGCCTGCCTGCTGACTCTGTGCTACCTGCCCGACGATTGAGGCCGGTGGCGGTCACGCGCGCTGGCGCTTCCCGGGCAGGGGTGGTTGGTGCCTGAGACCGGCGATGACCTGCGCCATCTGCTCCTGCGCTTCCCTGGCCTGGGTCGGCGTCACCACGGTGTCCCCGAAGCGCGCGGCGAGGAACCGGCGTGTCAATCCCTCCAACGCCGGGACCCATGCTGCGCCGGAGGCGCGCTCGGCTACCAACCGGCAGTATTCGCTCGGCGTCTGGTGGCCCCGCCGGGGGATGCGCCGGCCGAGGAGATCCTGCACCGCGTAGTAGGCGCGCAGCACGTCGCCGCGCGGGCCGGCACCCCCGGAGCGCCGCAGCGCGCGCCGCCGCCGCCACGGATCGAAGAGGGTGAGCCGCGCCAGATTGCCGGTCAGCATCACTCCCGCCAGGAGCAGCAGCGCGGGGAAGGAAGAGCGACGCGCCAGCAGCATCAGCCTCTCGAAAAGGCCCCTCTGCTCAACGGCCTCCGCCGGCACCGCGCGCGACTCGGGCGTGGGGTCGAACGCGACCCACCCATAGCCGGGGAAGTAGGCCTCGACCCAGGCATGGGCGTCCATCTCGCGCACGATGTAGCTGCGCGTCGGCGGGTCGTAGGTGCCGGGGGCGAAGCCGGTGGCCAGGCGTGCCGGGATGTTCGCCAGCCGGCACATCACCACCATGGCGCTGGCGAACATCTCGCAGTAGCCCGCGCGCGGCCCGAAGAGGAAGTAGCTGACGAGATCCTCCCCCTCGGGCAGCGGCTCCACGCCCAGGTTGTAGGTGAAGCCCGTCTTCAGGTACTCCTCGATCGCCTGGGCGCGGTCGAAGCTGTTCGCATGCCCCCGGATGACCTGCACCGCCAGCGCCTCCACCTGCCACACGCTGTTGGGCACGCGGAGATAGTGCGCCAGCTCGGGCGAATCCGCGTCGGCATCCGGCAGTCTCCTGAGCACGGCGGGGTCCACCTCCAGCACCCTCGAGACCACCTGGTACTCCAGCCCGGCCTGGAGCTGCGGGGCGTCCATCAGCACGGTGTTCGCTTCGGTCTCCCGCACCGATCCGGGGTAACTCCTGGATCTGAACTGCACGGCGACGAGGTCCGCCGCCCCCGGCAGTGCCTGCGAGGGCCAGCTCGATTGGAGAGCGATCTTCTGCGGCAGCTCGCGGCGCCGGGCAAGCCTATCATCATCGGAAAGACGGTCACCCGCCAGCATCACTACCCAGCGCCCCGTCCCCGGCTCCATCTGCGGCAAGCGCACATCCGCGCTCACGGTGTCCGACCAACCTCTCCCGGTATAGTGGTCATAGGTGCGACACCGCCAGTAGGCGCTCTCGGGGCTCTCTACCCGCAGCACCTCCCGGTCGCCGAGCGCCACGGCGCCGTTTCCCATCTGGATGTCGCGCCCCATCGCCATGAAGCTCTGCTCCATCAGGGAGTCCAGCAGGGAGGATCCGGGAACATCGAGATCACGAAGCCGCAGGGGGCCGAAATCCTTGAAGGGGAGCGATACCACTGCGGTCAGCACGGCGACCGACCCGAAGATCGCCGACGCGCTCACCAACTGCCACCGCAGCACCGGCCGCAGCGCCTCGCGCGACCGCCCGGCCCACTCCGCCGGGACGTAGCGGAGGTAGTTCTGGTAGCACACGGCGAAGATGGCCGCCAGGACGAAGATGAGAAAGAACGCCGTCAGCGCCGTGCTCGGGTTCTCCGTCGCGCCCAGCCCGATGATCGTCAGGCTGGGCGGGATCGTGAAGAGGAGCAGGTCGTCTTCCACCAGGCAGAAGCTGAAGACCGTGAGGAAGCCGGCGAGGACGAGCGCCGGGAAGATGGATGCCCCCACCATCCCCGCGCCGGCGAACGCGCCGCTGCTCCGCGCCAGTTGAGCGACCGCCGCCAGGAGCAGGCCGACGCCGCACGCCACCAGCGGCACCACCGAGCGCCCCACGCGGCGCACCCGCAGCGCCAGACTGACGGCGAACCCGAGCGTCGTCCCCGCCAGGCCGAACCCCGGCAGCTCCCAATCGCCCAGCGCCGAGCCGAGCGCCAGCAGGGCGCACGCGACCACGAGCCAGATGGCGGCGTAGAAGGGCAGGAGGGCCCGCGCCCGCGCGGGGGCATCCCGTCCGGCATGCGGCGCCCGGGTCTCGCTCACGGTGGCACCGCCTTTCCGGGCGCGGTGGCGATCGCTTCCTGCGGCCGCGCTGCCGACACTCGCCGTGGCGTTTCGGCGCCCACCAGTTGCACGTAGGCGCCGGCGCTCCGCAGCACCGCCGCCGCTGCCGCCGCCCGCGCCTTGCTCGTGCGCGCCACATCCTGGTAGCCCGTCACCCCGAGGCGAGACAACGCATCGGCCGCAGCCCGCCGCTTCCGGCCCGCGCCGTCCGGCCGGCCCGCCGCCGCGCCGCCGGGCAGACTCTCCGCATCCAGCAAGAGCACCACGGCTCGGCCGCCCGCCGCGCCCACCCGCCGGACGACGTCCACCACCTCGGGCCCGGTCGCGGGCGTGATCACCAGCACCGTCCGCGCCCGGAGATCGTCGGGCACCACGTCGCCGAGCGACCCGGCGCGCTCGTCAAGCCGCGCCAGCGCATCCAGGAAACGGCCCAGGTCCTGACGGCCGCGGCCGGACACGCCCACCGTGCCATCCCCGCCCAGGTAGCGAACCGAGACCGTGCCTCCGGCCGAGAGCACCTCCGCAGCGGCCCCGGCGGCGATGGAGACGGCCCGCTCCAGCGTGGCGTGCTCGCCCCGCCCGGCGTGAACCGCGCCGCGGTTGTCCAGGAGCACCACCAGGTCGCCCACCTGCGTCGGCTCGAACCCGACCACGATCAGGCGCGACAGCCGGGCCGTCGCCTTCCAGTCAATCGTCCGCACGTCGTCGCCCGGCTGGTAGTCGCGCAGGCTGTGGAAGTCCAGACCGGCGGCGGGGCGCAGCAGGCGGCGCGCGGGAACGCCGCCGAAGAAGTCTTCGCCCCAGAGCTCCATGCCGGGGGGTTCCTCGGCGAGGGGATACACCAGCACCTCGGCGGGCGTGTCTCGCCGGGCCACTCGCTGGAAAACGTCCATCGGGTCGGCGCCCACCAGCTCCAGCGGGGCGAGCCGGTAGCACCCGCGCCGGGCCGCGCGCGCGCGCACGCGGCAGGTGGTCTGCTGGCCCGACCAGAGACCCGGAATGACGAAGGTGTCCTGTTCCGCCTCGAGCCACTCCGGCAAGGGGCAGCGGACGCGCAGGAAGAGGCGGGGCATCCAGTCGCGGTTGGCGACCGTGATGGCGACATCCACGCTGTCGCCCTGCCAGACCGGGGAGGATGCCTCGCGGGTGACGCCGATGCCGCGCAGCGACATCCGGGAGAGGACATAGCAGACCACGCAGACGCTCAACACCGCCGTCGCGATGGTGAAGAGCTGGGCGGTGCCGATCACGCCCGCCACCAGGTAGAGGAAGAGCGGGCCGATGGTGAGCGTGGTGAGCTTGGGATTGCGGATCCGCAGGACGTAGACGATCACCGTACCGGTGAGGATCAGCAGCAGCGTCAGCGGCCACACTTCCTGGTTCGCCATCGCCGTCCCTACCGCTGATCGTCAAGGACCGGCACGGGGACGGCCCTGAGGACTTCGTCAATCACCTGGTCCGGGTTGATGCCACGCGCCCGGGCATCCGGGCGGACGATGATGCGGTGGCCGAGCACCGGCTTCGCCAGCGCCTTCACGTCGTCGGGGATGGCGAAGGAGCGGCCCTCGACGGCAGCGAGCGCCTGGGACCCCCGCATCAACCCGAGCGAGCCGCGCGGGCTGGCGCCCAACTGCACCGACGCATGGCGCCGGGTGCCGTCCACCAGGCGCACGATATAGTCGAAGATCGACTCGTGAACGTAGACGCCGGCCACGGCTTCCTGGAGAGCGGCCACCCCCTCGGGTGTCACCACCGGCTCCACCGCGTGGATCGGGTGGCGCCGGATCTGGCTGCGGAGGACGGCCACTTCGTCGTCGTGGGCCGGGTAGCCGAGCGAGACGCGCAGCAGGAACCGGTCGAGCTGCGCCTCCGGCAGCGGGAAGGTGCCCTGGTATTCGATGACGTTCTCGGTCGCCAGCACGAAAAAGGGGTGGGGGAGCGCGTGCGTCTGCCCGTCGCGACTCACCTGGTGCTCCTCCATGCACTCGAGCAGCGCCGACTGCGTCTTGGGGGTGGCGCGGTTGATCTCATCGGCCAGGAGCACGTTGGCGAAGACGGGGCCGCCGCGGAACTCGAAGTCGCTCGTCTTCTGGTTGTAGATGCTGGTGCCGGTGATGTCCGCGGGGAGCAGATCGGGAGTGAACTGCACGCGCTTGAAGACGCCTCCGATGGCGCGCGCGAGCGCCCGGGCCAGCATCGTCTTGCCGACGCCGGGGATGTCCTCGATGAGGACGTGGCCCCCGCACAGCAGGCCGACGACGGCGAGCCGCACCGTATCGGGCTTGCCGATGATTACCCGTTCGACCGCGGCGATGATCCGGCCCGCGTCCGCTGCCGTGGCCGCGCGCGCCTCCGTGCCTTCCTTCAGAAGCTCGGCCAATGATGCCGCTCCTCTCGTGTGACCGATCCCGGGGGTGGTTCCGTCGTCAGTCTAGCACACCGAATCAGCGCGTGTCAAGCAGGCGTTGAAAACGTAACAGTGCGGAATGTGTGAGTACAGGCACACCAGGCGGGCCGCGACGGAGCAAAGGCCCCTACGGTATGGCAGGGGTCCGTAGGGGTGCCGCTCTCTCTGCGCCCGTGGTCAACCTCACCCCGCCGCCGGCAGCCGCAGCGTGAAGGTGGCGCCCTTTCCCACCTCGCTCTCGACCGTGATCTCGGCGTGATGGGCATCCACCACGCGGCGGACGAGCGAGAGGCCCAGGCCCACGCCGCGCGCCTTGGTGGTGAAGAGCGGCTCGAAGAGACGCGGCCGGTTCTCGGGTGGGATGCCGACCCCGGTGTCGGTGACGCGCAGCACCACGTGCTCACCTTCGGCCGAGCCCTCCAGGGAGAGGTCACCTCCCTGCGGCATCGCCTCGACGGCATTGGCGATCAGGTTGGTGAGCACCTGCTGCATCTGGGTCGGATCCACGCAGACGCGCGGCAGCCCGGCCGGCACCCGGTTGTGGACGCGGACGTTCTCCGGCAGCGGCTGGCGCTCCAGCGCCAGCCGCACCAGTGCCGCCACATCGAGCGGCACCAGTTGGGGCGGGCGCACGCGCGAGAAATCGAGCAGGTCATCGATGATGCGGGCGGTGCGGCGCACCTCGCCGGCGAGGATGTCGAGGTTGCGCGCCACGCGCGGGTCGTCGCGCGGCACCTTGGCGTTGAGGAAGAAGACGGCGTTGTTGATGATGGAGAGCGGGTTGCGCAGCTCGTGCCCGACGGTGGAGGCGAGCGCGCCGATGGCGGAGAGGCGCTCGGCGCGGACCAGCCGCTCCTGCTGCTCCGCCAACTCGCGGAAGAGGCGGGCGTTCTCAATGGCTGCCGCCGCCTGCGACGCCAGGCTCGCCGCCAGGCTCTCATCCTCCTCGCTGAACTCCGGGGCGCCCTCCTTCTCGGTGAAGTAGAGCCGCCCGAAAACCCGCCCGCGCGAGACGACCGGCACCCCCAGGAAAGAGCGCATCTTCGGGTGGTGCGGCGGAAACCCGGACGAGCGGGGGTCGCGGGTCAGGTCGCGCAGGCGCAGCGGCTTCGCCTCCTTCAGCAGCGCGCCGAGGATGCCGCGCCCGGTCGGGAGGTGGCCGATCTTCGCCTTCTCCTCCTCGCTCATCCCGGAGGCGACGAAGTCCGTCAGGCTCGCGCCATTCTCGCTCACGACCCCGAGCGCCGCGTAACGGGCATGCACCACCCCGCGCCCGACGTCTACGATGCGCTGCAGCAGCTCCGCCAGAGACAGCTCGGAGGTGATGGCGATGCCCGCTTCCACCAGCGCCCGCAGCGCGCTGAGGCGCCGTTCCTGGCCATTGGCTTCCACCGCCGCCGGCGCGTCCAGGGATGCGGGCTCGGGCGACGGGATCTCTTCCCGGCCCTTGGTGGGATGCTCTCCCGGCGCCCCGGCTTGCGAAGTATCTGGCATCGTCGCCTCCCTGGGGTAGGCCACGCCCCGAAGCGCGTGGACGGCTGCCCACAACTCTGAGTCTACCCGCCCGGTGTCGCGAGCAAACATCCTTTCACGGGCCGCGCGAACGTGCTACAATAGCCCCGATGGACACGACGCTGACGCAGGCGATCAAGGCGCGCGCCCGCGAGTTGGGCTTCGATCAGGTCGGCGTGGCTCCCGCGCGTTCCGGGCCGCACGCCGCATTCCTCGATGCCTGGCTGGCGCGCGGGCACGCCGCCGGGATGAGCTATCTCGCCCGCGACCCGGAGAAGCGCAAGGATCCGCGCCGCGTCCTCCCCGGCGCGCGCTCGGTGGTCGTCTGCGCCCTGAACTACTACCCCGGCGGCGATCCGGAGGGCACGGGAAACCCTGGCCGCGGCACTATCGCCCGCTACGCCCGCGGCCGCGACTACCACGATCCGCTGAAAGCCAGGCTGTGGTCGCTTGCCGATTTCATTCGCTCCCGGGCGCCGGATCCCTGCGAGGCCCGCGCCTATGTGGACACCGGCCCCGTCCTCGAGCGGGAGGCGGCCGCCCTGGCGGGCATCGGGCAGTTCGGGAAGAACACGGTGCTCATCAACCGCGAGCTGGGATCCTACTTCTTCATCGGCATCGTGATCACCACCCTGACCCTGGAAGCGGATCCGCCCTCAACCCGGGACATCTGCGGCCGCTGTCACCGCTGCCTGGATGCCTGCCCCACCGGCGCCCTACGGAACCCCTATGAGCTGGACGCCCGCCGGTGTATCTCCTACCTCACCATCGAGCACCGGGGCGCCATCCCGCCCGAGCTCCGCGAGGGCATCGGCCGGCGCATCTTCGGGTGCGACATCTGCCAGGAGGTCTGCCCCTGGAACCGGAAGCGCCCCCGCCCCACCACCGATACCGAGCTGGAACCGCGCCCCGAGAACGCGGCGCCCGCGCTGACGGAGCTGCTGCGCCTGGACCAGGAGGCGTTCTCCCGCCGCTTCCGCGGCAGCCCGATCCAGCGGGCGAAGCGCCGCGGACTGCTCCGCAGCGTCGCCGTGGCCCTTGGCAACGCCGCCGACCCCGCCACCGTGCCCACCCTCGCCGCGGCCCTCTCCGACCCCGAGCCCCTGGTCCGTGCCCACGCCGCCTGGTCCCTCGGCCGCATCGCCACCCCCGAGGCCCGCGCCGCCCTGCGCGCCGCCCTCACGCGCGAGGAGGAACCCTCAGTGATCGAGGAGATCCGTGGGGCTCTGGGGAGCGGTGGGTGGTGACGAGTGATGCGTGATCCTGGCGAGTGACGAGTGGGCCTCACGCGCCAGGGTCACTCCTCGCTCCTCACTCCCCCTGCCCCCTTTTCCCACCTCCAGCGCTCGGATTCCCCACCACGGGTGTATACATCTTGTGCGATTTGTGGTATACTACACCAGATGTAGTGGATGCCCGGTGGCAAAGGGGTTGTGCTGCCGTCGTATAATGGAGGAGACGATCCCGTGAAATGCCCCTTCTGTGGAAGCCTGGAAGACAAGGTTGTGGATTCCCGGGAAATCCGGGAAGGGAACGCGACGAAGCGGCGCCGCCAGTGCCTCGCCTGCGGCCGGCGCTTCACCACCTACGAGGAGATTGACGAGCTGCGCCTGATGGTGGTCAAGCGCGACGGCCGCCGCGAGGGGTTCGACCGCGGCAAGATCCTGCGCAGCCTGCGGGTGGCCTGCCAGAAGCGCAACGTGGACATGAGCGTGTTGGAGCGCCTCACCGACGAGATCGAGCGGGAGATCGTCGACCGCCGGGGGAACGAGGTGTCCTCCACCGAGATCGGCGAGCGGGTGATGGCCCGCCTGCGCGAGCTGGACCACGTCGCCTACGTGCGCTTCGCCTCGGTCTACCGCCAGTTCCGCGACGTGACGCAGTTCAAGGATTTGGTGGAGGTGCTGGATCGGGAGAAGGAGGCGGGTTCGAAGGAGACGCCCCGGCTTCCTTATGGGTGAGGTGCAATAGGACTGCCCAGCGGAACATCGGTTGGCTGCGTGCGTCCTGTTACGATACCCAGTATGGGACGAGTGTACCATCTTCGGTCCCTCGGGCTTGACGAGTGACCGCAGTTATGGCGATGTGGCAGAGAGGAGAGCGCACCATGGCGAGGGACGGAAATGCCCGGGTGAAGGCAATGTACTTCGAAGTGGAAGGCGCCAGCGAAAGCGTCAATGAGGTAATGCGCACGATCGCTAGTGCGCTGAGGACGCCCCCTACACAGTTGCGCGTCCTTGGCAGCACTGCAGCGGCAGCAAGCGACGCCGATAGTGTCCGTGCGCTCCCGGAGATCACCTACCCGCTACATGACGACGGTGAAGGATCAGCAGCTTCCGCGCCAGCGAAGAAGGCGGCCAAGGCACGGCGGCCTCCCCCCACCCCCGACGTGTTGGATGTCAACTTCGACTCCGGTGAGGTCCCCTTCGGGACATTCTGTGGCGATAGGAACGCAAAGACCGCAACGCAGCGGTACCTACTCGTCGCAGTGTGGTTCAAGGACTACCGTGACACGCCCGTCATCACGGAGGACCATGTCTTCACCTGTTACAAGAAGATGGACTGGGGTACAGTCGCTGATTTCCGTCAACCGTTCAGGCAACTGAAGAAGAACAGCCTTGGAACGATCACGGAAGACCGGGGGTTCAAGATCAACCACCTCGGCGAAGACGCCGTGCGCAAGATGAAGGATGGGCGATAGCGTATGGAGCTACGGGAAATGGCTACTGGCATACCCGGCTTCGGCACTTGGTCTCACGCTGACATGATCAAGCTGTTCGCTTGGTTCCTGCACTCCCAGCGTGGTAGGGACCGGTTCAGCCAGGGAGACATCCGTGGATGCTATGATGAAATCCACCTCCAGAAGCCGGCGAATATGAGTGCGTGTGTGTCTCGGCTCAGGGACCGGAAGCCGAGCATCGTCCTCCAGGACAAACACGGATACTACTTGGAGCGCAGAGTCCGTGAGGATCTTGAGCGGAAGTACGGCCAGCGGGAAGCTACCGTGATGGTCCACAAGCTGCTCGCGGATCTGCCGGGCAAGATCCCTGAACATGCGGAGAGGCGCTTCCTCTCCGAGGTACTGGTCTGCTTCACTCATGGCGCCTTCCGATCCGCGATCGTGATGGCTTGGAACCTTGCCTATGCCCATCTGGAAGTGTGGATCATGCAGAACCACCTAGCCGCCTTCAACGCACGGATACCTACACAGTGCCCCAAGAGCAAGGTCCAGATTTCCATGCTTGAGCACTTCTCGCTGCTAAAGGAGTCCGAAGTCATTGAGGTGTGTAAGTCGGCCAATCTGATTGATGCTAACCTCAAAGGTATCCTTGAGCACAGACTGAAGGTACGTAACCGTGCGGCACACCCGTCGACGGTTGACTTCACACAACTTAGCGCAGAGGAGCATATCTCGGACTTGGTGACCAACGTTGTGCTCAAGCTGGCGTAGAGCGCAGGCTGCCCACAGACTGCGGATTGCGAGTACGTTGGGAGCGCCGCACCGTCGACATTGCGTGGTTCTGGCGGCGATGAGGAAGTGAGCTAAGGAGTACGCGAGAATGAAGGAAGCCCCAGGATTGGATGCCCGCCCCGGCGCCGCCCACCGCGCGCCGGAAGCCCCCGCGAACGGCCACAACGCCCTCAACGAGCTGGGCGAGAAGATATTCCTGGACCGCTACGCCCTGAAGGACGTCGCCAAGAAGAGCCTCGCCGCCGGCGACACGGTGGTGGTGTGCATGGACGTGAAGAGCGGGCAGCGCGAGATCGGCAAGGTGAAGGCGCTGCGCGACGGCCTGGCCACCATCGAGCTGCGCGACAACAGCGTCGTCGAGCGCACCATCGAGCACGTGGACAAGCCGCTCGAGACGCGGCCGGCGCAGATGATGGACCGCGTCGCCCGGGGCATCGCCGCCGTCGAGGGGGAGAAAGCCGGCGAGTGGGAGCGGCGCTTCCGCTGGCTGTTGGACGACTGGAAGTTCGTCCCCGCCGGGCGGATCCTCACGGCGGCGGGGAGCACCCAGGCGCTAACATTATACAATTGTTATGTCATACCGTCCCCCCGCGACTCGCGCAAGGGGATCGTTGACACGCTCTCCACCATGATGGAGATCATGTCGCGCGGGGGCGGGGTGGGGATCAACCTCTCCAGCCTGCGGCCGCGCCACTCCTACGTGCGCGGGGTGAACGGGCGGTCGTCGGGGTCGGTGTCGTGGGGGGCGCTCTACTCATTCGTGACGGGGCTGATCGAGCAGGGCGGCAGTCGGCGTGGCGCGCTGATGCTCATCCTCAACGTCTGGCACCCCGACGCGCTCGACTTCATCACCTCCAAGCGGGAGATGGGGAAGATCACCAACGCCAACATCAGCGTCGGCATCACCGACGACTTCATGGCCGCCGTCCGGGAGAACCGCGATTGGGACCTCGTCTTCCCCGATGCCTCCCACCCTCGCTACGACGAGCTGTGGGACGGCGACCTGGAGGCGTGGCGCGCTCGGGGCCTGCCGGTGGTGACCCACCGCACCCGGCCGGCGCGCGAGGTGTGGCAGTCGATCATCGAGAGCGCCTGGGCCAGCGCCGAGCCGGGCGTCTTCTTCATGGACCGCTACAACCGGATGTCGAACTCGTGGTATTACGCGCCGATCCTTTGCACGAATCCCTGCATTACGGCAGAGACGCTCGTTGCCACGGAGAATGGCCTCCAGCGCATCGGCGACCTGGCGCTGCACCCGGAGGTGCGCGTCGCTCTGGACGAGAGACTCTCCCCCGAAGCCCGCTTCGCGCCGGCTGCGGATGTGTTCCGCACCGGGGTGAAACCGGTGTTCCGCCTGCGCACCCACGAAGGCTATACCCTTCGGCTCACCGCCGACCATCGGGTGCGCACGGACCGGGGCTGGGTGCGAGCCGACGCGCTCATGGATGGCGAACGGATCCATATCCACGCCGGGGGCGGCGGCTTCGGCCGCTGCGGCAGCCGCGAGCTGGGCGAGGTGCTCGGGTGGCTGGTGGGCGACGGCACGATCAAGTCGGACGAAGCGGTGCTCTCCTTCTTCGGGGAGGAGAAGCGCGAACTCGCACCCGCGTTCGCTGAGAAGGTAGATCGCATCGTCTCGGGCATGGCGAAGACGCACCGGCGCTACCCGGTCGGGGTGGTGGAGGTGCATGGGCGCGACGAGGCGCGAGTAGGCGGCTGGCGGCTGTGGCGGGTAGCCGAGGAATACGGGCTGGTAGGTGACAAGCTGCGAGTGCCGGAGCGGTTGTTCACCGCCTCGCGCGAAATGCAGGCGGGGTTCCTCGCGGCGTTGTTCACTGCCGACGGCCAGGTGAACGGCGGCGGCGAGAAGGGCTGCAGCGTGCGCCTCTCCTCGAAGAGCGAGAGCCTGCTGCTCGACGTTCAGCGGCTCCTCCTGAGCTTCGGCATCGCCAGCGTGCTCTACCGCAACCGGAAGCCCGAGCAGATGACGGAGCTTCCAGACGGCAGGGGCGGACGCGCTCTCTATCACACCGCAGCTTACCATGACCTGGTGATCTCGAAGGCTAACCTCGTGCGCTACCGTCAGGAGATCGGCTTCCTGCTCCGCCGCAAGCAGCAGGCATTGGATGCCTACCTGGAGCGCTGCACGCGGGGGCCGTATCGCGAGACCTACCGTGCCACGTTCGAGTCGCTGGAGTATGAGGGTGAGGAGACAGTCTACGATCTCACCGAGCCCCTCACCCACTCCTTCCTGGCGAATGGCCTGGTCGTCCACAACTGTGGCGAGCAAGGCCTCCCCGGCTGGGGCGTGTGCAACCTCGGCGCCATCAACCTCTCGAAGTTCGTGAACGATGGCGAGGTGGCCTGGGACGAGCTGGGCCAGGCGGTGCGCACCGCGGTGCGCTTCCTGGACGACGTGATTGACGCCACGCCCTACTTCTTCGAGGAGAACGAGCGCCAGCAGAAGTCGGAGCGGCGCGTCGGCCTGAACACGATGGGCCTGGCGGAGATGATGATCCGCCTCGGCATCCGCTACGGCAGCCCCGAGTCGGAGGCGTTCATCGCCCGCCTCTACGAGTTCATCGCCCGCGAGTCCTACCTGGCCTCCGCCGACCTGGCGCAGGAGAAGGGCGCTTTCCCCTGCTTCGATGCGGAGAAGGTGCTGCAGAGCGGTTACATGCAGCAGATGCCGGAGGACGTGCGCGCCACCGTCCGTGAGAAGGGGCTGCGAAATGTCACGCTGCTCACGCAGGCCCCGAACGGCACGATCGGCACGATGGTAGGAACGAGCACCGGCATCGAGCCGTTCTACTCCTGGACCTACTTCCGCAAGAGCCGCCTGGGCGTTCACGAGGAGAATGTGGACATCGTTCAGGAGTGGCGCGACCAGAACCCGGACGTACCACTGCCGGACTACTTCGTCACGGCGATGGACCTCACGCCCACCGAGCACGTGCGGGTGCAGGCGGCCATCCAGCGGTGGGTGGACTCCAGCATCTCGAAGACGTGCAACGTGCCGAACACCTACACCGTCGAGCAAACGCGCGAGCTGTACGAGCTGATGTACCGCCTCGGGTGCAAGGGCGGCACCATCTACCGCGACGGCTCGCGCGACGAGCAGGTCTTGCAGGTGAAGCCGGAGGCCAAGGCGGAGACCGCTCCCCCGGCGGCGGTGCCCGCGCTCGCCGACCAGCCGAAGGTCCGGCCCCGGCCCTACAAGCTGCACGGGGTGACGGTGAGCAAGAAGACGCCCGCCGGCACGGCGCACATCACCATGAACAACGACGACGACGACCGCCCCTTCGAGGTTTTCGTCGAGATCGGCAAGGGCGGCACCGACCTGAAGGCGATGGCCGAGGCGATCGGGCGTCTCATGTCGCTGGTGCTGCGCATGGCATCGCCGCTCAGCCCGATGGACCGGGTGCGCGAGATGGTGAACCAGCTCAAAGGCATCGGCGGGGCGCGCACCATCGGCTTCGGGCGCGACCGCGTGCGCTCGGTGCCGGACGCCGTCGCCCAGGTGCTGGAGGAGCACTACGGCATCGAGGGGAACGGCAACGGCCATCCCGTCCCGACCGAGATGGCGGTGCCCGACTCCCTGCACGTGGCCGCCGATATCTGTCCGAACTGCGGCCTGGCGGCCTTCGTCCATGAAGAGGGGTGCATGACCTGCCACGCTTGCGGGCACAGCGAATGCTGAAGACGAGGACGAGGGCCAGGACGGGAGGGCACGGGCCCGATGCCGAAGACCCGGTTTGAGGCGGATACCGGAGCCGCGATCCGGCAAATGAAGCGCACGCGGATGCTCGGGGCGCCAACGGAAACGGATGGGCGCAAGACGGATGGCACTCGCTTCTGCCGACCGGATGCCCCCACCGGCAAGGGCAGCAAGCCGCCGCGCACGAAGCGGCGCTGACGCGCGCCAGCGGCCCATCACTCGCCGCGCCATCGGCGGCGCAAGGGACTGCCATGCGCCACGCGCTCCGAGAGGGGCGGGGACCCCGGCAGGTAGCCCCGCCCCTCGGCTTTCGTTCAGCGCGCGACGCTGCGGCTACCGCAGGCGCCGGGTCTGGGCGCGCGCGGGGACGAGGAGGGCCGTGCGGCGCCGACCCTCAACGGCGGTTGCGCTCGCCACGGTGGACCGGGTGGCGGGCGGGGCCACGGCCACCGCCGGCTTCTTCGCCGTCGCCGGCGCAGCCGCCCGCTCGCACCGCGAGTTCCCCAGCCAGGCGAACTTCGAGACGCACACGTCACTCACCACGTAGACCGGCGTGCCTTTCGGCGCCCAGCTGAACAGCCACTTTGCCGTCTCGCGTGACAGCCGGTAGCACCCGTTGGAGCGGTGGCGGGGACCCTCCGAGTTGAAGAGGCTTGACTGATGGAAGCCCTGTGCGGTGCCGCCGAGGCGCATCCAGTAGGGCATGCGCGCCCCCTCCTCACCCGGCTGGATCGGCTTCCCGTGCTTGTTGTACATGTTGGAGCGCTTGTCAACGAGCTTCTCGCTGATGCGGAAGGTACCAAGGTGTCTCGGCTTCAATACCTTGCCGTTATTCGTGATCAACGGGCCGCGCACCAGTTCCCCGTCATCCAGGGGATAGACTAGCGCGGCCTTCCAATCCACCACAATCGCTTTTCCGGCGTGCGCCGGCGCCGCCAGCAGCGCCAGCGCCAGCGCGCCGATGCCCGACCATATCCATCGTCGCATAGGTTCCTCACCCCCTCCGAACTCGTCGTGAAGCTCGGCTTCATGGGCTGCATCTACCCGGACGGGCGTGCAGATATGCGCCGGAGGCTCTGGAACGAGGATCTGCCGGGGACCGTCGTCATGGGGCGGTGCCGCGTCGCGCTCTCCGCACCACCCCGCCCTCGAACCGGGCGGCCCGGAGTCTCCGGGCCGCTCAGTCTCAGGAACTCATCCGCGCGCGCGGGGTTCCGCCGTTATCCCCACGGCTCCAGAATCTTCACAAAGTCCGGTTCACCCCCTAACCTCGACTTCATCCATTTCTGAAGGGAGTTCGACCGGCAGAATGGCGCAATTCCTTGGTTCCCGGTACTCTCGTTCGTGTCGCAAGCTGTTGCGACGGG
>JACQGM010000252.1 GCA_016199585.1 Armatimonadota bacterium
CTCGGCCGGCGGGGGCGGCGGGGGTGGGGGTGGCGGCTCGACCGGCAGCCGCGTCGGCACCGCGGTGAGGGCCATCGCGATCCCCGCCACCATCAGCGCGCGCCGCAGCAGGCGCCAACGGCGGTCTCCGCCGGCCCGCTTCCCCCTCGCCTTTGCCTCACTCATCGTCCCTGCTCACGCCGCAGCGTCCCCCTCACGCCCGCCGCGGCCCCCTCTTGCCCCTCCTCGGCCCTGCGGGAACCATGCCATTCCGGTGCAGCTTCCCCCGCCGGAACGCGGTGCGAGAGAAGGATCCCGGCGAGCACCAGCGCGCCGCCCGCGAGCTGGGTGGCCGTGAGGTGCTCATGGAGATGGATGAACGCCACGCCCGCCGCGATCACCGGCTCGGCGGTAGTGGTGATGCCGACGGGGCCGGCCGGGAGATAGCGCAGCGCCACCGACACCAGGCCGAAGGCGAGCACCGTTCCCATCACCGCGATGAACACCAGCAGCCCGGCCGTGCCGGGCGTGAGCGCCTGGTAGGGAAAACGCCACCAGGGGCGCAGGACGCCCCAGAAGAGCGCCGCGAAGCCGAGGCCGTAGCAGAGGATGGTCCAGGGAGAGAACCGTCGCACCCCTGATTCGGCGAGGAGGATGTAGGCGGCATAGGTGATCGCCGATACCACGCCGGCCGCCAGGCCCCTCGCCCCGATGCCTCCCACGTCTCCGCTCACGCCCGCGACCAGCGCGCACCCCGCCAGGCAGAGGAGGGCGGCGGCCCATAGCGTCGGCTCCACCGGCCGGCGGCGCGCGCCGCGCACCCAGGCGAGGATCAGGAGCGGAGCCATGTACTGAATGAGGATCGCCACCGCCACCGGCATCAGTGAGATGGCATAGTAGTAACTGGCGTGGATCAGGACGAAGTTCGCTCCGACCAGCGCCATGAAGGGCACCTCCCGGGGGGCGAGGCGCGCCAGCGGCCGCCGGAAGAGGAGAAGCGCCGGCCAGAGGAACAGAAACCCCACCAGGGCTCGCGTCTGGGCCACCGAGAAGACATCGAGGCTCCCGGAGAAGAGACCCTTGGCGAGCGCCGCCGAGACGGCCCACAGGGCCGCCGCTCCCAGCGCGCACGCATGGCCCCGCCAGGTAAGGGAGATGAACGCATTCACGGTGGGATATTCGCGCTGCCGGGGGGCGCATTCCTGCCGGTCGGGGAACGATACCCGGTCACGTCTTCATCCCTTTCCTCTGTCTTGAACTTCGTCTCCTCCTGCTGGAATCCTTTTCGCCTGCTGATGCTGACCGAGTGATAGAGAGCGCAGGCTGTGTCTGCGCTTCGAGACCACGCGGGAAACGCCCTCGCCGGGACCACGCGGAATTCTCCCGCTTGACAAGTGAACGCTCGTTCTCTTATAATGAAGGACATGAAGAAGGGAACGATAGACCACACGAAAGTTCAGTCACGGGTGGCGACGCTCAAGCAGTTCTACCAGCGCAAGGGGCGGATGCCTTCATTCTCCGAGATGGCGCAGTTGTTCCGCTTGCGCTCCAAAGGCGCAGTCGCTAAGGTCGTTGACCAGATGGAGAAGCAGGGCGTCCTCCGCCGCGATAGCACGGGACGACTCATTCCCCGCTCGGTGAATCATTCCCTCAGGGTGCTGGGCGCAGTCGAAGCCGGTTTCCCCAGCCCTGCCGAAGAGGAAATCGCAGACACCCTCTCGCTCGACGACCTGCTGATTGAGAACCGCGAGGCGACCTTCCTGCTGCGGGTCTCAGGAGATTCCATGAACGATGCGGGCATCCTCCCCGGCGACATGGTATTGGTGGACAGAGGACGCACACCCGAAAGCGGCGATATCGTGGTTGCAGAGGTGGACGGGCAGTGGACGATGAAGTATCTGCGCAAGCGGGGAGAGAGCGTGACGCTCGTTCCCGCCAATGCCCGATACAAGCCCATCCGCCCGCAGCGCGAACTCAAAATCGCTGGCGTGGTTACAGGGGTCGTGCGCAAGTACAAGTGAGGGAGCGGCGGAACAAGAGGGCAAAGACTTCGGGGAGGCACGACCGATGACGTCTCAACCGCTCACCGTCCACAATTGGTCCCGCGCTATCCTGCATCTGGACGTGGACGCCTTCTTTACCTCCTGTGAACAAGCCGTCCATCCCGAACTGAGAGGCAAACCCGTCGTCACCGGCTTGGAGCGCGGCATCGTCGCCGCCGCCAGTTACGAAGCCAAAGCCCGAGGCGTCGAGCGCGGCATGATGATTCCCCAAGTAAGACGAGTCTGCCCCGATGCCATCATTCTGCCGTCTGACTATGAGACGTACTCCTTGTTTTCCCTCCGCCTGTTTGCGGTACTGCGACGCTTCTCGCCCGAAGTCGAAGAGTACAGCATTGACGAAGCGTTCGTTGACCTGACGGGGCTGCGGCGGGAGTATTGCGGCTCGTATGAACTCATCGCCCGGAAGATTAACGCCACCGTCACCGGAGAGTTAGGCATCCCGGTCTCCATCGGTGTCAGCCTGACCAAAGTGTTAGCTAAAATCGCTTCCAAATGGAACAAACCCAACGGACTGACCGCCATTCCCGGCAGAGAGATTCACCTGTATCTGGCAGAACTGCCGCTGGAGAAGATCTGGGGCATCGGCAGCAACACAGCGGCGCTGCTCAGGAAGTTGGGCGTGCGGACGGCGTTAGCGTACGCCCGCTGCTCGGAGGGATTCCTTGCCAAGCACCTGGCCAAACCCCACCTGCAAGTCTGGCACGAACTCAACGGGCGCAGCGCGCATCCCATCATCACCGAATCCAAAAGCAGCTACCAAACCATCAGCAAGACCCGGACGTTCACTCCGCCCTCCCACGACGAGTCGTTCGTGTTCGCGCAACTGTCGCGCAACCTCGAAGACGCCTGCATCAAAGCGCGTCGCCACCAGTTAGCAGCGCGGCGTCTGGTGGCGATGCTGCGCACGCAGGAGTTCCGCGATGCAGCGATTGAACTGAAACTCAACCGCCCCAGCGCGTATCCTGCCGACCTGTTTCGGTTTCTGCGGGAGGGGTTCGCGCAGATTTACCGCCCCAACGTTCCGTATCGCTCTTCGGGGGTGGTGCTGGCAGGGCTGGTGTCAGCGCGGAACCTGCAATACAGTCTGTTTGAGAACGCGACGCAAGTGGAGAAGGTCGGCCGAATCTATCAAGCGGTGGACGAACTGCGGGAGCGATACGGCAAGCACACTGTTCAGCACGGGTCCAGTCTGCTGACGCAGCAGCGAGCGCAGCATGAGAGCGAGCGCGGCGACGTGCCGCAGAGGAAAACCAATCTGCTGCCCGGTGAGAACAGAAAGCAGCGGGTGGGAATTCCGGTGTTGGACATTGAGGTGTGAGACGTTGAACTCCTCTTTGGCGAGGATACCTGTATCTCCCCGTGAAGCAGGTCTTTCCAGCGGAGAAGAGGCGCTTGGCGAGCGCCGCCGAGACGGCCCACAAGGCCGCCGCCCCCAGCGCGCACGCGTGGCCCCGCCAGGTGGAAGAAGTAGATGTGTTCACGGTGGAGTGCTCGCCCCACGAGGCCGGGTTCCGGCCGGAGCGGCAGGTCCCAACTTGCCCGTGCCGGGCAGGAAGGTGGCATCGGCGCGCGGTAGTGGTACAATGGCAGTGGTGGGAAGGGAACATGAACAAGGGAGAAACTGGCAGCAGGGCGGAAAGGACGCGCCAACGGGGCACGAGTTCGCGTGGCGAAGCAGGAACGCCGGAGCGCCAGGCGGCCGTACAGGCCGAAAAGGCTCTATCGCAGGAGCGAGAGCGGCGGCACCTCGCACACATACGGGAGCGCCGGCAGGTTCACTTCACGCGGGCCGGCGCGGTCGGACTTCTAGCCGGCGCGGTCGCGGTTGCGTTTCAGTGGGCGCTCTTCTCGGTCGATCAGGTGCGGATCCAGGCCCTCGCGTGGCTGCACCAGCGGCCAGCATGGGGATGGACTGTCTTGCCGGTGCTTGCAGCAGTGATGGCGGGGCTGGCGGGGCGGCTCACGCGGCGTTTCGCCCCGAGCGCCGCCGGGAGCGGCATTCCCCACGTAGAGGCAGTGCTGTTGCGCCTGCGCCCCCTGAACTGGCGCCGGCTGCTGCCGGTGAAGTTCGCGGGCGGCCTGTTGAGTATCGGAGCGGGGCTGTCGCTCGGCCGGGAAGGTCCCACGGTGCAGATGGGCGCGGCGGCGGGAAAGGCGCTGGCGCACGTGCTGCGCGTGCCCCGTCGCTCCGAGTCGCACCTCATTGCGAGCGGCGCGGGCGCGGGCCTGGCGGCCGCGTTCAACGCGCCCCTGGCCGGGTTCATCTTCGTGTTGGAGGAGCTGCAGCGCGAACTCTCCCCCCTCACCTACGGCACGGCGCTCATCTCGGCGCTCGCCGCCGACATCATCACCCGCGCCTTCACCGGGCAGCTCCCCTCATTCCACGTCTCCGGTTACCCGGCGCCGCCCCTCGGTGCCCTGCCCCTGGCGGCTCTGGTCGGCGTCGTCTGCGGCCTGCTCGGCGTCGCCTTCAACCGTGGCCTGCTCGGAACGCTCCGGCAGTTCCACAACCCGCGATGGCTCCCCGTCTGGGCCCAGCCGGTCGCGGTCGGCGCGTTGGCCGGCCTGGTGGCCTGGTGGCTTCCGGAAGCAGTCGGCAGCGGACACCAGACGGCGGAGCACATCCTGCGCGGGCAGATCGCCGCGCCGCAGGTGATCCTGGCGCTGCTGGCGGTAAAGTTCGGCCTGACGATGGTGAGTTACGCGACTGGAGTCCCAGGCGGCATCTTCGCCCCGCTGTTGACCCTTGGCGCGCTCGCCGGCCTCCTCGTCGGCGAGGCGGGCGCCCGCTACGTACCCGGCTTCACCGGCGCTCCCGCAGCGTTCGCCGTCCTGGGAATGGGCGCGCTCTTCAGCGCCGTCGTGCGCGCGCCGCTCACCGGCATCGTCCTCATTATCGAGATGACCGCCAACTACGAGCAACTCTTCGCCGTAGCCGTCGCAGCCCTGGTCGCCTACCTGGTGGCAGAGCACCTGCGCGAAAAGCCGGTCTATGAGGCGCTGCTGGAGTACGACCTTCACCGCAGCGACCAACAGCCCCAGGAGGCCGGCGAGCCCGCGCTGGTGGACCTCGTTGTGGAGCCGCGCTCGGTGATGGACGGCCGGCGAGTGCGCGACCTGGGCCTACCGCCCGGGTGCCTGCTGGTGACGCTCAAACGCGGCGGGCGCGAGATCGTGCCGGGCGGCGACACGCTCCTGCAGCCGGGCGACCAACTCGTGGTGATCGTGGCGGGCGAGGCGATGCACGCCATTCCCGACCTCCGCCGGGCGGCGCGCTGCGCCCTCGACTGAGGGCACCAACCGGAAGTCCTCCCGCCGAGGGGCGTTTCCGGCTACCCTCCTCCGTCCTGCCAGAAGAAGTGGCTCGGCACCGCGGTCCCTGCCGGGCTGATGACGAGGATCGTGGGGCCGGCGCCGCGCCGCACCACCTGCACCAGCGTCCCGGCGCCGGCGCCCGATGTCACCCGCACGAGCGCGGTGCGCTCTTCGCCCTCGGCGAAGGTCTGCACCCGCGCACGCTCACCCAACTCCGACCGGTAGTGCGCCAGCACCGCATCGAAGCCGTCATTGGTGGCGTAGACCGGCGGCGCGTCCGTCCACTCCGTGAGGGGTCGGGCCGTTGCGCCGGGGTAGATCGGGATGCCCTCCGGCACCGCCTCCAGGCCGCGCTGCGCCCACCGGGGCGGCTGGCCGCCGTTGCCCTCGGGGTGCGCCGCCGGGGGCTCGAGGCCCTGCACGTGCTGCGAGGTCTCGTAGACGACGAGGGCGTTCGTCAGGCGGCGCCCGGCGGGCACGACCACCTTGCCCCGGTAGCACATCGCCATCGAGGCGCCCCCGTCGAGGTTCATCGCCTCGACGCACCCGAGGGCCTTCATCGTCTCAGCCAGCTTCGCCAGCGTGATCCCGCGCGGCACGGCGACCAGCAGCAGCTTGTTGGCCGCCGTCAGTCCCAGCGCCACGCGCACGCCGCTGCCGAGCACGTGCGGGTCGCGGAAGCGCTCCTCGCTCACCTTCAGGTCCACTTGCCCGCTCTTGACGAGGGTGGGGCCGCAGGCGAGGACGGTCTCGTAGCCGGTCCAATCGGCGGCGTGCCCCCACACCACCCGTCCGAAGAGGACCTTGTTCTGCGGGGTGATGGCCATGGCCGTTCCCATGCGCCCCTGGTGGCACTGCTTCCCGTTGATGACGATGTCGCCGATCGGGATGCGGGTGTACTTGTCGAAGAAGGTGCCGTCCACGGCGGCGACGGCGCCGGAGCGTTTCACGAGACTGGTGAAGGGCTCGTCGCCGCCGGGGAAGTCCTGCGCCAGGACGGTCGAGACCTTCACATCGGGGTCATTCATGTTCACGGTGATGACGTGGGCCTTGACGCCGCCGACGGTGCGTGCCGCGTAGGCGACGCTGGCGGCAAGAACACGCGCAGGGAGCAGCGCCCCGATGGCGGTGAGCGCGAGGAGCAGAGAGCGGTTTCGCATGGTTCCTCCAGTGAATGGTCAGTCAAGTCGTCCTACAACCGCAGACACACGCCGATTGACGCGAATCGGCCATGAGCTGCCGGCGCCCCGCGGCCGGCTTCAGTGAAGGCCGGATCCCTGTCTATTCGCGGTCATGTGCGGTGGTAGGGGTGAGCGCGCGGCCACTACCAACGACGGAAGATCCGGTGCAGCGGCACTCGGAGGCCAGGGAAGAGCGGCGTCGTCAGAGTATCATCGTGGCCCAGGAGGGCCGTCGTGGCGTAGGTGCCATCGTCACTCAGAACGAGCAGCTCAAGAGTCTGGTCGCCCGGATCCGCGATCCAGCAGTTGGCGACGCCAGCACGCGCGTACTCCTCACGCTTGTCAATGGTATCGCGGCTCTCCTCGCCAGGAGACAGCACCTCAACCACTCTTCCGGCGTCACGTGCCCCGGGGCCAGGTAGACGACATCCGCGCGGCGCCCGTGGGAGGGAATCGTCGGAAAGTCAACTTCCGTGCCGAGGTAGCCGCCGACGGCTTCACCGAGGTGCTCCCACAGGCAGCGCACCAGGAGGCCCTGCACGCTCCCGTGGATCATTCGCGGTGCCATCAGAAGTTCGCGCCTCCCGTCCACCAACTCGTAGGCGGCGTCCTCGTCGGCAGTCCGTATGAACTCCTCGAAGGTGAGCTTCCGCGCAGCAGTCGTCGTCATGGCCGCACCCCCACTCCACTATTATACCACGGAGAGTGCCGATCTCCTCCCAGCAGGAGAACGGGGGTGCGTCGCCCAACCGATCAAGGGGGACCACGAAGGGAGTCTGGATGGCGGCGAGGAGAGCAGCGGGGGTGGCGGCGGCGGAGCGGGCGGATGCGATGGCAGACGGGCACGATCCGAGGCGCGCGGGTGATAGGGCGGCGATGGAGGGGTGGGTGGTGGCGCTCGTGCTGCTGCTGTGCGCCGGATGGGGCGGGCTGGCGCCGGCGATCAAGGTGGCGCTGCGCGAGGTGCCGCCGGTGGCTCTCGCCGGCTGGCGCTTTCTAATCGGCATCCTGGCCATTCTCCTCTGGTGCGCGGCGCGGGGGATTGCCATTTGGCCGGAGCGCCGGCATTGGCCCACGCTCGGGGTGATCGCGGTGATGTTCGTGGCCCAGATCGCGCTGCTGAACGCCGGCACGCGCTTCACGAGCGCCGGGCACTCCACGCTGCTTCTCGCCACGCACCCGCTCTTCGTCGCCGTGTTCGTTCACTTCGTCCTGCACGACGACCGGCTCTCCACCCCCAAGGCGCTCGGGTTGCTGCTGGCGTTCGCCGGGGTGGCCGCCGTGGTCGCCGAACGCCTGCAGGGCGGCAGCTTCCTCGGCGACGCTCTGGTGTGCGTGAGCGCCGTGCTGCTGGGGGCGCTGGTGACGATCACCAAGTGGGCCTACCGCCGCGGCCTGACCCCCTACCAGGTGCTCGCGGGTCAGATCGTGCCGGGCGTGGCGGGGTTCTTCCTCGTCTCCCGCGCGCTGGAGGGACCGGTGGTCGTTCCGGTCTTGCCGGCGAGCTGGGTGGCGATCCTCTACCAGGGACTGGTGGTGGCGGGCTTCGGGTTCGCGGCCTGGAACTCGCTCCTCGACCGCTATGCGGCCAGCCGCCTCGCAGCGTTCCAGTTCACGGTACCGATCTTCGGGGTGGTCTTCAGCGCGTGGATCCTGGGAGAGCGGCTCACCGCAGGGGTCGCTCTGGGCACGCTGCTGGTCGGCGCGGGGCTCCTGATCGCGAACCGGAGCCGACCAGGCGCTGCGAACGGGGCGCAAGCCGTTGTTGGTCGTCCGCCAGGAGGTTTGCCGCGCGCCCCGACCGGGTAACAGTCTTGCACGTGGGGCCGCGCCGGCGGTGGAGCGCCTCGACCCCGGGCGCCGTTCTCCCGGCGTGCCGCCGCGCAGCGAGGAGGCGACAGCCATGGCAAAGGAACCCGGACCCCCCTACGGTATTCGAGCGCGCCTGAGCGTGCCGCTCCAGCAGGCGGAGGAGCAGGCGATCGCGGCGCTGAAGCAGGAAGGCTTCGGCATCCTCACCCGGATTGACGTGCGCCAGACGATGAAGGAGAAGAAGGGCGTTGACATGCCCGGCTATGTGATCCTCGGCGCCTGCAACCCGGGCCTCGCCTATCAGGCGCTGCAGGAGGAGCAGGAGCTGGGCATCCTCCTGCCCTGCAACGTGATTCTCTACGAGAAGGAGGGCGGGGTGGTCGTCTCGGCGATGAACCCCACCGTCGCCCTCAGCATGGTCCGCAACGCGAACCTGGCCGAGGTCGCCCGCGAGGCGCAAGACCGGCTGCAGAAGGCGATCGAGTCACTGGATCGCCAGTTCGGATAGCGGGAGGGCGGGGCATCGCCGAAGCCCCGCTCCCCCCACCGGTGAAGGAACCCCGATGAGCAACACCATCCGCCGCATCCTGGGGCTGTCGGGAAGCCCCCGCCGTGACGGGAACACGGACATCCTGGTTGCCGAGGCGCTGCGGCTGCTGCAGGAGCGCACCGGCGCGACCGGCGAGTTCCTGCGCGTGGCCGACTACGACATCCAGCCCTGCCGGGGGTGCCGCGCTTGCATGACGCTGGGGCGCTGCGCCATCCAGGAGGACGACTTCGAGGAGTTGTGGGCGCGGCTCATGGCCGCCGACCTCTTCATCTTCGGCGCGCCGGTCTACTGGAACAGCCCGCCCGGGATCGCGAAGAACTTCATTGATCGGACGCACGGCTACTACCGCCACCAGACCATTCTCCGCGGCAAGCGCGCCGCCCTGATCTCCGTGGCGACGGACGGCGGCTTCGAGTCCCACGAAGGGGTCATGGCCTCCTGGCTGCGCGTCTACGGCGCGCGCATCGTCGGGAGCGCCCGCGTCCTCGCTTGCGAGAAGGGCGAGGCGCGCACCCGCCCGCAGGAGCTCGCGCGGGTGCGGCAGTTGGTGGAGACGATCCTGGCCTGATGGCCGGCTGCATTCCCGCAGCCCGGATGCCAGACTCCTGTGCTGGGAAACGGCGTTTCAGCAGTGAAGTCCCACCACCCCCGCACGCATCCATTCACATCACCGAGTTGCTGGCTCAGGGGCCTTCACGCACCGGAACCCGCGGCCGGGATCCGTTCCCGAGGCCCACTCCGTCTTATGGCCCCAGAGACTAGTCGCCCTGACCCCATCGCCTCCCCGATCGGCAAGCCGTGCTACCCCAGGCTTGGTGTAGAGATAGGGTCCACCCCGATCACCTGGCCCAGGCTGGTAGGTGGTACCGTCATCGCAGGAGCATGTCCACTCAAACACGTTCCCAGCCATATCCATGCAGCCGTATGGAGACGCATCGCCCGGGTAGCTGCCTACGGGGCTGGATGGGCGCCCACCCGTGAAAGCCCAGGCATCGCATCTCCTCGGATCCCAATCGTTTCCCCAAGGGTACCGTCGGCCGTCCATGCCCCGCGCCGCCTTCTCCCAGCCCGCCTCCGTGGGTATCACCTTTCCCGCCCAAGCCGCGTACGCCAGTGCACCGTAGAACGTCACGCCCACGACCGCATACCTATCGAGCCCTGGCTTGGGTCGCCACCGCCCGCCCACGCACTCCAACATACAATCCGACAGATTGACGTACTTGTACCCCAATGGGTCCTTCAGGTCCCCATACTGCTCGCGCATCCGCTCGGATGTGGCGTTCAGGAAGCGCGCGTACCGCTCATTGGTGACCTCGTGCCTGTCGATGTAGAATGCGGGTAGGAACAGGCGCCGACCAGGGCTGTTGTCGAACTCAGACTGCGGCCCACCCATCGTGAACTCACCAGCGGGCACGTAGACCATCGGCGCACCATCGATCGGGCAGACCCACACTTGCCCAGCCTGTGCCTGTGAGGGTGGATCCGCAGCAAGCGGAGCGGTCGCATCGCCACTTGGAGGTGATTCCAGAGCGGCGACGGAGGCAGGCGCAGTAGGAACGAAGATGAAGTCACCTTCGGTATCGTAGTCGCCCATCTGTGGGGTCTGCTTTCCGGCGCTCGCATTAGCGACGCCCCGCTTCACAGCAACGTAGAGCTCCGAGGCGGTGAAGACGGATCCGCGGTCGTCCGCACGCGCCCTCAACTCGTCGAGCAACTTGTAGGTGAAGGCGCCATGTCCGTACTTCGTCATCTCGAAGGAGCGCTCACCTCGGCGACCCGCCGTGATCACCTGAACCGCGCGGCGGCCTGCGAGCGCGGTCAGGACTTCGGGGCTGACGCTCTCCGGTGTGCGCGGTCTCGCCAACAGGCCACTGTAGCAGGCATCCACCAGGAGCAGGACGTGTTTTGCCTGGCTGGACTCCAGGTAGTCCCACACGGCCTTCATCGGGAGGCAACTGGCGAGGAAGGGGCCGGGATTCTCTACATCCTCGATATCCACATCGGCATCGTAGGGAATGAGGTAACCCATTTCACCCCCGGTTGGCAGCTTGACGGTCTGGCCGTGCCCCGAGAAGTAGATGAGCACACGGTCGTCTGGTTGCACCCTTCGCCTGTCCGACAAGGAAGCCAGAGCCTTCCGGATACCCTCCGCCGTGGCCTGGCGGTTGGTGAGAACTGTGATGTTCCCAGAGGGGAAGGCGTAGGACCGCATGAGTACCTCACGCAGCGAAGTGACGTCGTCGACCGCGTACTCGAGCCAGGAGTCACGAGGGAGCTTGGCGTACTCATTGACGCCGATGAGCAACGCATGGGAGTTGCCATAGATGGTCTTCCCCGCCAATGGGCCGGATGTCGGCACAACGAGGAAGTCCTTTCCGCGCCTGTCATCCTCTGCCGTGGGGGCGGAGCAGAGACGCGGCTGAACGGCGAGTGCGAGCACGAAGAGCGCTCCGACAGCCGTACCCACCAATCCAAGGCGATTGCGCCGTCCTGTCTGCATCCATCACCTCCAGTGGTCCCCGGGGCTCTGGTCTCCGCAAGCCACCCGTAGCCTATGAGCGACCGCACGTCCAGAACCACCCAGGCACCGGCATGGTCACTGAGTGGTCAGTCAGTTCGACACCCCTCGCGTAGGCACCTGCCTGCTGCACTCGCCCTCGGACTCCGGTCGGTTCCAGCCAGGCGCCTGCCGATCACCTGTTACGCATTATACTACGCATTGCCCCGCGGATGGTGCGTGGCGCCCTCGCGCTCGATGTCGCCGTAAAGGCTCCGGGCCATGTAGGTGGCAGGGGGTTCCCCCGCCTTCCGGTGCGGGCCGGGCCGGAAGTCCGGCACCGCGAAGGGGAGCCCCTCATACTCGGCGGAGATCCCGGCCACGATGCCGGGAGCGCACGCCTCGGCCGCCAGGTAGACATCCATGTCCGTGGGCGTGTCTTCGAGGATCGCCCGGGCGAACCGGTACATCGGGTAGAAATCGAGGCCCCCGTGCCCGGTGCCGGCCGCCTCCTCTTTCACCTCGGCGGGGCTCCACCCCAGGTCTTCCACGGCCACGTAGTCGGCCATGTTCTCGTCTTTGAACCAGACCTTGGGCCGATCCCAACGGGCCCGCTTCAGCTCCACCTGCCCCTTAGTTCCCATGAAGCTGTACCAGTGCTGACGGACGCCGGGATCCGGGCAGCCGAAGGCGTTCACAATCCGGATGATCGTGTCGCCCTCGGTGCGCATCAGCGCGACTTCCAGATCGGAGCGGTCGGGAACCTGATAGGTGTAGCCCCCGCGCCGGGTCGCCATGCACGAGACCGTCCGCACCCGGTCTTGCAGGACCTTGAGGATCGGGCTGAGCTCGTGGGGGTTGTAGGTGAGGGCGTGCATCGGGCGGCGGTCGCTCTGCACGAGGCCGGGCACGCCATCGGCATCCGCGACGCCGTAGTACCTGCCCTGCACGGGGTCCCAGAACATGCGGCCGTTCCCGATGTCATGGATGTACTGCCCCTCGGCGTAGAGGATCTTCCCCAGGCGGCCCTCCATGTTCATCTGCTGCCACTCGTGGATGAACCGGGCGTAACGGAGCTGCTCTCCCATCTGGAACTTGAGGCCGGTGCGCTCCACGGCGATGACGATGTCCCAGCAATCGTGCAGCCGGTAGGAGAGCGGCACGTCGCAGATGACGTGCCGCCCGGAGTAGAGCGCGTCGCACGCCACCTCGGCGATGGCACAGGGGTCGGTTTCGACCATGACCGCATCGAGCTGCTCTTCCGCGAGCATCTTCCGATGGTCGGTGTATAGCTTGAGGTCGGGGACCTCGATCTCCGCCGCCCGGCTCTTCAGCCTCTCAGGGGATCGGTCGCACACGGCCACCACTTCATATTGGGGGATCCGCTGCGCCATCCATTTCGCCAGGCCGCACCCCCGGCCCATCCCCACGACGCCGGCTCGCACTTTCTCCATTGATGTGACTCCTTCTGCCCGGGTCTCGCGCGAGCCGCGTCCAGGCGGCTCACCGTCCCCGGACGGTTCCTCACGTTCAGCGCGCAGCACTCCAGAGAGCTGATGCCTTCCCGCACCGGCCGATGGAATGCCCTGCCCCTACTCGCCTTCCGGCCGCGGCTCCAGCGCCACCGGCCCGAGCAGCCCGGCGGGAACCGGATTGGCCTGCATCATGTTGACCATCGCGTTCAGGACCTTGATCTCGATCCGGTTCACCCCCGGCTTGAGGTACTTGCCGATGGCGAACTCAAAGGGAGGCCAGAGCCTCGCCCCGACACGCACTCCATTGACGCGGAGAGCCACGATATCGCGCATCCCATCCAGCTTGAGAAGGACATCCCCGGCACGCAGGAACTCGGGCGCCAGATCCACATCCTGAGTGTAGACTCCCGCGCCGGAGTAGAAGGGATACCCCTGCTCCGCCCAGCTCCCCACCTGGATCGTCTCCTCGGCGTCTATCTTGGCGAGTCGGCCGGTGATCTCCCGCTCGAAGCGGACGCCGTGCGCGTCGTAGGCACTGTCGCCTCTGCCCACCGCATCCACCTGGCACTCCAGGATCTTGAACTCCCCGATGAGCCTCAGGCTGGCGAGAAGCGGCTGAGCGATGTACGGGTTCGCCGCTACCTGGAAGACCACCTGGTTCAGACCCGGGCGCACGTGCGCGGTGATGTCCGCCTCGCGCATCCGATGGTCGAAGGACTGGTTCGGAACGAGGGCGCCCACCTCCGTGCCGTTGATGAGCACCGCATGGTAGCAGTCTACGCCCGGCGCGACGCCCCGGTCGTCGAACGCATCCACGAGGAGAGCGACGCGCGCGGGCACGCTCTCTACCTCGAAGCTCGCTTCGTACCGCTGCACGTTCCGCAGGCTGTTGGACCGGACGGTGAGGCAAGGGAGCGGGAAGGTGTTGTCGCGCTCGATGCTGAACTTCCACGTCTCCGCGAGCACCAGCGGCGCGGTCGCCGCCCCCGTAGAAACGCGCCCGCCGCCGGGAGCAGGAAGCTCGCCCGGCCGCACCACCACGGCGAAGGAGTCGCAGTGGCCGAAGGCGCGCTCGAAGACGAGCCTGCCGCCGGCGATCCTCGCCCCTTCGAGCGGATGGCACTCCCCGGTTTCGATGTCCCAGTACTCCGCGCACCCCGTTTCGCGCAGGGAGAGTTCCACTCGGAAGCGCTGGTCACCCAGGTTGGCGAAGAAGTAGACGTGGGTATCGCCCACCTGCCGGTGATTGTACGACAGATCCATCGCCGAGCCATCGAGCGTTCGAGCGCGCACGTCGCGCGCGAGGCCCTCATCGAGCGCCTGCAGGAGAAGAGAATCCACCCGCTCTTCCGGCGCATCGCCGCCCACGCGCAGGAACGCGGCGTTCCCCTTGCGGAGGATATCCCCTTCGCCCCCGCCCACGGCCGCGCTGGCCGTCTCCGCCGGGTCCAGACCGAAGATCGCCTGCAACTCCGCCCGGCAGCGCTCGCCGTCCATGCCGGTGGCGCCGACGATGTCGAGCGCCTGCGTCGGGAGCATCCCCAGGGCGATGATTCGCCCACCGCCCGCCGCGAACTCCTTGAGCTTGAGCAGGATATCGGAGGCGATGAGCTGGGACGGGGGAAGGACGAGGACTGAGTAGGCATCGTCGCCGATGAGGAGCTTTCCGTCGCCCACCTTCGCCTGGCGGAGCGCCTCGTCGTAGACGAAATCGAAGTCTACCTGGTTCTCCAGGAACGCGAAGGCGGCGTTGTTGAGGCCCTTCTCCAGGAAGACCCCTTCGGCGGAGATTCTCCCGTCCCGGCGAGGGTTCCGGCTGGGACCCAGGTGAGCGCCCGCGCTCAGCATCGGGTAGTAGAGGGCCACGTCGCAGGCGTGGCGCCCCTGGCTCATCAGGTACGAAAGCCGGTGAACGTAATCAAAGTAGCGCGGCATCTCCTCCCAGTACGGCCACTGGTAGCCGAAGGGCCCAGGGGAGTGAGCGTGCATGGAGATGGTGTAGATCGCCCCGCACGGGTTGAACATGTTGATGCCGCCGGCGGCGAGCCAGTCGGTGGTGCGCTTGATGTCGGCGCACCGGGCGGTCCACGACAGCGGATTGGGCGCCTCGGCGAAGCAGCGTTTCTGGCCGATGTGGTGGGCGACGGAGCTCGCCAGCTTCGCCACGTAGCGCATGTTCCGGCCGCCGCGCCGGAGGTTGGGGGTCCCCAGCCAGTCAATGCCGGGGATCTGCATCTGCGCCATCTGCGGGAAGTGGGCGCCGGTGGAGGGGAGCATGTGGTATGGCGATGCCCCCTCGCAGCCATGACCGGTGAGGAGGACGCCGTGCGCCTCGCACCAGCGGCTCAGCTCGCCATAGAGGGAATCGGCGAAGAGGGTGGAGAGGGCGTTCCAGAAGCGCGCCCGCGTCACGGTCGACTCCTCCCCCACGTCGTGGAAGATGGCCCACCAGTAGCGCCCGGAGTCCTCCAGGCCGAAGCGGGCCAGGTCCTCCTCGAGCCGGGCGGTCCAGGGAACCGCCGGCGCGTGGATGTTTCTGAGGTCGCCGTTGCCCATCGCCATGAAGAAGCACTCGTCCATGAAGAAGCCGGGTAGGACGCCGCCGAAGTGCTGGCCGAATCGCCTGAGATACTCCTCGTGGGTCACCTGGATGAAGTAGCGCACCGCCTCGGGGTTGAGGACGTCCGTGGCGTGACCGTGGATCGCCTGCCCGACGGGGGTGTAGGAGACCAGCCCCATGAGGATCCACTCGCCGGCAGGCGCCTCCCAGAGGGCGCGGCCCTCCTCGATCCGCACCTTCCCCGTCAGGTCCACGCTGCGGGAGAGATCCGGCTTCCCGTCCCGCAGGGGCGCGGCCAGGATCCGCTCCGCCCGGCTGTCGCACAGCCGCCCCAGCGTCAGGTCGAGTGCCACTCCCTTCGGGCCCTCGACGCGCTCCTCGAACCCGAGGAGCACCCTCTGGCGGTACTCCTTCCTCTCGGTGACCTTGCCCCCGGCGATGGCGCTGGGCCAGTCCCACTCGTCGTAGATCCAGGCACGCATCCCGAGCGCCTTCGCCCGGTCGAGGACGAAGCCGACGCGGTCGAACCACGCCTCGGTCAGGTAGCCGTGCGGCTGGGGACCGTAGGCGAAGATGAAGAACTGGCGCACGCCCTTGGCGCGCATCTCCCGCATCTGCCAGTCAAGCTCGTCAAGTGTCAGGTCGCCGGTCCAGAGCCACCACGGAATCGAGCCGTACTCCGCGGGTGGATCCCCGAAGCCAGCCCTGAGGGCCTCTACGTCTGTGTGGGTTACTATCGCCATTTCGACCTCTTCAATCCCAGGTGCTGCTCCCTGGTCCTACAACCGCAGATACACGCGAAAGGGGCGAATGGGCTCTGAAGGGCAGGCGTCGCGCGCCCTACGGCGGACTGCGGCGAGAGCCGGACCTCTGTCCATTCGCGTCCATTTGCGTTTATTCGCGGTCGGGTGCGGCCGTAGGATCCAGCAGCCTCCCCACTCGTTCCACCAGCTTGCCGAGGAACTCCTCGGCGTAGGCGTCGAGCGGCGCATTCCGCACGTCCACGTCCGTGATCCGCCACGTCCTGAGCCCGCTGCGCCCCGGGAGCTCGTACGTGCCCGGGTACTCCTTGGCCGGGGTGAAGCGCGAGACATCCACGGCCTCCGGACAGAGGGCCCTGAGCACGGCGGTCTCCACGGGGGTGGCGTGAGAGGAGGTCTCCGGCATCGCAACCAGAGTGAAGGGGATGACCGTCACCACGCGGATCGACCCCTCCTTCTCGTACTCCTCGCGCGCCAGGGCGAGCATCTTCTCCTGAACCGAGCCGCCGTGGAAGGAGAGGAGAACGGCGGTCTTGAACCCGACCTTCTCCAACTGCTGCAGGAGCGCCGTGAGGGTGGGCGCGGCCACTTCCAGCGGGAAGTCTATGGTGCCCTCGTAGGCGCTGAAACCGGGCCTGCTGAAGTACGTGGGCGGCAGCACGATCCCCCCGTAGGTCCTGGCAAGCAATCGGCAGGACTCCCGGGCTCCAATGAGGTCACATCCCAGGGCGATGTGCTCGCCGTGCCACTCCAACAGCCCGATGGGCACCCAGGCCGTGGGGTTCTCCGCCAGCGCCTCGCGGAACTCCTTCACGAACATCCCGGCATAGTCTACGTTCCTCACGTCGGCCTCATCTTTCCAGCGGGCGCAGGTCCTTCATCATCCACACCAGGTCGCAGACGCCCTCCGGCACCAGGTCGGAGCGAACCCAGTCGGGAAGACGGACGATGTCTCGGTAGCCAAGCGAGGTATAGAGGGTGTACGCCGGAGTGTTCGCGGACCAGACGGTGAGGCAAGTGCGACGCTTCCCCAGCCGGCGCGTCTCCTCCTCCAGGGCCCGCATCAGGCGGCGCCCGGTCTCCTCGGTGTGGTAGTCCTTCAGGATCAGAAGGTTGAGCATGATGAACCCATCTCCATCGGTGGGCGTCAGAGTGCCCTCAGCGACGATCCGGCCATCCGCCTCCGCCAGGAGCGATACCCCCACCCGGCTCGCCATGTTCGTGAGGCGCTTCCCCAGGAGATCGCCCCCGGTGCGCAGGTTCGCGTCCGGCGGCGCGTTCCTCGGCCCGACCATAACCTTCTCGTCGTAGAGCGCCTTCTGCAGCGCCGTGTAGCCTTCGAGATCGCTCCACCGGGGAGTGCGGATCACCATGCTCTTGCCCTCCTGGCGCCACTCCTCGACCACGCGGCCTTCATCCGTTACCATGAGAGAGTCACCCTCCAGCCCCCCAATCCCGGGGGCAGCAACCTACCGGCGCGAGCCGCTTGCCCGCACAGGACCTTCACAAGTCCTTCACCATGTAAACCATGTCGCTGACGCCCTCGGGCGCCAGGTCGGACCGGATCCAGCCCGGAAGACGCCCGACCTCCCGGTAACCCATAGAGGTGTAGAGGTGGAATGCGGGACCGTTCGCAGACCAGACGGAGAGGTAGAGGCGACGCTTCCCCAGCCGACGCGTCTCTTCCTCCAGGGCCACCATCAGGCGGCGGCCGATGCCTTTGTCCCGGTACTCCTTCAGGACCAGGAGGCCCAGGGTGATGAACCCATCCCCGTCCGTGGGCGTGAGCGTGCCCTCAGCGACGACTTGGCCCGCCACGTCCACCAGGAGCAGGACTCCCTGCCCGCACGCCATGTTGGTGAGGTGCCTGCCGAGCTGCTCCCCGCCGCTCCGCAGGTTGGCGTTCCTCGGGCCGGCCATCACCCTCTCATCGAAGAGGGTCTTGTGCATCGCGGCGTAGCTCTCCAGATCAGACCACCGGGCCGTTCTCATGACCAGATGCACACCCTCTTTGTCCCACTCCATCACCAGACGACCTTCATCGGTACTCAAGGGGCAGACCTCCTTCACGCGTGCGCGTACGCGCGGGGGCGGCATGACGCCGGGCGAACACACGGGTTCGCCCCTACGCTTTCGCCTGCGCAGACGGGGGCGGCATGACGCCGGGCGAACACACGGGTTCGCCCCTACGCTTCCGTGTCTACGCGCGGGGGCAGCGGACCAGCGGAACCAGCCGCTCGTTCGTGAAACGCTCCGGCTCGCTCTCCCAAGCCTCCGCGAACTCCAGCACCACCACCTCGTGAATGTGTACCTTCGGGACGCGGATGGCTACCACACCATCCCTCTCCTCCACCTGGAGGGCCTCCCCGGAAGGCTGCAAGGTGACGCCCTTCAAGGCCCGCCCCCCCGTGCGCGCCTTCAGAACAAGATCGTGCACCGGAATCACGTGCTCCGTGAGCGGCACGGCGACATCAGGCCGGCCGTCAGGGCCCTGCAGCGGATCGAAATGGCAGCGGCCCGGGATAGACTGGAAGTTCACCAGGTGAACGATCCATCGCCCCTCCTGCGGCCGCTCATACGCCGTCATCTCCACCGAGCCGGGTGCCCCCTCCAGCCGCACCGGCGCCCGAGATACCTCGTCGGCCACGAGCCACCGTGCCGCCAGCTTGCGCACCTCCGGCGACCCCTTGTACAGATACGCGCTGAACACTTTCCCCGCGAAGTAGATGGAGCGGCCCTTCCCGCAGCGGCTCTCCACGATCGCCGGCCCGCTCGGCTCCTCGCGCACGAACGCATTCAGCATCGTCGTGAGGTTGCCCGGGTTGGGGCTGGGGCGGTAGCGGTCGTGCAACTGCGCCGTGACCTGCGCCCCCTCCCGCGCCGTCACCAGCAGCGCCGCCTGGTTCAGCGTCACCATCGGGTTCTCCCACGCCAGGAACGGGAACCGCTCCGAGGGCTCCACTTTCATCTGCAGCGCCCCGTACGGCTCGATCTTCTCCCCCGTGCCATCCACCCCGAAGAGATCCGCCAGCCCGAAGTTCCCCCGCGGCCTTCCCCATTCGTCCGCCAGCGAGGTGCGGTAGGAAGAGACCAGCGTGCCCCCTTCCCTCACGTAGTTTCGGAACGCTTCCAGCTCCACGTCCGAGAGGCAGACGGCGTTCGGGAGGTAGATCACGGCGTAGTCCGAGAGACGCGGCAACTGGTTGCGCGTCAGCACGTCTCGCAGCACGTGCTCTTCCTGGGTCATCAGCAGCGCCCCGTGGAACTCCCCCATGTACTTCGCCGCCACATCCCACTGGTCGTCGCTAGTGTTGCCGTAGAAGTACTTCGACTCCTGGGAGAGGTAGACGCCAGCGGCCTTCAGGGACTTCCACTTCCCCACCCACGGCCGCGTCCGCTCCACGTGCCGATAGGCCTCCTTTGCTACACCGAGAGCCGCGGGGTTCAGTCTGCCGTGGTGGTCCCACATCGAGTCGGGAACGGGATACCCGCCGTGGGCCAGCACCGTGGCGCACAGGCCCAGGTAGGGGTCTCTCGGTATCATCTGGAGCAGACCCATGCCCCCGACGACGTTATCGAGCAGGATATCGAAGGGGAGCTTCCGCTCGGAGAGTGCGCGGAAGCACGCCGCCGTGTGTACCGGACGCGCCGTGGTGCGGTAGCCGAACCCGGAAGTCGGGTCCTGCGTCACGAAGTCCGTGGCATCCCGCAGCTCGTAGAGGTCCTTGCAGTAGAAGGCGTGGTAGTTCTGGATGACGATCGCCCCCGGCGCGTGCTCCCGCACCGTCCCCCGCACCTGGTTCAGGAACCGGGCGTTCTCGCGGAAGGTCCAGGCGAGGTACTCCTTGTAGAGGGGCGAATCCCGATCCACGTCGTGCTGCGGCGGGTCCTCGCCCATCTCCTCGCGGAAACGGCGCGCGCACCCCGGGCACAGCTCCAAGCCCGGGTAGTCCAGCATGTCCACGTACAGCCCCGCCAGCGGGTATTGGCTGAAGACCTCCTTCACCTGCGCGAGGACGAAGTCGCCATAGCCGGTGTTCCAGCAGAGGCCCTTCGCCCGCCGCTTGCCGTCCTTTCCATAGGTGTAGTGCTTCCACCCCTCCGGCGCCTTCTCCCAGTCGCGCCAGTAGTGCAGGTGCATGAACTCGAAGACCGCCACCATCGCGATCTGGCGCTTCACGCACTCATCCGCCGCTTCGCCGAAGACGTCCAGGTCGCCGATGCCGGAGTGAACCCGTCCGTGCTTCACCTTCGTGGGGTAGTAGCAGTTCCCCAGATGGCAGGACATGTAGAAGTAGAGGGTGTCGCACCCGATGTCGGCCAGTTGGCGGACGATCTCCCGGGGCTGGATGCCCTTGAGGATGTCCGGGATGGTGTCGTTCTGATCGTGGTCTACGGTGTGCTGGCCGATGAAGAATCGGTTGGTGAAGTCTTCCGGCCATCGCTTGCCGAACAGTTCCATATCTCCTCCGATCGCCTCGGGGTACTCGCGCGCCTATGGAGAGAGCGTGAAGACGCGCACGTCAAAGGGGTTCACGCCCGTTTCCCCGGACAGGCGAAGGATGACGCGGCCATTCTCCTCCCGCCACGAGTCCGCGGGGGCCTCTTGCGCGGCGCCTCTATCCGTGATATAGCGGAGCGAAGCGCGCCCCTGCCAGGGCTTCTCCATGGTCAGGTCACAATCCTCCACCCGGTCGTGGCCGATGTTGAGCAGGCTCACGACCCGTCTCCCGGTTGCGGCATCCTCCCACACCACGGGACAGACATCGGCCGCTCGATCCACGAACGCGGGGAGCGGCGTGCCGTTCAGCCACTCCAAGACGTTCCTGAGCTGTTCCTTCCTGAAGAGCGTCGGGAGGAAGTAGAGGTCACCGAGCTCGTAAGGGAGCACGGCCACCCTCCTCCCCGCCTTCTCGAACAGCACAATGCCGGGCGCGGCGGCTTCCCCGTCCGCGTCGGCGAAATGGGAGATCGCGACCGCGCTCGCACCGCGCGGGACCAGTCTGCCCGCGGCTCGCACACGCGAGTGGAACTCCCGGGCCGCGTAGTCCCCGCTCGCCGGGTGGTCGGCGAGCTGCTCGAAGAGGCACTCCCGGGGACTCAGCATCCCTTCGAAGCTCACCCCGATCCGGTCGGCCAGACCGACCTCGCAGATGGCCCGCACGGCATCGAGCGTGATGAGCGCATGGTGCTCCCCCAGGTATCGCTCCACCTGCGCCGGGTCAATGAGGACGCTATCTTTGGTCAGGACGATGGTGGGCGCGTCGTCGCAGGTGATCGGTATTCCGAGGCGCCAGAGGAAGACCGGCACCCCGTGGCCGAAGATTTCGTAGGGCCAGCTCGGCAGCTTCTGGGGCCTCACCAGGCCTACGTCTTCACTTCGGACGACCCGGATCCCTTTCATCCGCCCCTTGTCCGGGATCGCTGCGGCGATGGCGCGGTGCGCCTCCCCGTACTTGCAGATCTTCGCCGCGAAGGGGTGGTTCTCGTCCACGTGTTCTTCCGGACTGAAGCCCCAGACGCTCTGCTGCTTCACGTTGCAGATGAGGTTCGCCTTCACCTGGTAGTCGAGGAGCATCCGTGACGCCTTGACGAAGGGGCCGTGCGGGTAGCCGTCTATCTCCGCGTAGACTTCCGTATCCTCGGGGAGGAGGGCCTTCTGGAAGAGGGTCTCGTAGACCCCCCAGGGGAAGAGCATCCGGTCGTAGTCCTGGTACCACCCCTGACCGACGCGGACCAGCGGGCGAAGGCCGCCGGCGAACGCCTCAACAAGCTCCCGCGTCTTCCTCCCGCCGTAGGCAGCCGCCTCCACGGACGTGAGCATGATCCCCAGCCGGGCCTCCTTATTGGTGGTGTGGAGAGCCTGTTCCATGAGAACCGCCAGCTCCAGGAGAGTTGTCCGCTTGAAATCCAGCCAGTCTCTCTTGATGGCGTTCGGGGCGGCATCGCCGCACGCTTCCACCAGTTGCTCTCGCGTGAGGTCGCGCGCATGCCGCTTGTTGAACTCCTGGATATGGAGCGGGCAGAAGCAGGCGGGACCTCTCGTCAGGTACTCGTAGCGGAAGTCGTCGTCCACGAGGATCTTCGGCGCGCCGGTCTCGCCGAGCCGGGCGAAGAAGAAGCGCATGTAGTCGCGATAGACCTCGTCGAGCGGGCAGGGCGCGAACTCCTCCTGGTAGCCGCTGAGGGCCACCAGCGCCTGGCGGAACCCGATCGGCTCTCGCCACTCGCTCTCCCGGTTGGGCATGAGGACCCGCACCACGTTGATGCTCGCCTCGATCCCGTTCTCCTTCAGGACCTCGATCGTCCTTCGGGTGTGCCGGACCCTTTCGGGGATCCGCTCTCTCGGCAGCCAGACAGGCTCCCTGGGCGTGTCACAGGGAACCAGCATCACCTCTTCCGCACTGATCGCCCGGCAGAAGCGGACCAGCCCCTGAAGACGCTCCTCCGTCGCATACGTTCCGTAGATGACTCTCGGCACCCATCGGTGCTCCATCGCTCTGACCTCCCGGCGGGAGCAGCCTCCTCGCGGCGGCGGCGCTCCGCCCTGCCGCTCGCGGTCGCATCGGAGCGGAGCACCGGGCCTTCGCCGGTTCGGGCTCTGAGCGTGCGGGCGGCCACCACGCCATGATTCTCCCTTGCCCGACGGATCTCCCCCTGCCGGCTGACGGCGCGGGAGTTCCAGGGCGTCTCACCCGCGCACTTCGAGGAGTTCCTGCTGCGCTACCAGATGCCGATCCTCACCCGCTTCGGTCTGTCCCGCTACGGCTGCTGCGAGGACCTGACGCGCAAGATGGACCGCGTCCTCACCATCCCGAACCCGCGCAAGTTCGTCTGTTCGGCCTGGACCGACCTGGAGAAGCTGGTGAACGCGATCAATGGTCGCTGCTGCATCGAGTGACGCCGGATGGCGACCGGCGTGGTCTTCTCGCCGAGCATGGCGCCGATCCGCGCGCACCTGGAGCGGGGCCTGCGCGCGGCCAGGGGTGTCTGCACCCAGGTGGTTCTGCAGGAGCTGGAAACCCTCAACGGCCACCCCGAGCGGCTGAAAGAGTGGATCGCGGCGAAGGAGATCGGCGCCCGCGCACAGTGACGCGGCGCGCCGATCCCCGCCAACGCTCGCGCCGGACGGGAACGCTCCCTCAACGGGTGAAGATCACCGGACACACCGCCTGCGCGGCGGCGCCCTCTTCGGTGGTGGCCGTGACCCGCACCAGGTAGATGCCCGGCAGCCCGCCCGCCGGCCAGGTGACCTGATTCTGCCCCGCGCCCGACGCCTGCCGCGTCGCCAGCACCCGCACGGTGCGGCCGGCAGGCGACATCACCGCCACATCCACGGCGGCGGCGGCGGAGAGGCTGAAGCGCACCGCGCGCCCGGATCTCCCCGGCCCCCCGGCGACCTCCAGCCCGGTGATGGCGATGGCCGGCCCGGTCCTCGGCTCGGCCACGAGAAGGAGCCGCCGCCCGCTCTCGTCCAGGGGAAGCGTGTAGCTCGCCGTCGTTCTCAGGTAGCGCCGGACGTTGGCCGCTTCATCAACCAGAGTCAGGCGCACGTCTTTGGGGAGGGCGCTCAGGTCCGGCCAGGTGAGCGTGACCTCCTCACCGGGGGCCGGAGCCGCAGCGGAGACGGAGAGGCGCCACTCCTGGCGGCCCGGCGGTCCCCCCGCGCGCACGTCCACCGAGAGCGGCAGCTCGCCCTGCACCGAGGCGACATCCACGGAGGCGGCCCCCGCCGGCGGATTCGGCGGCTGGCCGATCGCCAGGCCGCGCTGCCCCTCCCCGGCGACGCCGAGGATGACCTCGCCCGAGCCCGCGCGCGAGCGCGCCTGGAGGCGCACGGCCCAACTCCCCTTGCTCCGCTCGCGCCGTCGAGACGCCAGGGCACGGTCGCCTCCCCGCGCCGCGCGGCTCGAAGGCGGCGGCAGCAGCAGCTCGCAGGCCTCGTTCGCCAAGAACCAGCAGCCGGCCGCGGTGTCCAGGCCGCTCGTCACGCCGGGGATCACCGCCGCGTCGTAGATGAGCCCGTAGCGCCCGGTCAGCGGGCTCCCTTCGTCCTGGCGCCACGCCCAGGCGTAGTCCTCCACCCATCCCGCCTCCCGGGCCTGCGCCAGCGTCTTCTCCTCCAGGCCGCGGCGCACCCGGATCTGGGCGACATCCCAGACCACAGGGAGGCGGAAGGGATTGCCGATCAGACTCCACCCCTTGGGCACCGAGACACGCGCCGACGTGGAGGGATCCACGGGGGTTCCCTGCGTCACCCGGAGCTGGCGGTCGGCGCCGAGGAGCAGCCAGTAGCCCCTGCCCGGCTCGAAGGTCACGTTCGCCCCGGTGTAGACCACGTAGTCGCCCTGGCCCTCCTTCGCGGCGGGATACCAGGTCGCCAGCTTCACGTTGGCGGCCGGCTCGCCGAGGAGGGCTGCCGGGTCGGGGTTCGCTGCTCTCACCGGCAGGGAAGCGATCTGAAACCCCGACTTCAGGCTCACCACCGCCAGCAGGATGACCACCGCGCCGTCGCGGGTGGTGACCACCTGCGCGGCCGCCGCGCTGCTGAGGGCCGTGGGGTTGGCGAGCGCCAACGGGAGCGGGCTCGGCGCTCCGGCCGCAAGCCGGAAGGTGAGCGTGACGAAGGTGCCATCGCCGCTGATGCCCTCGGCGTGCAGGAACCCGAAGCGCGCCATCCCGGATGAGGATGGGAACTGCTCCGGGTTGCCGGCGAATAGCCCCTGCGCCCCCAGCCCGCCCGCCTCGATGCCCTGGAGCGCCAGACTCGAGCCGTCGTACGCCAGGTCGAAGAGGAGCGCCCCCAGGCTCTCCACCCCGCTCAAGTCCACTTTCACCTGAACCGCGTCCCCGGGGTTCACCTCTCCCGGCGCGGTCACGGTGATGGTCGGGCCCTGGGCCCGCACACCGGTCGCCGGGCCGGAGAGGAAGAGGAGCGGCACCAGCAGCCGCAGGGCCTGCCGTGCCACTCGGATCGTGCTGTGCCTCTTCAGGCCGCGTTCACTGCTTGATACGTGCATTGGCGCAACTCCTACTGCCGGCCCGCGTTCGGCTGGGCGCTGATCCCCAGCGTCATCGTGAGCGGGGCCACCCCGGCCCCGTCGGCGCGCATCCCGTAGACTTCCATGTCCCCGTTCCGGTCGCTGGCGAACACCAGCCCGCCGCTCGGCGTCCACGCCGGCTGCGCGTCGGCCGCCGGGTTCTCGGTGAGGCGGCGGACATTGGTGCCGTCCGCGTTCATGGTGTAGATCTCCGCGTTGCCGTCGCGGTTGGAGGCGAACGCCACCTGGGCTCCGTCGGGCGACCATGCGGGGTCGGAGTCCGCGGCGGCGTGGTTGGTCAGATTCACCAGACCGGATCCATCGGTATTGCCCGCCCAGATGTCCGCGTTCCCCGAGCGCTCGGAGACGAACGCCACGCGCGCGGCGTCGGGGGAAAGCACCGGGCTGTGGTCGGCAGCCAGGTTGAACGTGAGGCGCACGCCCACCGGCTCGCCGGCGAAGAGGCGCTGGATCTCGGGGTCGCCGTAGCGGGTGGTGGTGAAGACCAGCGTCGGCGGGCGGGCGCCGGCAGCCGAGAAGACGGGACCGAGGCCGGAGGTGTTCCCCTGCGTGTCGGTGACCGTCGCCACGAGGTCCAGGCCGCCCGCGAGCGCGCGGTCGAGTCGGCCGATCCAGGTGCCATCGGACCGGACGGGCGCCACGGCCACCCGCGCCTGGCCCAGCGTGGCCGAGTGCGCGAAGACATCCACGCTGCTCCCGGCGGCGATCGCCGCGCGCGCCCTCGCGCCGTCGACCACGCCCTGAACGCGCTGGCTGGCGGGGTCGAACCCGGTGATCGCGGGAGCGGGAATCTCGTCGTTGCCGCCCCCTTCCAACACGATCTCGCTGCCGGTGTTGCTCCAGGCGTTGCCCCAGATGGAGTTGTCCCGGATCGGGTTGGCGCGGGCGCCGTCGAGGACGTGGACGGCATACCCCTTGTTCATGGCGATGCTGTTTGCCTCCACGCGGTTGCCGCTGGTGCCGGCGCCCTGGATGCGCACGCCGTCCTCCGTGTGGTGACGGATGTTGTTTCCCCGGATCTGCACGCCCTGAGCGCCGCCTTCCAGCAGGATCCCCAGCCGGCTGTAGGACATGGAGCGCATTTCGCCCCCGCCTCCGGTGTAGTAGAGGCGATTGTTCAGGACCTGAACGTTCGGCTGGCCGCCGCCGCGAACGTGGATGTTGATGTCGTTGCCGTAGCTGAAGGTATTTGCCTGCTCGGCGTCGGCGCCCCCGACGGTGACGTTCTGCGAGCCTTCCTCGACGCGGACGCTCGTGCCGTTGTCGTAGAAGCGGTTGGCAACGACGCGCACGTTGGACGAGCGCGCCACCCGGATGCCGTAGGCGCACCCGGTCACCGTCCCCGCGCCGCTTCCCTGCTCCGAGCCGATCTGGACATCCTCGGCGCCGTCCACCAGGACCCCCTCGCTGGCTCGCTTGTTGCCGGAAAGGGAGGTTCCGTAGACGAAGACGCCCTTGGGGGGCACGGCCGCCGGCGAGCTGCGGATGATGGAGAGGAGCGGCTTCCCGACCGGCACGGTTCCCGTTCCGATGCTGCAGCCTTCGTCTATCCTCTCCGATCCGATGGTGGTGTTGGCGGGTCCGTCGCGGACGACCAGTCTGTTCATGAAGCAGCGGACGATCCGGTTGGCATTGGTGCCCTCATCCTGGATGAGGATGTCCTCATCCTTGTTAGTGGCAAGCCAGAAGTGGCGCAGCAGGTTCTCGCTCGCACCGGTGCCGATGACGATGCCCTTCTGGCAGTTGGAGATTTCCTGGAACCCGGGGAAGGGGAGCAGCTCGTTCAGCCGGGCGCCCATCGCCAGCCGGATCCCCTCGGCGCAGACCTGTACCCGCGTGCCCTTGATCGTGTTGCGCGAGGCGAGAGCCACGTAGAGGCCTGTCCCGCACTCGCGGATGAGAGTGGTGAGCACCGTGTTGCCGGTGGTCTGCGACCCGGTGAGCTCCAGGCCGTATTGGTGGCCGGAGATGACGTTCCCCTCCAGGCGCACGTCCTGCGAGTTCTGGATCTCGATGCCGCTCTGCGGCCAGCGCGGAGCGGTGGCCCCGCCCGTGCCGGAGGTCGAGAAGGAGCAATCGGTGACGAGGACGGTGGGGTCCGGTTCGGATGGCTCCTCGGCGCGCGAGACGGCGTACAGGTTCTTGATGAGCAGGCTGGGGGCGCCGTTCTCGCCGAAAGCTCCCTCGCGGATGACGTTGCCCCGGGGCTGGGCGCTCATCGCGGCACCTGGGACCCCTTCGATCACGATCCCGGAGCCGCCATTCTCGGTGGCGTAGACACCATCGATGACGTTCCTGTCGGTGTCGTCTTCGTGGATGCGGATGCCGTCGAGCTTGTTCCGCTGCACCTGCGGCCGGAGCAGAGTGTTGTTCCGCGCGCCTCTCTGGAGAAGGATCCCCCAGCCATCGTTCTGGTAGGCCTGGCACGCCTCGAGGGTATTCCCTGTGGCGCCGAGACGCAGGTTGACGCCGACGGTCGTGCAGTAGGCGATCTCGCTCCAGTCAATCCGGTTCGCCTGCGCCTCGTGTTCGATAATGATCCCGAAGTCGCAAGGCCCTGGCACGCGATTGCCATCTGCGTCCACGCTCTGCCCCACCAGGCCAGAGTTCACCTCATTGCCGCGGGTTGCGGCGCCGGAGATCTCGATGCCTGTACGGCAATTCGCCACCCACACGTCGTTCACGCGGGTGCCGGTCGCGCCCTCGGAGATCTCCAACCCCTTCGCCACGCCGCTTACTGCCATGTAGCGCAGTTGGTTGCCGGAGCCGCCACGCACCGCGATGCCGCCGCGCGACCGCAGCCCCTCAACCGTGTTGCGGCTGCCGGTGATCGCCACACTGCCCACCAGGAGGCGGTCGTTGCCCCTCGATCCGAACGAGGTCCATTTGACCGCGTTCTCATCCGTCTTGATGGTGACGTCCCCGTTGATCGCCACCCCGGCGGGGGGCGTGCCCCACGGCACCCCGACATCGACCGTGTCGCCGCCCGCGCCCGGCTCATCGAGGGCCAGATCCAGTATGAGCGGCCCCGTCAGTGCCACCCCCACGCGGTCGGCCGCATCCTTCCCGACGTTATCCGTCAGGCCCGACGCGTCGCCCTCCTCCCGCTTGCCCATGCCGGGGAGTTGCGCCGGTCCGCAGACGCCATAGATGGTGGTCGTGGCCGGGTCGTCCAGGCCGTACAGGTTATAGGTTCCCGCAGGCGTCACGACACCGCCAACGACATGGTAGCGGTTGAGGGTGACGTAGGCGGTCTCCGTGCCTGGGTGCCCGCGATCGCCCCGTTGGGTCACTGAGTCGAGGGCGTAGTCGGTGCGCACGTAGACCGGGTTGCCATCGTTGTCCTTGTTGTAGATGTTCCGTTCAGTAACGACCACGTCCGCGTCGCGGTCGTCATAGGGGGGCAGGAAGGGGCCGACCACGCCGAGGCAGGGCTTTCCCTGGATCCAGTTGAGAGCCTCGGCGAGGGAGATAGTGCCGTCGGCGATGATGTCGGCGGAAGGCTCGGCACCGAAATCGGCGCCGCTCGCGCGCCCGGCCAGCCGCGTCACGCCGAAGGCACGGGAGATGCCGGCAGGGGTGACGAGGAGGACGATGGATTGCACATCGGGCGGGAGCTCGGCGGGCATGGTCGTCTCCAGCGACCCGTCCGGCAGGCGGCGCGGCCTGTTGTCTGCGGCTGAGAAGCGAGGGTCTTTGAGCGGGTCCGGGCTGTCGCTCCAGACCTGTTCGACCACCTGCGCCAGGGGGTCGAGGCCGGGCATCGCCATCACCCGCTCGATGAGCTGCGCCTGCGCCGCCGGGTCGGTCATGGCAAAAAGGGGCTGCATGAGCACGAGGGCCGCGGCGGTGGAGCGCGCGTTGATGACCGCCGGAGCGGCGCCGGTGGGGTCGGGAACGGCGAACTTGAGGAAGGTGCTGTTCGGGCGGTTCTTCGGCACTGCGGCCAGCATCGTGGGGCGCCCGAGGGCGGCGGGCGCCGTGAAGCTGCCATCGGCAGCCGGGGCGCCATCACCCAGCACGCTGACGACCTCGACCGCCTGACCACCGAACGTCGCCGGCAGCTCGATCCTGCCGGTGATCTGCGCCGACACGACGAAGGGCCGGCCGCTGCGGGCTTCGCCGCCGGGGGTGAGCACGGCGATCTGACCCTCGCTGAAACCGGCGGGCACGGTGGCCTCCACCTCGGTGGCGCTGACCGGCGTCACGGCCGCGGCCGGCACGGAGCCGAAGAGGACGAGGATGTCACCTCTGCCGAGAGCGCCGGAGACGAAGCTCTGCCCCTTGATCCGCACGCGCGTGCCGATGGTGCCGCTGTGGGGGACGAAGTCCTCGATGGAGGGCGCTTCGAACTCGCCCGTCACCTCGCCGCGCGGGATCGAGCCGACGAACATGCGCAGCATCTGCACCACGTCGTCGCGGGTGAGCTCCCCGTCGCCGAAGGGACGCTCGCCCGTGCCGCGCGCCGGGTAGACGTCCCCCATCGCCTTGTCGCGATCCGTGGCCGGCGTGCGCCCCTCCACCACCTGCAAGAGGCGCAGGGCGTCCTTCGCGTCCACGGCTCCGTCGTCGTTCAGGTCGCCGCGGCCCGCCTGACCCCAGGCGATGGAGGCGGACACGAAGAGGGAGAGAGCGACCGAGATGCGCAGTGTTCGTAAGGGTGACATGGCTCCGCTCCAAAGGGGCTCGAACGGACTGGCACTGCCCGCCCTTCCGTGCGGACGCCTACTGGAGGGGTGGCGGACCCGCGGGCGGCAAGCCGGGAGCCTGAACGGTGATCGTCACCGCTTCTGCCGCCGAGGTGTTGCCCGCCTGGTCACGGGCACGCACCAGGAGCGTGAACGTGAGTGGCGCGCCGGACTCGCCGGTGTTCGGGGGCGCCGTCCACTCCCCGGCATAGGCAGCGCCGAAGGCGGGCGACATGGGTTGGGAAGTGCTGGCACCGTCCGGCGCGGTCACGTCGGCCCAGACGGCGGCGACGCCGCCGGCGTCGGTGACCTCGGCCGAGAGCGCCACGGTCCCGCCGGTGAACCGGACGGAGACGGGGGAAGCAGCCACGTTGCTGATGGCGGGCGGCTCGCGATCGCCGGAGACCCCGCCTCCCTGGCCGTCGCCGCCGGGGGCGCCCCCCAAGCCGGTGCCATCCACGCTGCCAAGCCAGCCGGAGCAGCCGGCGAGGAGGATCGTCAGGCCGAGGGAAGAGGCCAGGACCAGGAGGAGGAGGCAGTACCGCATCGGTTTTCTCCCTGCGGCGCCGCGCAGCGCCCGGTCGGCGGCAGCCGCGCCCGCGTGTCGGGAGAGCGCCCGCTCTCCCGACACAGGCATGACAGGACCATGTCCGGGTCCCGTCAAGGAGACCAAGGGCCGCCGTCCGATCGGCCAAGGACACAGCGTGCCCTTCTCACCCGGCAGTTTTCGCTATCGTGCGAGGAGTTCCTTCTGCATTCGCTCGGGCGAATGAACATCCTCTTTCAGCCGGGGGGCCGGCGCCGGGCTCAGGCCTTCTTCAGCAGCTCGATGACGCTGGTGGGATGCGTCTTCCGTTCTTCCCGCGCCGGCCTCTCGCCGGTCGCGCGGTACCGGCACACGTAGGTGTAAGGCGCGGGCAGCCTGACGATTCCGAAGCTCTCCGCAGCCATCCGGCGCACCGCGGCCTCAGCACTCCGCCGGATGACCTCCCGGGCCCGCTGCGGGTGCAGGTGGACCGCAGCCTCGTTGCGCGCGGAATAGGCTTCGGGACCGACCTCGTCGCCGGTGCCCGGCATGAGGCCGCGCTTGACCTCGGCGGTCTCGATCCCCGGGTACAACTCCCGCGCCTCCTGGCACGCCGCCCGGTCGCCGGAGAGGAAGATCGTGCGGACGCCCATCTCGCTGGCGCAGAGGGCGCGCATGCCGAACTCACCCACCGACACCCCGTTGATACTCGCGTCCACCACGCCCCAATCCATCGTGTGGGCGATGTGCGCGTGCTCGGTGCCGGCCTTGGGGTGCTGCCCCACGAACGCCAGGGCGTCGTAGGAGCCATCCATCATGCGGGTGTGCATGTGGCCCGGGGGAATGCCGCGCACGTACTGCACCCGCGGATCCAGGAGCTTCAGGTTGATGCCGCCGCGCCCGTGCGCGTCGTCAACCACGACCTCCTTGGCGCCCGCCGCGAAGAACCCTTCGCACGCCGCGTTGATCTCCAGCGTCGTGAGCTCCTGGCAGAGCCCGTAGTGGATGAACTCCGGTCTGCCGAACTGCCGCCAGTTCGTGACCCCCGCTACCCCCTCCACGTCCGTGATGATGTAGATCTTCACGTTCGGTTCCTCTCATTGACACGCTGCCAGACTGTTCCACGCGGCGGGGGCGAGTGCCTGCTCAGCCGGGGGTTGGCACAGCGCGGCATGGCCGCAACCGAAGGTCGAGGGCGTCGGCAGTTGACGAACTCCGGCTCGCCTGCTACTCTGAAGGGCAGGAGGTTGCCATGAAGGTATTCGCCATCCTGGGGAGCCGGAACCCGGAGGGACAGACGGCGCGCGCCACGGCGGCCCTCATCGAGGGCATCGCGGCGGCCGGCGGCGACGCGCAGCAGGCGTTCCTGCCGCTGCTGCAAGTGGAGCGCTGCCGCCAGTGCGAGGAGAACGGCTGGGGCATCTGCCGCCGCGAGGGGAGGTGCGTCATTGAGGATGACTTCGCCGCCCTGGCGCAGCGCATCCGCGAGGCGGACGCCGTCGTCTTCTCGAACCCGGTCTACTACAGCGACCTGAGCGAGAGCCTGCGCGCGTTCACCGACCGCCTGCGCCGCGTCTGCGCGCACGAGTCGGGGAGGCAGGGCATCGCCGACAAGCCCGCCATCGGCATCTGCGTAGCGGGTGGCGGCGGCGGCGGCGCCCCCGCCGCCATCGTCACCCTGGAGAAGGTGATGCGGAGCTGCCGGCTTGATGTCGTGGACCTGATCCCGGTGCGCCGCCAGAACCTGGCGATGAAGGAAACCGTGCTGCGGGTGACGGGGCGCTGGTTCGCGGAAGACCGCAAGTGATGCGTCGTGCGTGATGCGCAACCCAGTGGCAGCCGAAGCGTCGCCGGTTACGCATTGCGCACTACCGGTTACTCCTCGCTCGTCGGCTTCAGACCGCTCGCCGCCAGCGCGGCGGCGACGGTCTCACTCTCGGCGCGGAAGACGTGGATGTTCGCCTCGAGGGGGTTGAGACGGCCCGTCTCCGCGTTGAGGCGGGCGGGCAGCGCCGCCATACGCTCCCTGATGAGGTCCATCGCCCGCTTGCGGGTATCCAGACGCGCCAGGGCGGCGCGGTCGCCACGGCCGAGGAAGAAGAAGCGAAGTGGCGTGTCCACCGTGGCGTCTATGGCGATCCCGACGAGCGCGTGGATGGACAAGCCCGGCTCCGCCGCGACCATGCGGTAGGTGAGGCGCTGCCCCTCCAGGAGCATCGCCCGAGCCCGTTCCGCGGCGTCCGGGCTGTCGGCGGGTACCTCTCCCGCAACACGGATGATCTGGCGCGAGAGAAGACGGACGCGGGAGAGGCAGGAGTTGGACTGGGCAGCGAGGAGCGCCGTGCAGCGGCTGGCCTGTACCAGGTTCATCGCGCCGGGCGGCATGATCAGCGGGTAATGGAGAGCATCGCACCCGGCGGCGGCCAGCACGCGCTCGCGGCCACGGTCGTCCTCGCCCGCCAGGAAGTGGAGCAGGGCGCGCTCGTAGAGCGGCAGGGCATTCTTCGGGTCGAGGGCGATGGCGCGCTCCAGGTGCGCGGCCGCGGTGGCCTTGTCGTTCTCCCAGGCCAGGTCGGCCAGGCGCAGGTGCGGGAGAGGGGAGTCGGGTGCGAGCTTGGCGCCTTGCTCGTAGCAGCGGCGGCCCTGCTCGACGCTGAGAGGCTTCGGTGGCTCCGGCGCCTGACCGGGCGGGGGCGCGGGTTGCTCGCCGTAGTCCGGGAAGGCATAGGCGTCGCCCGCGGCCACCCAGCAGCGCGCCTCGTCCGGGACGATCTGGAGCGCCCGCGTCAGGAGGGGGATGCGCTCCTCGGCCGAGACCCCGAGCGCCTGGGTGAGGAGGGCCTCCGCCTCGGCTTTCATCTCGGGAGTGGGGGCAGCAATCTGGGCGTGGGACGCCGCAGCCGTGAGGGCGAGCAAGAGCACAAGAATCGGACGCATCGTGCCTCCTTCGGGCCGGGGTCTCCGGCCGACGGCAGCGCGGGGTCGCCAGATGAGAGAGCGAATGCGCGCTCCGTAAGCGCGAAGCCCCGCGCTGCTTGCACGCAAAGCCCCTGCCGGGGCTGGCTCATCGGGACATGCGGCACCTACGGCGAGGCACGTCCACCGTCTCTGTTACGCGATATCGTCACACCTTCCTGCCAACAGCAGGGGGCGTGCGGAGGCTGCACCCAGCCGGCATACCGAGAGCGCAGGATTCCTTGTCTCGTGGTGAGAATTACTCACCCACGGCGGTAGACTGGCGCCGCGCAGGGGAACGACCATGCTTACGCGGACTGGAGCACACCACCAGGGGACTGCAAGGCTGGGGATCGGTCTGCTCACGGCGCTGCTGGTGGCCGGGATGGCTGCCGCGGCCCATGCCGCCCAAGCGCGCCGGCACGCTCAGTCTGAAGCGGAGAGCGCGGTGGCGACTGTGTGCCGCGAGCTGCGGAAGGCGGCACGACAAGGCAGGAGGGACCCCTCCGCCTGGGGAACCGTGCTTGATTCCCGGGGCGGCAGCCTCCTCTGGACGAATCCAGGCGTCCTCCTCCAGCCAACGGTGCAGTACCGCAGCGGCCGCTTTGCCAGACTCTGGGAGGATCCCAACGAGCCCGAGGTGATGCTCGCCCGCGGCCTGCAGACGATGGAGAGGTGCCTCAAGTGCGCCACGGTTGGCACCTGGCGGGACGTCAGGCTTCCCAGGGATGAGGATCACGCCTTCGCCGCCGGCTGGATCATCACCCACGAGTCAGCACAGCCACTCACGGGCTATCTGAGGGCTACCCGCGCCGAACACGCGGGTCCAGCCGTCGCCCGGGCGGTACGGGAGGTGGATGCCAAAGGGATCCGCATCGCGTTCATCGCCGTGGATGGGATGGACGTCTGTGAGGTCTACCTGGCCCGGACGCGCAACGGCTGGCGGGTGCGGCACTTCATCTGCTACGATCGCTTCAGCGCATGAACGAGAGCCCGGGCTGCCCCACTGCCCACACGCGCAACACCCACGGCAGGCCCGCGCACGATGAGTTACGGATTACGCATTACGGATTGCGGATTATCCGTTGCGCCGCCCGGCAAGCCCTCGGGCGGGTCCTCCCAGCAGGGGCGTGACGCGGGCATCCACTGGCGCCCCCACTCGGCGATGCTCTCGATGACCCCGTTCAGGGCGCGCCCCTTCTCGGTCAGCTCGTACTCCACCCAGGGGGGGATCGTGGAGAGGACCTGGCGCGAGACGATCTCCTCATGCTCCAACACCTTGAGCCGGTCGCGCAGCGTCCGCGAGTTGACGCCCCCCAGGCAGTGCGATAGCTCGTTGAAGCGCCGCTTGCCGTTCAGCAGCTCGCGGATGATGTGCAAGGTCCACTTCTGGTTCAGGATGTTCATCGTGGCCGCCACCGGGCAGTGGATGCCCCGCTCATCACACTGCACTTCCGGCTTCACCGCAGTCATCGGCTCACCTCCACTTCCCATTCTATCACAGGGCGCCGCAGAAGGTAAAGCACTTGTCCCGCCGGACCCCACGGTAATCACCACGGCATCATGGAACCATCTCCCGCCCTCCGGTGTTATTAAAGAAGGAGAGCGCGCTGCCGGCGACCCGGAACTCCGGTCTGCCCCGACGGATGGAGCCGGGCGCGCGCGCTCGTGACAAGGAGCAGTCCGTGGCTCGCGAGCGACCTGACAGCACCCGCAGCCGCCCGCTCACGCCCGCCGAAGCGGCGCTCGTGGAGGAGAACCGCCGTCTGGCGTGGTGGACCGCCAGCCGTATGCTTCGGCGCGCGTCCCGCTACCAGACCATCGCCGACCCGGAGGCACTCTTCGAGGATCTCCTCGATGCCTCCCTCTTCGGCCTCACCTATGCCGCCAAGACCTACAACCCGACCCTGGCCCGGTTCTCAACCTACGCCGTCGAGGTGATGCAGGGGGAGTGCCGGCGCTTCCTACAGCGCCAACGGGCCAAGCTGCCGCCCTCGCACCTCTCCTTCGTCAGCCTGCAGGACCCGATCCCCTCCGAGTCCCCGTCCGGAGACTCCTTCGCCGACGTCCTGCCCGACCCGAACGCCGTGGACCCGCAGGAGGCGGCGGCGCGCCGCGCCCTCCCGGGCCTGCTGGCATCGCTTATCGCGCGCCTCCCCGAGGCGGACGCGGAGGTCATCCGGCGCCGCTACCTGCGCGGGGAGAACCTCGACAAGGTGGGGGAAGGCATCGGGCGCAGCCGCCAACGCGCGCACCAGATCGAGCGGCGTGCGCTCGGCCGCCTGCGCGAGTTCCTGATGGCGGAGGGGTACCAGACGGCGGCGGACCTGATGTGAACCGCACCGGGCACGCCGCGAGAACCTGTGTTATGAAGCAAGCAGGGCTCGGGGCAGCCCGGGCGGCCTCGCGTGTGTCGTCGCTGGATCACATGATCAACGCGGAGTCGGATATGGTATAATCCCCGATGGGAGGATACGGCGGATGCCTGTCGTGGTACACGGGAGAGTCCGGTCAGGCGCCCTGGAGCTATCGGACCCACTGCCGATGCCAGAGGGCACCGAAGTCACCGTCAGCATCGAGGCGGTGGGTGTACCGAGAAGGTGCAAGGCGATGAGCGATGAGGAGTTCCTCGCGCTGCCCTTCTTCGGCATATGGGCGGATCGTGAGGAGATGCAAGACAGCGTCGCCTGGGTGCGAAAGGTGCGCGAGGCATGGCAGGAGCGGTCACAACCATCGGGTTGAGCAGCACGCGCCGCAATATTGTGCTATGGGACAGGTTCGGTCGTACCGCGGCGACGAATAGTGTGTCTTGGAACAACCCGATGCTCGGAATCCCCCCCCGCGATTGCCGTGTTTCGGAGCAACTCGCGTCTCTTTCCGGCGGATAGCTGTGTTTCCGAGCAAGCGTGCCACCCTTTGCCTCCGAATCCCGTGTTTCGGGACAAGCGCGCCGCCAGCCACCACGGAAAGCCGTGTTTCAGGGCAAGCGCGCTGCCGGGCGGCTCCGAAAGCTGTGTCTTGGAGCAAGCGCGCCACTTTTTGCCTCCGAATCGGCCCCTTCGAGCCGTCATTTCCACCCCCGAAGCTGGTATAATCACTGTGCGACGGAGCAAGCGGTGAGGACCCGACCCCCCGACCGAGTAGCGTGTTTGGCAGCAAGGAAAGATGTGCTGCCGAACAAGCGAATGATGGGCGATGGAGCAGGTAAACCCGTGCTTTGAGACAAGTCCGGGGCTGCCAATGCTGTGCCTTGAGACCGGGATTCCCGTGTTTCGGGGCAAGACGGCGGCGCGGGAAGGCACGTCCCGTAAGGCTTACAGGGAGTCCTCACCCGCTCTGACTCTGTAGACTTTGCCGGAGGATCACCACAATGCTTACTCAGACAGCCGTGTTGGTGCTCTTCTCTCTATCTCCGGTGCCCGCGCGAGGCACTGCTCGTTCCTGGTGAACGTGGAGGCGCACCGATGTCCCGAAGAGACCTACAGACGGCGCTCCAGCCGGTCGGCAAGGATGAGATGAACCTGGCGGAATACCCGTTCGCCCTGCTGACGCGCCGCATGTCGGAGAACCAGAAGACGATCGAAGTGGAACAGCAGGTGCGCGCCGACGGGGGCGAGGTCGTTACCCAGAGCTGGGTGGTGACGGGCAGCGACCGCTACGGCCTGCCGCTGGCAGTGGATGAGGACATCTACATCGCCTTGATGAAGATCCTGAAAGACAGCGGCTTCCGCGACCGGACCATCCCCTTCACTCGCTACCAGATCCTGAAAATCCTGGGCAAGGATGTCTCCAAGCGGGAATACGACCGCATCCAGCAATCGCTCGACCGCCTCGTGGGCACCACCATCACCTCCAAGAACGCCTTTTGGGACAACCGCGCCCGCTCCTATGTCAGCAAGGCGTTCCATATCTTCGAGTCCTACGAGCTGTACCGGGAACAGCCGGGTCGCAAGAGCGCGCGCGCCCCCGAGCTGCCAATGAGCTACGTCGTCCTCAGCTCCTTCCTTTTCGAGAGCATCAAGGCCGGGTACGTCAAGAACCTCGATATCGAGTTCTACCTCAGCCTCGATACGCCGCTCGCCAAGCGCCTTTTCCGCTTCCTGGACAAGAAGGCCTACAACAACCGGTCCTTCGAGATCGGCGTCATGCGCCTGGCGGTGAAGCTGCCGGTACACGACCCCTATCCCTCCCAGGTGAAGCGCCGGCTCGACGAGGCGCACGGCGAGCTGGTGTCGAAAGGGTTCCTGGCGGATGTCCGCTACGACCGCCGTCGGGACGGCGAGGAGAAGGTCGTTTACACCTTCGCGCGCCCGCGGATGCTCCTCCCCGAGGAGCCGGATGCCCCCGTCGCCCCGTTGGTGGGCGAGTTGGTCGCCCGCGGCATCACCCGCACCGCGGCCGAGACCCTGGTGGCGGCGCACTCCGAGGAGCACATCGGGAGGCACATCGCCGCCTTCGACCGGCTGCAGGCCGAGCAGAGCGCGCGCATCCGCCGCAACCCGGCGGGCTACCTCCGGCGCGCCATCGAGGAGGACTACGCGGTGCCCGAGGCGAAGAAGACACGTCGGGCGTGCCCCGCTCCGTCAGTGCCCGCCAGCGCCGGCGATACTCCCCCGCGGCGCCGTCGCCTGCGAGGGGCAGCTCCTTTGGCGCCCGCCGGCGAGGAGACGCCGCCGGGCGCGGGGAACGGGCGGCGGCGAGACGGCATCCGCCCCGAGCGCCTGGCGGAGCTGCGCGAGGAGGCGTGCCGCGTCGTGCAGCGGCGCTACCCCGTGTTGGCGCAGCGGCCCTCGGGACCGGCGTTCGCGGTGATGGTGGAAGCCTGCGTGGATGAGATCCTGGCGGCCGAGCCCGCCGCCGCTGTGAAGGAGTAACCGTGCCGAACCGCGATGAAGCATTAGCCCTCCTGCGAGAACACACCAAGAGCGAGGCCCTGGTCAAGCACGGCCTCGCCGTCGAGGCCGCGATGCGTGCCTACGCCCGGCACTTCGGCGCCGACGAGGAGCTGTGGGGCGTCGTCGGCCTGATCCACGACTTCGACTA
>JACQGM010000262.1 GCA_016199585.1 Armatimonadota bacterium
CGCCTGGGCATGGCGGAGCGCATCGAGATGGACCTGCACGACGGCGGCCACGAGGCGCGCGTCGAGAGCGGCGTGGGGTTTCTCACGCGGTGGCTGTCGCCGGGAGCCGCGTGATGCTGCGTCCGGTTGGGGGTGTGGCGCGCCCCGGAGGAGGAGCCGGACGCGTGAGTGAGATGCACGAGGCCAACCGCGCCGGCTGGGACGCCGTCTCGCCCCACTGGCAGGCGCGCGTCGAGGCCCGGGGGACCTGGCGGCGCTGCCACCGCGAGCCGGCGCTGGTGCTGGCTCCCGCAGAGATAGCCTACCTGCGGGATGTCACCGGCAGGGACGCCTGCGTGCTGGGCAGCGGCGATAACCTGGTGGTGTTTGCGCTGGCCGGGATGGGCGCGCGCGTCACCTCGGTGGACATCTCGCAGGCGCAGCTCGACACCGCCGCCCGCCGGGCGCGCGATCTGGGCCTGGAGATCCGCTTCCTCCGCGCCGATGTCACCGACCTGGCCGCCCTGCCCGACGCCAACTTCGACCTCGTCTACACCGGCGGGCACGTGGCCGTCTGGGTCTCCGGCCTGCGCCGCTCCTACGCCGAGGCGGGCCGGATCCTGCGCCCGGGCGGCCTCTTCCTGGTCAACGAGTACCACCCCTTCCGCCGCGTCTGGCACACCAACTGGGAGCGCGAGCCGAAGCACCTGGCCCTGGAGTTCGGCTATTTCGACCGCGGCCCGCACCGCTACGACCGCTCGGAGGAGGTGCCCGGTGCCACCCCCGGCACTTACCCCAGCTTCGAGTACCACTGGACGGTGGCCGACTTCGTGGCGGCGATGCTGGCATCCGGCTGCGAGCTGCTGGCCCTGGACGAGTTCGGCGCGGGCCGCGAGGGCTGGGATGCCGCACCGCTGGAGGGCCTGCCGTTGTGCCTGCTTCTGGTGGGAAGGAAGCGGCGCGCGCCCGAACCATGCTATAATGGACGGGGGGATACCGATGACGACGACCGTTGATGCGATCTACGAGCAAGGCGTGCTTCGGCCCGCGCAGCCCATCGCGCTGCCGGAAGGCGCCCGGGTGCAGGTCATCGTGATCGCGGGGAGAACGGGCGCTGCGGCGCCCTCGCCAGCCGAGATCCTGGCGGAAATCGCCGCCCTGCCGGTAGGGGGGCCTGCCGATGGCTTCGCCGGCCGGGACCATGATCGCCTGCTCTATGGCGGCCGGGAGGGGAGGCGGAGCCCGCCGTGAACGCCCCGGTGACGCTGACGCAGAAGCAGCTCTCGGAGTTCCTCCTGAACGTGGCGCTCGCGCGCCCGGTGTTCATCTGGGGGGCGCCGGGCATCGGCAAGTCGTCACTGGTGCAGCAGTTCGCCTCCCAGGTGGGACTGGCGTGCGTCTCCCTCCTCGGCAGCCAGCTCGCGCCCGAGGACCTGATCGGCGTGCCGCAGATCCTCGACGGCACGAGCCGCTTCTGCCCGCCGCGCTCCATCGCCCGCGCGGAGCCCTACTGCCTCTTCCTGGATGAGCTGAACGCCTGCTCCCACGAGGTGCAGAAGGCGTTCTACAGCCTGATCCACGAGCGGCGCATCGGGGAGTACGTGCTCCCCCCCGGCTCCATCGTCATCGGCGCCGGGAACCGGGCGCAGGACAGCGCCATCGTCAAGCCGCTCTCCTCGGCGCTCATCAACCGCATGGTACACGTTCACCTCCGCGTCTCACACCGCGACTGGCTGGAGTGGGCGCTGGCGCAGGCGATCCACCCCTTGGTCATCGAGTACATCCGCCTGCGACCAGATCACCTCTGGAGCCAGCCCCCCAAGCACGAGGAGCCCTTCTCCTCGCCGCGCTCCTGGCACATGCTCAGCGATGCCCTCCATGAGTACGGCGAGCGCCTTGACGACGCCACCCTGGAGATCCTGGCGTTCGGCTGCCTCACGCCTCACCACGCCGGGCAGTTCAAGGCATTCGTCCGCCAGACCCGCAGCCGCTACCGACTGGCCGCGATCGTGAAAGGGGACAACGGTTGGCCGGCCGCCCCCGAGGATCGCGACGTGCTCTACTTCCTGGCGCAGTCGTTCCGCGCCCAGCTCATCAAAGAGCTACCGGAAGACGCTTCGGCGCTGGCGGCGGCGCACAGGGAGTTGGCCTTCCGCGCCAAGGGCCTGATCAAGGACCTGGCGGCCATCAGCCTGGAAATCGCCCAGATGGTGGCGGCACGGGAGGAGAACGGCGAGGGCCTGCCCGGCTGGCTGATGGTGGAGATCATCCGCGACCTCCCCCGCCTGGTGGAGCGCAAGGATGCCGCGTAGGCGCGCGAAGCAGGGCAGGGCAGAGGACAAGGCGGCCGCCAACTTCGCGCGCGCCTGCGAGGCGCTGCGGCGACACCCGATGTTCTCCCCGCTCTACGCGCACGCCCATGTCTTCCGCTGGGATGAGGGAATCCGCCCACCGGACGGCTGGGCCGTGGTGAGCAGCGCCGGGCAGGTACACGCCCATCCCACCCGGCGGTGCGAGCCGGAGGTGTGGGTCTACATCCTGGCGCACTCCCTGCTGCACCTTGGCTTCGGGCACTTCCAGACGCGGGAGCGCCCGCGCGAGTGGAACGCCGCGTGCGATGTCTTCGTGACCCGCTTCCTCGCCGCGCTGAGGCTCGGGCAGCCCCCGCCGGAGATGCCATCCCTCCCTGAGATCCCCGCCCGGAGCGAAGACGCCCTCTACGAGCACTTCTGCGAGCGCGGCATCCCGCCGGAGCTGCGGGGCTTCGGCACGGCCGGGCCGGGCGAGCGCGACATGCTCTTCGTGCCGGAGCGCGAGATGCGCTGGCGCCAGAACATCGACTGGCAGGCGTGCTTCGGGACCGGCCTGGCGGCGGCGGTGGCGAGCGCCGTGAACGTGGCGGGCGGCTACGAGCCCTCCCTGGGCGCCGACAAGCGCCCGCTGAGCCCCGCCCGCCGCGCGCGCGACTGGTTCATCAGCAGCTACCCCCTCCTCGGCGCCCTGGCCGCCACCTTCGATATCATCGAAGACCCCGCCCTCTGCGGCCGCATGGGCATCTCCGTCGCTGCGGTCGATTCCGAGGCGCGGGAGGTCTACCTCAACCCCGCCGCCGGCCTCGACGAGCGGGAGTGCCGCTTCGTCATGGCCCATGAGCTGCTCCACGTCGGCCTGCGCCACGAGTTGCGCCGGCGCGGTCGGGACCCCTTCCTCTGGAACGTCGCCTGCGACTACGTGATCAACGGCTGGCTGGTGGAGATGGGCGTGGGCGAGCTGCCCCAAGTGTGCGGCCTCTACGACCCCGCGCTCAAGGGCGAGTCGGCGGAAGCGATCTACGACCGCATCGTCCTCGACCTGCGCCGTTACCGCAAGCTGGCAACGCTGCGCGGCATCGGCGAGTGCGACATGCTGGGGCGGCACGCCGCCGACTGGTGGAAGCTCGGCCCCGGCCTGGAGCTGGACGAGTTCTACCGGCGCTGCCTGGGCCAGGGCCTGGCCTACCACGAGGACGGCGGGAGGGGCTTCCTCCCCGCCGGCCTGGTGGAGGAGATCCGCGCCCTGAGCCAGCCGCCGATCCCCTGGGACGTGGAGCTGGCACAGTGGTTCGACGACCACTTCTCCCCGCTGGAGAAGGTGCGCTCCTACGCCCGCCCCAGCCGGCGCCAGTCGGCCACGCCGGACATCCCCCGCCCGCGCTGGGTGCCCGCCCTCGGGGCCGAGGATGGGCGCACCTTCGGGGTCGTGCTGGATACCTCCGGCTCGATGGACCGGTCGCTCCTGGCGAAGGCTCTGGGAGCCATCGCCGGCTACAGCACCGCCCGCGACGTGCCGGCGGTGCGCGTCGTCTTCTGCGATGCCCTGGCCTACGACCAGGGCTACCTGCCCCCGGAGGCGATCGCCGGGCGCGTCCGCGTGCGCGGGCGCGGCGGCACCGTGCTGCAGCCGGGCGTTGACCTCCTGGAGCGCGCCGAGGACTTCCCGAAGGACGGCCCGCTCCTCCTCATCACCGACGGCTACTGCGACCGCCTGCGCGTCCGCCGCGAGCACGCCTTCCTCATCCCCGAAGGCCACCACCTCCCCTTCGTGCCGCGGGGCAAGGTGTTCCGGCTCCGGTGAATGCCCTTTTCCCGCCATGCGGTGCTCGAGCCATGTCACATGCCGGCCGCGACGCGGCGAGCCGTCAGCATAGAGGGCGCAGAGAGAGATGAGGGCCGGACGGCTCCCGTGGGGGCGCGCCCGGCCCCGAGGGACCTTCGGGACAAGCGCCAGTCGCTGTTACCCCTGATAGTGATCCGTGTAGGCATTCGCATAGTCGGTGATACGGTAGCGCTTGACGCCGGCAGACAGCGCCTCGTACTCGATCTGGGCATAGTGCCGGACCCACAAGAGCGGGTGTGTCCGGAACGCGGCAACCGCCTGCAACGCCTCCGGGCCACCCAGCCCTCCCAGGACCCTGAATAGCTGTGCGAACGGGACGTGGGTGTTCGGCGCACTGGTCACCGTTTGTGCCTTCAGTTGTGCCAGGACGGCGGGCACGGCCTGCGGCCCCTCGTCGATGAGGAGCTGCACATGCCGCTGCGTGTCACCGGCGCCGGACTGGGCACCGGCGAGTGACGCGGCAAGCCGCCGAATCCGCTCGGCTTTGGGGTATGCGCTGAGTTCGGCCTGCAGCTTCGCCATGGGGTGGAGCGACAGGTCCACGGGCGAAGCGCTGGCCGGCTGCTGTATCCCACGGTCGGCGGCAACCAGCGCCATGTCAGCAAGCTGCACCAGCGTCTCGTCTGCCAGGGCGGCCGCTCGGGGGTCTTCGGTGCGCCGTCGTGCCATTGTGTTCTCGATTGTTCGCGCGGATAGGCCGGTCCCGGTGAGGACCGCAGCCATCTTCTGCGCCAGCCCCTCACGAGTGGCAGGCATGGAGCCCTGCACAGCCCCGACCCGTGCCGCAACCGCGCGCGCGCAGACAGTTACGCGCAGGCGATCATCCCTATCGTCAGCCAGGGCGCGGATTGCGGACAGGGAGTCTGGGTGTCCGATACGTCCGAGCGACCAGAGCGCAGCCAGCCGGACATCTCTGTTCTCGTGATGCAACAGTGGCAGCAGATCCTTGAGGGCACCTGCATCCCCCCGAATCCCTGCTTCGTGTGCTCTCACGATAGCAGCCCAATCGGCCGAAGTCAGCGGCGGCGCGGGATCCCCGGACATCTCAGCGCCACGGTAGCCGCCATGCTTCCGTCCAGCGATGACCCGCCCGGTCAGGGGGATCACTGCCGCCCCACAGGCAAGGATGAGCAGTGGAACGTACATTCGTTGGTGGCGCATGTTGATCTTCTCCTTCCCCCGGTGTGACTTCTCCGCTGACACCCTCGTGGTGCAGCGGCTACGGCCAAATGCTCCTCAGGTGCTGTTGTCCACCGTGCGTGCATTCCTGAAAGCTGTCCGATGTGTGGTAATACCACGGGAATCGCGCAGTGTCTCTCTCACCACGCATCAGGCCGTCACTGGCCCAGTCACGATCATAGCGACCCACGTAGTCGAGCAGGTCCTGGAGGAAGAGGAGCGGCGAATTCGCGGCCAGGCCTTTGAAGAGTTCGCTGCGGTGGATAGCTCGGGTCGGGTCGTTCTGCGCAAGATAGGCAGCCGGGATCGGGTTGACATTACGGCCCGTGAAGGTGCTACAATAAGGGGTGGGTATGTGACGCACAACCACCCCGAGGTGGGCGCGTTTTCACCAGATGATGTGGAACTGGGATGCCGGTGGAGGCTGCGTGAGGTGCGCGCGGTAGACGCGCGCTGGCGCTACGTGATGGCGCCCCAGATGTTGTTAGGCAAACCGGGGTGGAGCGCAACCTTCTGGGCGGCGGACGTCCGTCCTGCGTATGAGCGGGAGCTGATACGTGTTCGCTTGCGGATGAAGGCGGAGAACGCCCGGCGCCGGCGCCTGGGGCAGCCAACACTGAGCAGGGAAGAACGGCAAGAGCGGGCCACCCACGAGCTTTGGGAGAGAGTGGCTGCGGATGTTGGCTTGCACTACAGGCGGGAGCAGCCCTGATGCCACGAAAGAGGATTGGAATGCGGTTGGACGGCAGCCTGAGTCCGTTCAGCCCCACGTGCGATGAGTGCAAGCATTTGCGCGATGGCGACACCAAACACGCCACGAACCCCCCTTTCGCCTGCGCAGCGTTTCCGCAGCGGATCCCTGTGGAGATTTGGACGGGGAAGCGCGACCACCGAAACCCCTACCCCGGGGATCACGGCATCCAGTTCGAGGAAGTCAGCCTGGAGGAAGCGGAAGCCGCGCTGGCGGCCTTCGAGGCGCGCGTGGTTGCGGCCGACAAGGTGCGGAAGGCGGTAGGGGAAACGAAGGCTGCCTGATGACCCCCGTGTTGTTGTGCATGCCGGGGGGCGCGCCCTCGCCTTCCCACCACACATAGCAGGTGATGTGCAGGCTCTGCGGGTCGTAGAGCGGGGGTCTCCCCTCATCCACCTGTCGGTAGCAATCGAGCTGCAGGGCGTCCGGATCGGGGCCGAAGCCGCTTGCCTCAACCGACAGGTGCCACTCGGCGGCGGCGGGCAGCGCACAGGAAATGAGCAGAAGGGCCATCCACAGGAGGCCGGGGTGTCGGGTCCCTCGCGTCAGAACGAGGGGGGCGTGCCTGCCCACGAGGCGCGCCGCATCAAGGGGGGGGTACAGATGTTCGGTGTGTTCCACAGCACCTCTCCTCTCCCGGATGAGAGACACGTGAACAACGGCGGGCGAGCGCTCGTCCAATACCCGCCTGCCGGGCGGTACGCGGAGTATACCACGCGGGCGGGTGAGTGTCAAGAGGGATTCCCGCCATCGTCCCGTGGTCCCGGGGTCTGGGCGAGCCTGCGGGCATCGAGCGATCCCGGGAGAGGACCTCCCCCGCCGCTCGCCGAACTGAAACCCACCCTCGCGCCAGCCCTGCGCGGCGCGGGGGCTCGCGGCGGGCCCGGCGCCCCCGCGCCGGGGCGCCGCCGCGAGAGAGAGGAGCGCAACGATGGCAACTGCTGAGAAACCAACCCTCCCGCCGGAAGTGGCCGATTTCCTCGCCGGCAGTCCCCTCGCCGCCGTGGTCGGCGGGCAGCCGCTCGAGTCCGCGTCGGGGGAGACCTTCGCCACGCGCGACCCGGGATCCGGCGCCGTGCTGGCGGAGGTCCACGCGATGCAGCCCGCCGATGTGGACCGCGCGGTGCAGGCGGCCGACCGCGCCTTCCGGGAGACGCCGTGGGCGCGGATGGCGCCGAACGAGCGGGGCGTGCTGCTCCACCGCCTGGCCGATGCGGTGGAACGGCGCAAGGCGGTCTTCGCCCGGATCGAGGCGCTCGACTGCGGCAAGATCCTCGCCCAGGCCGAGGGCGATGTGCAGAACTTCATTGACACGCTCCGCTACTACACCGAGATGGCGCTCCACGTGCAGCGCCGCTCGCCGCTCGCCGTGGCGGGGCACGAGGCGTGGACGGCCCGGCACCCGTGGGGCGCGTGCGGGTTCATCTTCCCCTGGAACTTCCCGCTGCTGCTGGTGGGGTGGGGGTGCGCGCCCGCGCTGGCTGCCGGCAACACGGTGGTCATCAAGCCCGCCGAGGACACGCCGCTCTCCACGCTCTACCTGGCCCGCGTGGCGGGGGAAGTGGGCATCCCCGCCGGGGTGATCAACGTGGTGCCGGGCTTCGGCGAGGTGGCGGGGGCGGCGCTGGCGCGGCACCCGGGGCTGAGGCGCATGTCGTTCACCGGCTCCCCCGAGGTGGGGAAACTGGTGGGCGCGGCCTGCGGGGGCAACCTGGTGCCGGTGAAGCTGGAGTTGGGCGGCAAGGGCGCGGCGGTGATCTTCGATGATGTGGACCTGGCCGACACCGCCGAGAAGCTGGTGGCCGCCATCACCTTCCACACCGGCCAGGTGTGCTGCGATGCCACGCGGTGGATCATCCACCGCCGCATCTACGACGACTTCCTCAGCGAGGCGATCCGCCGGCTGCGGCAGGTGCGTGTTGGCTACGAAATGGATCCGGCGGCGCAGATGGGGCCCGTGGTGAGCGAGAAGCAGCGCCAGCGCGTCCTTTCCTACCTCCGGCGCGGCACTGAGGAGGGCGCCGAGGCGCTGCTGCCGGGCGGCGCGGCGCCGGTGCCCGGCTACGACGCCGGCTGCTATGTGAAGCCCGCCATCCTGGCCGGCCCGTTGAGCAACGTGGCGGCGCGGGAGGAGATCTTCGGGCCGGTGGCGGGCCTGATGCCGGTGTCCACGCTGGA
>JACQGM010000250.1 GCA_016199585.1 Armatimonadota bacterium
GAGGACGCTCAGCGGCGCCGCGCCGCTCTCCAGACGGGTATTTCCAATGCCCGGAGTTTGGTTGCGGCCCTGCCGCCCTGTGCCCTCTGCGTCTCTGTGGTGAGTTCTTCCGGTGCCCGCTAGCGCGCTTCCTGCACCCGGAAGGTGAGGTTTCGCACCGGCTCGGGGTTGCCCTCGGCATCCTCGCCCCGGTTGCGGCCGTCCCGCATGCGGTAGATGAACCGGCCGCAGCGGTCCACCGAGCGGAACTCCAGCCGGTGCTCGCCGGGGCATTCCACCCGCAGCGGCTCGGCGTAGCGCGCCCACGGCCCGCCATCCAGGCGGTATTCGGTGCGGTCCACCCCGAAACCGCCGGGGCGGTCCTCGGCCACCAGGGCGATGGTCACGGCGCCGGGGTCGGTCGCCTCCTCGCCGTCGCCGCGCAGGAATGCGGTGGTGCCCGGGGGATCATCGTCGAGCTGCCAGCTCTCGTCGAAGTAGCCGGCCTCCAGGTAGGTCTCAGGGAGATAGACGAAGGGCGACTGCACCGTCTCCGCGGGCCGGCGGGCGCTGTCCCAGATCACGTAGTCGGGCCAGTAGAAGGGGAGCGCCTCCAGGTCCTTGCCCACGCGCGAGGGAGAGTGCTCGACCGGGTCGATCCGGCTGGAGAGGTAGCCACGGCTGATCACCGCGTAGCGCCGCGGGTTCATCGGGTTGGGGACGATGAAGGTGTAGCGGATCGTCGGGCCGGTGTAGGCCCGGTCGCCGAGGACCGCGCCGTCGTTGGTCAGAACGATGGGAAGCAGCGCCCGGATGCGGCGGATCAGGTGGTGCGAGCGAGGGTCGCCGAACAGGACCAGGTTGGCGGCGGCGATCTCCTCGGCGGTCACTTCGGTGTCGCGGATCGGCTGCAGCGGCGGCTGCTCCTCAGGGATGTAAGGGCCGACCGCGAAGGGGTAGGGGATCTCGAACCAGGGGCGCCGGCGACGGCGGGGCGGCCGGTCCCAGCCCCAGTGCATCACCATCCAGTTGTTCCACTCGGCGCAGAAGCGGAGGGCGTCCTCGCGGTTGCGACGGGTCTCCCTGGCCGATCCCGCCGTGCCGTAGGTCACCACGAACCGCGAGAGGAAGGCGTCGTTGAGCGGTCCCTGGAACCCGTGCCGCTTGCGCGCCGCCACGCCGCTCTCCGGCGGCGATGGCCCCCACGCCACCACGCGGAAGCGCTCGTCGAAGCGCGCGGCGATGCTCAACGCCCCGCCCGGAGTCCCCCGGTAGCCCAGCAGGCCGTTGGTGTAGACCGTCACCGGCTGGTCGAAGCGCACCGGGCTGTTCTCCGGCAGGAGCGTGTAGCCCGCCACGTTGGCGGCCTCCATCCAGACGGTGTTCCCCTCAGCCCGGGCCGCGAGGCGCGCCCACTGCCCGTTCACCCGCAGCCGGTCAATGCGGATCCAGTAGGCGCGGTTGTGCTTGAGGGTGTTGGTGACGTAGACGGGCTCCGCCGGCTCACGCTCGCGCGTCTTCCCCTCGAAGTAGGTGTAGACCTCCTCGGTATCATAGCCCGCGCCATGTCCGCCCCAGTCGCCGCGGGCGTCGAAGCGGGTGTAGCCGAACTCGCGCAGGCGCTGCACCACCTGCTCGGCGTTCGAGGGCGGGTTGACGTAATCCCAGATGCCGTAGCCGATCAGCAGGTGGGTGTACTTCGCGTTCTCCGTCTGCCACAGCGAGGATGCTGTCTCCAGGAGCGGGCGGCGCGATGGGTCAATGTACTCCGGCATCCGGGGTGCGTCTGCCTGCTCGTAGAAGTGGGCGTAGAACTCACGGAAGTCGGTCCACCCGGCGATGGGCGCCCCGGCGGCGAAGACGTGCGGGTGGCGCAGCGGCAGGCGATAGGATCCGTGACCGCCCATCGAGCCGCCGGTAAGGTAGATGCGCTCCTCATCCACGCGGTAGCGGGCCTTCAGGTCGTCGAGGACCTGGAAGACGTCGTCTTCCCCGATGCCGTCGTAGTTGTTGCTGCCGCGGCCGTCGGGATAGGCGAGGATCCAGCCGCGCGAGTCCGCCCATTCCCGCTGCCAGGACCCGAAGCCCCCCATCCGGCCGCCGAAGCCGTGGAGGTGGAGCACTACCGGGTGGGGCCGCTCGGGATCGTACGGCTGCGGGAGATAGATGCCGTAGGGCTGGTAGGAACCATCAATGTCGGAGACGTAGTAGTTGATCGCGTAGCCGGACACGAAGTCGGGAGTTGCGGGCACGAGTTGGGGGAGGAGCAGGACGGCTGCGGCGGCACAGACTATGGGTGACAGATAGCGCATCAGGGGCCGGTCCGTTCTCCCGCATCGCGTCTGCATAGGATCTTCGCGGGCGGCGGCGCGATTCCTGTCGCAGTGCCCGGAGGCGGGCGGCAGCCGCCCGGTAGGTCCCGGCGCTTTCCCCGACTGGCCCGCACCACGCCCTTCGTGGCGGGGCTTCCTGAGAGGATGGGTGGAATGAAGGTCACCGACACTTTCGAGGGTTCATTCGGTTCGCGCCGACGGCGCCTGCCGGTGGCCCTCGTCCTGGGCGCGCTGGGCCTGGCACTGGCGCTCGGTGCAGAGGTCGCCCCGCAAGCGCCCGGTCGCCGGACGGGCACGGTGATGATCCTCTACACCAATGACGTGCATGACTTCCTCAAGCCCCAGGCTCCGGGGATGGGTGGCCTGGCGCACGTCAGCGGCTTCATCCGCCGGGTCAAACAGGAGAGGCAGGACGTTCTGGTGCTGGACGCCGGCGATGCCTGCACCAAGGGCGACATGCTCGGGGTGGTGACCCGTGGGGAGATGACCTACCGGGCGATGGCGGGCGTCGGCTACGATGCCGCCACGCCCGGAAACCACGACTACCACTACGGCCTGCCGCAGCTTCTGCGGAACGCCCGCGCGGCGGCCTTTCCGCTGGTCTCGGTGAACCCGGTCTACGAGGATACCGGTGAGCCGGTCTTCCCGCCGAGCATCGAGCGAAACGTGCAGGGCGTGCGCGTGGGTATCCTCGGCGGCGGCTGGGGCGGGGGCGGGGTGCTGGATGGCAGGAAGGTGGTCACGCTCAAACTGGAAGAGCTGGGGAAGAGACTGCGCACCCTTGCGCAGGAGATGAGGCCCCGGGTTGACTTGATCGTGGCGGTGGTCCACGACAGCCCGGCAGCTTGCCGGCAACTCGCCGCGCTCGCCCCCGACGTGCAGCTCTTCGTGAGCGGGCATTCCCACGAGGCGCTGCCGGAGCCGCTGCGGGCGGCGCCCGGCGGCGCCCTCATCGTCCAGGCCGGGTGCTTCGCCCGCAACGTGGGCGAGCTCGAGGTGACGGTGGACCTGGATACCAAAGAGGTCGCCGCACACAAGGGACGACTGGTGGAGGTGCGCCACCGGAAGATCAAACCGGATGAAGCCCTGGCCCGCCGGATCCGCGGTTGGAACGCCCGGTACTGCCCTCGGGCGGATCGCGTGGTGGGCCACGTGCCGGTGCCGCTCGCGAAGCCGGAGGTGGCGGACTGGCTGGCGGAGGCGATCCGCGACCGGGCGGGTGCCCGGGTCGGGCTGGTCTCCGAGATACTGCTGAGCGGCCTGCCCGCCGGCCCGCTCACCGAGGATGGCATCTTCCATGCCCTGTGGGGCTACGGTTGGATGGTGTCGGGGCGGATGGCCGGCCAGCAGGCGGTCTGTCTGGCGGATGTGTCCGGCGCCCGGATCCTGGCGTTCCTGGAGCGGGAGCTGGCGGCGGTGCCCGACCGGAAACACCACCTGGCCGGCGCGACACTGGTGGTGGACGAGCGGAAACTCGAGGGGCAGCGCATCGTGGAGTCGGATATCGTGCCGGACCAGGTCTACCGCTTGGCGGCCCCCCGGGGATCGGTCGCCGCTCCCGTGGCGTCTTCCATCCTGGACGCAGAGGTGCGCGACGCCGGCTACACGGTGACCGAAGCCGCCGCTGCCTACGCGCGCCACGCGCGCACGATCACGGCGCCCGCACGCCGTGCCCGAACCGCGGAAACCATGAGGTAACCATGCGCACCGTCGTTCTTGGCGCCGGTTACGCCGGGCTGACCGCTGCTCGCGAGCTCGCCTGGCGGCTGGGTCCACGGCATCCCCACGAGATCCTCCTGGTGGATCGCTGGCCCTACCATCAGCTCATCATCCGCCTGCACGAGGTGGCGGCCGCCAGCATCCCACCGGAGGACGCCGTCGTCCCGATCGCTCACGCGCTGCGCGACCGGAGAGTGGGCTTCCAGCGCGCCGTCGTCACCGGCCTCGATGCCGATGCCCGTCGTGTCCGCACCGACGCGGGCGACATTCCCTTCGATCTCCTGGTCGTCGCCCTCGGCTCCGAGACCCGGGACTTCGGGATCCCCGGCATCCGCGAGCACTCCCTGCCGCTGAAGTCGCTGCCGGATGCGATGCGCATCCGGCGGCACCTCGAGGCGCAGGTCGTGCGCGCCCGCCACGAGCGGGACTCGGACCGGCGGCGAGCGCGTCTCACGTTCGTGGTGGGCGGCGGAGGGTTCACCGGCGCCGAGCTCGCGGGTGAGGTGCTGGACCGCGTGCGCGACCTGGTCGCCCTGCACGGCCTCGACGAGTCCCCCCGCGTCGTCGTGCTGGAGGCAACCGAGCGCCTGCTCCCCGGTCTCCCGGCGGACCTCGCCGCGCGCGCCGCAGCCACGTTGGCCGCCCGCGGCGCGGAGGTCCGCACGCGCGCCCCGGTCGCGCGCGCCGGGCCGGGCGGCCTCGTCCTGGCGTCCGGCGAGGTGATCGCCGCCGAGACGCTCCTCTGGACCGGCGGGGTGCGCGGCGCGCCGGCCATCGCGGCGAGCGGGCTGCCGCTGGGGGCGGGCCGCCGGGCGCGCGTGGATGCCTTTCTCCAGTGGCACGGCACCGCGGGGATCTTCGCCATCGGTGATGCCTCGGTGGTGTGTGACCCCCGGAGCGGCGAGCCGGCGGCCCCCTCGGCGCAGCTCGCCCTGCAAGAGGGCGTCCACGCGGGTGCCAACCTCCACCGACTCCTCAGCGGGCGACCGATGGCTCCCTTCACGCCGGCGGCGGTGGCGGAAGTCGTATCGCTGGGCCGCCGCGAGGCGATCGCGCTCATCGGCCGCGTGGTGATCCAGGGATCGGAGGCGCGCGTCCTGAAGCGCCTCGGCTATGCGCGCTACCTCCGCTCCGTGGGCGCCTGGCCGCCCCCTCGCGTGGATCCCGGCGAGCTCTCCCGCGGCTTCGGCGTACCCGCATGAGAGTACGAGAACGCCCGGAGACGCAGAGCGGGGAACTCAGAGGCGCTGAGGATTCAGAGCACGCTGAGGATGCGGGCGAGTTCCTATACAGACCTCAGCGTTCTCCCACTTCTCTGGTGCCTCTGCGTTGGGTTCTCTCTGGGGTCTCTCCGCTTCTCGCAGATGCTCTCGCTCCCATCTCGCGCGAGTATCCACGCCTGGCGGCCGGCTATTCCTGGATGATCTCCACGTTCGCCCGGGGCACCAGCACGCGCTCGCCGGTATCCAGCTCCGCTTCGAGGACACGGACGCGGGCATCGGTGGGGATCGGCTGCGGCTCGGGGGGGAGCGCCGCCACGCGCCCCAACCGCCCGAAGTAAGGCTCGCGGATGACCCGGATGCGCGTGCCGATCTCCAGCAGGCCCTCATCCTGCGGGGTGGGCGCGGCCGCGGCCTCCCCCTCGGCCAGCGGCACCACCACCTCGGGCCGGATGACGCCCGCGCGGATCTGCGTGGCGCCGTTCACCGATGCCTGACGCCCCTCCAGTGACCGGAGGAGATGGAAGGTGCGCTCGGCCATCCGGATCTCGCCGAAGCCTTCGGTGATCACGAGCGTGAGGGGAATCTCCTCGTGCCCGGTGATCGCCACGCCGATGTCGTGCCCGAGGTAGGCCACCAGCTCCCGGTCAATGATGCCCCCCGCAACGATGCCGGCCGCGCCCGCCTCGGCCGCCCGCCGCAGCGCGCCGCCCGTCACCAACGACCCTCCCACCAGGATCTGCCCGGCGGCGTCGGCGGGAACCCGATCTTCGTCCAGCGCCTCCCCGGGGCCCGAGACGACGAGGCGCAGCGCGCCCTGGCGCTCGCCGCCCACCCCGAAGATCCCCTGGATGAGCGCGCCGCGCGTCTCGACCACCACGCCCTCTTCCGGGAGCACCTCCACCACTATCCCGCGGACGTAGGCGGGCACCTCCACCGGGATCGGCGGCTCCCGCACCGTGATGTTCCCCGTGGTGTCGGAGATCGCCTCGATCGTGCCGGCCACCGGAGCGTTGAGCGCGGTGCGAAAGAGGCCGAAGAAGGACTTCGTCTCCCCGATCAGCTCGTTCTTCTCCAGGGCATCCCCCACCCGCTTGCGGAGGAGCGGCGCCAGCGCGCGCGGCTCCACCCCGAGGGTCTGCGCCGCCCGCACCACCTGGGCGCTCCCCGGCAGCTCGGTGCGCGCCACGGGCGTCTCCGGCACCACCCGGTCGCCCACCTTCACCATCACCTGTCCCTTCAGCGGCAGACGCCGAGTCTTCCGGATCACGATGTCCGGGCTGACCCGCAGCCCGGGCGTGTAAGCACTGCCCATGCGATCCCCCAATACATCCTGATGGTCCCACGTCCCGCGACGCTCGTAGGGCGCGGGCTCCGGGGGCTGTCAAAGAATGCGGTGACAGTGACGGTCTGTTGGCGCTAGCCGTGGGCCCCGGATGGCGCACCTCCCTTGGCGGTGCCCGGGAACCGCGCCCCGGGACCTCGGACTCGCCCCCGGGCGCCTTCATCCCCGCCAACGGTGCCTGCGCTGTCCAGGCTGGCGGCCGGGTGACCAGCGAATGGCCGCCCGGCCCCCGCCCTCAGCCCCCCGCCGCGCCGCTACGCTGCCGCGGCGCGCGCCGCCCACGGCCGATATACCTTGCGTATCTGGTAGGCGGCCTTGAGCAGCTTCCCTTCAGCATCCACCCCTTCCTTTCGACGCAACAGCCAGCGCGTATGCCCCAGCACCGCGTCGTGCCGATTGGTAGGCCCCGATGCAGGTCTCCCGCCGTGTTCGAATCCGGGATGCACAGGTCCAGACCTTCGCGCACCAAAGCCCCGATGGTTCCGGCATGGAAGAACCCGCTGTCTCCGGTGATGGCCTTCACTCCCTCCGGCTCGTGCTCCTTCGCTGCCTTGAGCAGCGGCAACAGACGCGCGTTGTCCGCAGGGTCTTGGGTCCTCCCCCCGGCCACCAGCAGGCCGGCCTCCTCATCAACGGCTACCTCGAAGCTGTGCCGCTCGCGGTTCTGCTTGTCCACCCCCCCGCTCATCATCTGCGCATCCGGGTCCGTCAGTGAGATGAACTCCCGCCCGCTGCGCTTCGCTTCCTCAAGCAGGCGCACCCCCTCTTCGATCCGCTCTCGCATCCGCTCGCTGATCCACCATCCCCGCACGCCATCATCCACCCCACTGGCCCCCGCCTGTGCCGGGCTCGCCCCCGCGCCTCCGGCCGCCGCCGCGCTCTCCCCGGGTGCCCGCCGGCCCGCTGCTTCGCCCCCTGTAGCTGCCCCGCCCGGCGCCGCCGCCTGCCACTCCGCCCGGGGTGCCACCGCCGCAGCACCCGCCGGCGTCTGCCCCTCTTCCCCGCCTCCAACCTCGGCGCCGGCCGCCCCCCCGCTGCTCCCCGGCTGCTTTGCCCTTGCCTTCCTCTTCCTGTCCATTCCCGGCCGCTTCCGCGCCCGCCGCAGAATCTCCCGCATCTGCACCTTCTCTACCGGCCGACCCAACCGCGTCGCCCCCCGGAACCCTTCCTCATCCTCCCGGGTATCGACCGCGTCCGCCTCCGCGAGCACCTCCCGCAGCACCTGCAGCACCAC
>JACQGM010000009.1 GCA_016199585.1 Armatimonadota bacterium
GGGCGAGGACGGCAAGGTCCACGGCGTGCCCAATCTGGTGGTCGAGATCGTCTCGCCGGGGAATCCCACGCGCGACCGGGTGACCAAGTTCCGCGCCTACCATGACGAAGGCGTGGAGTGGCTGTGGCTGATCGATTCCGAGTCCCTGGACGTTGAGGAGTACCAGCTCCTCGAGGGGCGCTACGTGAGCGCCGCCCGCTGCGCCCGCGGCCAGACCTTCCACCCCGGGGTATTCCCCGGCTGCGCCATTGACCTCGACGCCCTGATGAGCGAGTAGAGCGCCCTTCGGCGGATCCTCTCGCGCGGAGGTCCCGGCAGCGCCCCCCACTTCGCCCATCCAGCCCCGCTCACCACACCGCCACCAGCAACTGCGCCGCGTGCGTGCGCGAGCGGGTATCCGCCGGCAGGGAGTACCAGCGGGCGATCAGGTCCACCCGCCGGTGCAGCCGGTAGCCGACGCCGGCGGTGAGCGGAATGCTGAACTTGCCGCCTTCCGCCATCGCCACTCCCGTGCCGGCCGAGAGGCGCCAGCACCCCGAGAGCAGCCGCTCGAAGCTGACCGTCGTGCTGATCACGTCATCCTTGCCGGACCCGGTCACGAACTCGAGACCGAAGTCCACGCCGATGGAGGAGTCCGCGATCAGGTCGCGCGAGGCCTGGTGCAGCCCGATGAGCCACTGGTGACCCTCGGAGGTAACGAACGAGGGCCCGGCCCAGATGCGCAGCCCCAGCGGCAGGCACGCGGGGGCCGCCCGGGCGGCCGGCGCGGGTGACAGCAGGCCGACCGCGGCGGCCACGATCACTGTTCCAATATGCAGCTTCTTCATCAACGCCTCCTCCCACTACCCCTGCAGCGCCTCCCACCGCGCCCGGTAGCGCCGCATGTATTCATCCCGATCGGTGCCCGCCGGCGCGCTCACCTCGGCCAGGGTGAAGCGGTCGTAGCCGACGCGCCGGAACTCGGCGAAGAGCTCGGCCCAGGGGTACGCCTCGTTCCACAGGTCGTTCACGTGCGCCGACTTGATGTCTCTCGCCAGCAGCGCGAAGTGCTCCTTGATGGAGCCCTCCTTCACGTCGGCGGGGTTGGAGTTCCAGCAGACGCCGACGGCCGGGTGCGCGCAGTGGTCGAGGATCGCGCGGATGCGCGGCGGGTGCGCCGTATCGCGGCCATGCACTTCCAGCCAGATCTCGATGCCGGCGCCGGCGGCGAACGCGCCGCACTCCCGCAGCGCCCGCCCGATCTGCGCCAGCGTCTCCGCTTCCGGCACGCCCTTCTCCACGGCGAGGCCGTTGGGGCGCACCTTCACGCCCCGGGCGCCGACGTCGGCCGCCAGCGCCACGAACGCACGCGTCGTCTCGATGTTCTGCCTCAGCACCGCCGGGTCCGGCGAGTGGTACTCGCAGACGCTGCCCAGGCCCCAGAGCACGACGCCGGAGTCGGCGAAGCGCGCGCGCACCTCCCGGCGGGCCGCCGCGGAGAGCGCGGGCTCGACGCCGTGCGCGTGCGTCGCGCGCAGCTCCACCCCCTCGAAGCCCGCCTGGCGGCACTTCTCAATGAGGGTGGGAACGTCCCAGTCCTTGGCCAGGTTGTAGGTCACCAGTCCGAGTTGCATCTCGCGCCTCCTCCGCCCCTGCGGCCGCTGCCGATCCGGCCGCGGGCCAGCGGCTCGCCACGCCCGGCCGGGGTCGCTCCCTTCCCCACCGGCGAGGTTATCCCTTTCTTCGCCGCGCGCCCGGCGTTTGCCTGTCTGCGCGCGACGACGGATTGAGCGGCGAAGCGCGCCCTGTCGCCGGCAGGCGGAAGCGCCGGCCTGGCCCTCTCTCCTCTCCGCGCGACCTCACGGGACGCCGCCGCCCCCGCGCCCGGCCCTCCCAGGGCAGACCGGGACATGCACTTCGGCCGACAACAGAAGGCCCCGTCGGGCATGGCACGAGGCGCACTCCTGGATCCTGAGTTGCCGCGGGCGCACGGGCGCGAAGTAAGAGCTCAGGATGCATGAGTACAGGATGCACGGCGCGGGCGCAGACGGAGCGACGCCCCTACGGATAGAGCGCGGCGCGTGGCGCACTACCGGATGTAGGGGCCGCACTCCGTGCCGGCCCGCCCCTTGCGAACCGTGCTCGTGAGCCCTGATCTCTTACGGCGCGAAATGCCCCTTGACATCCGCTCGGAAGTGTAGTACACTGCTGCTACCACTCAGCAGGCGGGTGCCAGACGAGCACTCGTCCGGCCCGATGGCCGATAGTCCAATATATTATTCTATAATATATCAATGATGTACTGGGCTGCTCGCCCCGATGCGCGGGGGCGTCCAGGAATCAGGCGGGCTGCCCTTCCTTACCACCGGCACGTGGGGTGCCCTATGGGAGGGGGATCTTCCGCACCCCACGGCCGCAGCCGCTCCTGTTCGTGTGTCTCATCCGAGAGAGGAGATATGCTGTGGAACACACCGAATATCTGTACCCCCCCCTGATGCGGCGCGCCTCCCGGGCAGGCACGCCCCCCTCGCCCTAGCGCGAGGGTCCCACCTGCCGGGCATCCTCCGGGTGGCCCTTCTGCTCGTTTCCTGTGCTCTGCCCGCCGCCGCCGAGTGGCAGGTGACGCCGACGGCGACCGGCTTCGGCCCCGACCCGAACGCCTTGCGCCAGGACTGCTACCGGGAGGTGGACGGACAGGGCTACCACGGCCCGCCGGCTTTCCCACTCCAGGACACGCAGAGCCTGCACATCAACTACCACGTGCAGTGGGTGGGCGGGGGCACGCCCCTCGGCGTGCAGAACAATACGATCAAGGTGAAGCTGCGCGTCACCGGCGGCACGGATGCATGGGCGCAGCCATACTGGACCCTCGGCACCGAGCCCCCCTACGATATGTACGTGGGCCAGTGTGCGGCGACAACGTCGGTGTGGACGAGCCTCAACGGCGGCGTGACCGTGACCGCCGAGGCGGTGGGGCTCGACCCCTTCGACCCGGAGTACGATACCGCCCAGTTAGATCAAACGCAGATCCGCACGCTCACCCTGGACGAGAACCACGCCGCCGACACGGCGGTGGACATCTCGCGAACCTGGTCGCTAACGGAAACGGGGGGATACGCCTGGGGAGACGCAGACATCGGGTGTGTGCTGTCGCTGTCGGTGGTGCAGCTCATCAGCCCGTCCCCATCAGGCGACCCGACGTATGATGGCGATAACGAGTACCTGTTCACGTGGGCCATGCTGGGCTGGCTGCAGGATGTACACTTCCCCTACCTTCCCGTCCCATTTACCACGCGCGTCATCGCCGGAGACGCCAACGACCTGGCTCAGTACGGCAGGATCCAGTGGGCGACGAGCCGGTCCTGGGCCAACCCGCTGACAAGGATCTATCCGAACAACGTCTCGGTCGTAGAGCAGGCCATTCGCCCGTGGTGCGAAGATCCGATCCAGCCGCCGCAGCCGATGCCGCTCGTCGGCATGGCGTTTGGACAGCAGGACTACCTCCCCGCGAGCAACAGTGACTTCGGTCCCTTCACCGTCAGCATCAGCGTGGCCGAGGATGTGAATCTGGAGGGAGGGGCGACGGCCAACGCTGAGGCGTTCTACGATTGGTTCGACAACCACCATCCCGGCACGGGACACCTCGAGACGCCGAACTGGTTCTACTACTACAGTCAGGTGTATCCCGCCGCGGACGCGGTCTACGAGCCCGGCTCTCCGTCCTCCTACACCGACGGCACGATCTACATCAGGGATGACGCCCACGGCGGTCTCTCGCCGGACGAGCCTGGCTCGAAGGTGGCCTGCTTCTACAAGGAGGACGGCCTGCTGAAGATGCAATGGACGGAGGTGAACAATGAGATGTGGGTGGACACTCTGCGGGTCTCAGGGATTCACGCCTTCGTTGCCGTACTCGAGCACGAGCGCGCCCACAAGAGGCTGGTCGATGCCGGCAAGGTGAGCCACTATTTCACGGAGGAACAAGACCGCGACACGGATACCGTCTTGGATCAGTACGAGGATCAGGTGGGGCTGAACAAGGACGAGCCCGACAGCACCTGGTTCCTGGTCAAGGACCCGGACTATCCAGAGGACACCGACCCGGCGGCGGATGCGGAGTGCCTGGCAATGATCCTCAGCCTTCCCAACGTCCTCGCCCAGGAGTCGCTGTGGCAGCAGGACTGGGCCAGCGATGGCCTGCAGACCTGGCCCCGCCAGCCCGAGGACGTGCGGTTCCCGTGGATCTACTACTTCACCGAGGAGAAGAACCCGTGCGAGTCACACGTGCATGTGACGACGCTTGCCGACTTCTGATACGGAACGCGTTTGGATGGATCCTCGCAGGGGCAGACACGAGGCTCGCCCCTGCGAGGATGGTGCCACACACATTCGCTATCAGACCGAGCGGAAAGGAAGATCCGATGCACAAGGGAGCAATCGTAGGCATCGTTGGTACGGCGATCCTCGCCGCCGCCGTCGTCCTCTGGTGGCGCGGCCAGCCTGCACCCGCGCACTCCGCGTCGCCGAGATCTTCGGATCACTTCGGCATGCCACACATCGTCGAGGGCGACGAGCTGGCCGAGATCGTGGCCCTCACGGACATCGGCAGGGAGCGCGACCCCGCCGGCCTGCCGCGCGCCCTCAAAGGCCTCGACCATCGCGAGCCCCTGGTCCAACTGGAGGCGCTCTTCACGATTGCGCGGATCGGAAGCCGTCAGGCGCTGCCCAGGGTATCCCAACTGGCCGCCGCCCCGGAAGGCCCGATCCCCGTGGCGGTGCGCGCCGCCGCGCGCGTGACCACGGCGCAACTCCTGGCCGCGCCCGCTCCCGCCCAGACGCTCGGGGAGTTGCGCTCGCAGGCGAGCGCGCTCGTCGAGGGCGCCGGCCTCTCTCCCTCCCAGGTTCCGACCATCATCGCCCGGCCCGAGCGTGCCGACAAGCTGACGTCCGTAGTGGCGCGGAGGAGCGTGCGCCAGATCGCAGACATGGTCCTCCTCGCCGCGGACAGGATGGACCGGCCCGCCGCCGCGTCGCCGGTGGATCTGGGGATCCTTCCAGAGGCGAAGCTCAAAGCGGACCTGAGCGCGGTGTCTCCCAGCCAGCGCGTCCCGTACCTGATCGAGTCCCTGGCCCAGTTCACCGTTATCACCCATCAGAAGAACTTCCAGATCAAGCTGCTGATCAACCAGGGACCCTCCGCGGTGCCCGCGATCGTCGCGCAGATGGACAAGATGCAGCAGGAGCGAAGCCAGTACAGTCGGGCCGCGTGCAGCGCACTGCTGAAGGCCCTGCTGGGTATCGGCGGGAAGACGGCCACGGAATGCGTCGGCCGCTGGCGCGAGGACCCGGACCGCTTCATCAGGAGTTACGCTCGGGACTACCACAGGATGATGTCCGCAGGCCTGCGTCGGTGGGCGATACTCGCCTACTGAACCGGTGTGGGCCACATCTCGGCGCATGGTGCCGCACGGCCTCTTGCGCCGTCCCCTCTGTCCCCTCTGACTGGCAGGAGGTGTTGCGGGCCGGGCTCGCTTCCCCACAGGAACGGCCCTGCCCGCAACGTTCCTCTATTCCTTGGTGAGAGATGCCCTTCGCGCGCCGTGCTGCCGCCGCGCGCCGCCGGCCGTCCCCGCCGCGCCGGGAGGAGCAATGGGCGCCGTGAGCGCCCCGATCCTTCCCTGCCCTTCCATGCGCTTCCGCGCCGAAGAAGCCGCCCGAACGCCCCCGCTATCCCGCCTCCACCACCTTCACCCACGCCTCCCGCCTGCGGGGGCCGTCGCACTCGCGGAAGAAGAGCGCCCGCCAGGTGCCGAGCTGCAGGCGGCCATCCGCAACGATCACCGTGGCCGAGGCGCCGACGAGCGATGCCTTCACCTGCGCCGCCGAGTTCCCCTCGCCGTGGCGGCGGTCGGGGCTCCGCAGCGGCACCGCGCGGTGGAGGGTGCCGAGGAGGTCGTGCGGAACGGCGGGGTCGGAATTCTCGTTGCTGGTCGTGCCGGCGGCGGTGTGGGCAAGGAGCGTGCCTCCTCAGGGGATGATGGCACCGGCGGCGGATCGAGAAGACCCTGTCCGAAACGTCAGGGCTTTTTCATTACTCAGGGTCACGGTCCACGGTGCCGATCCAGTGCTGGTAACCCCCGGATCTGTCACCCTGAGCGGCCGACGCGAAGGGTCTCCGTCCCAACCCCCACCACAGGTCGGCATCTGTAGAGGTACTCCCGGCGGAGATCCTTCGGGTCGGACCCTCAGGATGACAGATCCGGGGGTCGCTCACGTTGGGCCGGGGGGATCCCGGGCCGTTGCCATGGTGGCCGCCATCCCCGGCTCAAGGGTAATGAAAAGGCCCTGTGCGAGACGCGCGCGGCCATTGACGGCCGCCCGCCGCCGTGGTAGACTACGCGGGAACGGAAGGAGCGAGTGGGCGATGGAGCAGCAACCCCCCGACCTGGTGCTCGTGAACGGAAGGATCTGGACCTGGCCGCCGCACGGCCCGGATGCCTCGGCGCTGCTGGTGCGCGGCGGGCGCGTCGCCGCGGTGGGCGATGAGGCCGTGGTGTCGGCGGCGGCGGGCGGCGCCCGGCGGCTTGACCTGGAGGGCGCCACCGTGCTCCCCGGGTTCATTGACGCCCACTGCCACCTCCTCTCCTACGGCGAATCCCTCAGCCGCCGGGTGGATCTGCGGGGCGCTTCCTCGCTCGAGGCGCTGCAGGATCGCCTGCGCGAGCGCATTCGCCTCCGCCCCCCGGTGGCCGGCGAGTGGGTGCTGGGGCGCAGCTTCGACCAGGACCGCCTCCCCGGGGCGCGCATGCCGACGGCTGCCGACCTCGACGCCGTCTCCCGGGAGCTGCCGATCGTCATCCAGCGCGTTTGCGGGCACGCCCTGATCGCCAACACGCGGGCGCAGGCGCTCGCCGGCGTGCGCGCCCCGGAGGGGTTCCTGGCCGAGGACGACATGGACCCGGTGTGGCGGGCCGTGCCGCCGCCCACGACGGAAGAGAAAGTGGAGGCGGCGGCGCTCGCCTGTCGCGAGGCGGCGTCGGTGGGCTATACCGGCGTCCACTGCATCCTGTCCGCGCCGGAAGACCTGGCGGCGTTCCGCGAGCTGGCGCGGCGCGGTCCCTTGCCGGTCCACGCGCGCCTGATGATCGGCCACCTGGAACTGCTCGACCCGCCCGGGGCGCGGGAGGCCGTGCCGTGCCGCACGCTGAAGCTCTTCGCCGACGGCTCGCTGGGGGCGCACACCGCGGCGATGGCGGCGCCGTATACGGACATGCCGGAAACCTCCGGGCGCCTCCTCTTCACGGACGAGGAGCTGAGCGAGCGCGTGGGCCGCGCGCACCGGGCCGGCTACCAGTTGGCGGTACACGCGATTGGCGACGCCGCCGTGGCCCAGGCGGCGGCCGCCATCGCCGCCGCGCAGGCCGCGCACCCCCGCCCGGATGCCCGGCACCGCATCGAGCACGCCTCCGTGCTGTCTCCCGCGCTGACGGACCGCCTCGCTCTCCTCGGGACCATCGCCGTCGTGCAGCCCCAGTTCGTCGTCTCCGACTTCTGGACGGGCACGCGGCTGGGCGAAGAGCGGGCCGCGTGGGCCTATCCCTTCCGCTCGATGCAGGCGCGCGGGGTGCGCCTGGCCGGCAGCACCGACTGCCCAGTGGAGGCCCTGGACCCCTTCGAATCGATCGCCCGCGCCGCGGGGCGCGCGGCGCGGGACCAGCGGCTCAACGTGCCGGAGGCGATCGCCCTCTTCACCCGAGGAAGCGCCTTCGCCGGCTTCCAGGAGCACGAGTGCGGCGCCCTGCTGCCGGGCTGCCGCGCAGACTTGATCGTCCTGGCGGAGGACCCGCGCCGCCTGCGACCGGCGCGCATCGCCCGCCTGCGCCCGGAGTTGACGCTGACCGCGGGGAGAGCGGTCCACACGAGCGGCCGGTTCGCCGTCTGACGCGGCGGGCAGCCGCTACATCGAGCGGAGGAGCGTGCGCACCTCGGAGGCGGTGGCGCCCCCTTCGCTCACCATCTTCGCCAGGTCGCTGATGTCGTGCAGGCGCAGGCCGCGCGGCTCGACGGCGACCACGATCTGCATGCGGGTGCTGCGCATCAGCGCGGGGAACTCGCGCGCCAGCACGGCGTCGAGCACCTGCTTGCGGCTGCCGGAGAGCGTCTCGCGCACGTGCTCCTCGTTGGGGAAGAGGACGAGCGCGGCCTCCACCAGGTCGGCGGCCAGCCCATCGCGCCCCAGGTGGTCGAACTCCGCCAGGTAGAGGTCCACCGGCCCAGGGCGCCCGGCTGCCTCGGCGCTCTCGTCGGGCCGAGCCGCGCTGCTCTCTGCCGCCGCGGCCGTCTCCGGCGCTGCGTTCTCGCTGAGCGCCTGGGGGAGTGCCGCAGCCGGAGTGAGTGCCGGGCGAACCACTTCCGCCGGAGACCCCGCGAGCGCAGAGAGAAGGAACGGGTAGAGGGGGCCGGTCGTGTCGCCCGCGTAGGGGGCGAGGCTGGCAGCCAGGCGCTCGTAGTCGGCGCAGCGGCGCGCGGCCTCGGCGAGGCGAGCGCGCGCGGCGTCCAGGTCCTCCACAACGGCGGCATCGGGTTGGATGGAGACCCCCGGGCGGCGCCCACGGCGCTGGCGCCGGCCCTGGATGCTGCGATCGCGCGGCCCGCTCTGCAGCCGCCGCCGGTCCTCCTCGCTGAGGCTGCCCGCAGCCAGCCGGAAGAAGAGCTCGCGTTCGGGAAGCAGGCGCTCGCGCGCGCGCTCCAGGTTGCGGTGCAGGATGGCGAGGAGGTCGTCGCGAACCAGCGCCAACGTCTGCGGTGAGGCCGTGCGCGGGTCCACGCCCAGTTCCCTCTCGGCATCATCCACGACGCGGGCCGCCAGGCGGGTATCGGCCTGGAGGTCCCCCTCGCGCAGCCGCGCCAGCAGACGGCCGGCTTCCTCGGCATCGCTCAGATGCACCAAATCCGCCACGGGGTAGCCAAGGAGGGAGGCACCGCGCTTCAGAATGGCCGCCACCGGCTCCCAGAGGGACTGCGAGGCGCTGCGCCGGCACGCCATGCCGCGGATGAGGAGCGCCAGGACCACGGCATCCGCCGTCTCGGCGCACTCGGGCCGCCGGGCAAGGTACCCCGCCAACTCCTGGCGGCGCTCGCGGAGGACATCCACGAAGGCGCTGAAGGTCTCGACTGCCAGGAGCGGGCGGCCGCGCTCGCGCGCGAAGAGCGGCTCGCGCACCGGGCCGAGGAAGTCGAGCAGCAGGGCCGATGCGGGGCCGGGCTCCCCTTCGACGGCGAGGATCTCCTCGGCCAGGTGACAGAGCGCCAGCAGCCGCCGTCGCTGCTCTTCATCCGCGTCGGCGCCCAGGTACGCCTCGATGAAAGCGGCCGCGCGCGCTTCGGGGAGGGCCTCCGGCGACGTGGGAAGGGCGGCGCTCGTCTGCCCGGCATCCCAGGCGAGGCGCACCGCCGCGGGGCGCAGGAGCCCCCGGGCGACGAGCAGCGCCTCGCAGGCGGCGTCGCGCGCCGCCGCGGTGAGCCGGTGCCGCATCACCGCCTTCCGGTCGTCAATCTCATAGAGAGCCGCGATCAGCGCGCGCGTGCCGGCCTGCTGCGTGCGCGTCGCCTGGCGCTGCGCATCGCGCAGCGCCTGCGCCGCGAAGCGCGCGAAGGCATCCACTTCCTCGCTGGCACGGCGTACCCATCGCTCGTCCGACAGGGCATCCGGGTGCTCGCGCGCGAAGGAGCGCAGCACCTCCTTGAGGGCGGGCGCGGCTTCGTGGTAGGCGGCGATGAGCCGGGGGTACGCATACCCCGTCGCCCGCACGCCGGCCTCCATCTCCTCGAGGCGCGCCTCCAGGCTCCGGTCGAACGTCACCATGACGGACTCGTAGGCACTCGCCGCGGCCAGCACCGCCTCCGATGCCGCCATGTCGAACCGGTAGGCATGGAGGGAGGCACTCTCGCAAGCCAGCGTGCCGTGGTGAGCGACGCCGCACCATACGGCGGCGCACCCGCCGGCCTCCCCGACGCGCCGGGCGCACTCCACCGCCTCGGCGATCGCAGCCGGCGCGGGGTAGAGCGCGCCCAGCGTGCTGTGAAAGACGACCCAGAACTCGCTGTCCGAGCAAGACATCAGCTCGGCGGCTTCGCCGATGTCCCAGCGCGTCGCCTGGCGGGTGAGGCGGAACGTGCCCACGTCGGCCACGCCGCCGATCAGCTTGTGGGTGCGCCCCGGAACCAGGAGATCACCCCGCGCGGAGAGGAGCACGGGCGTCTCCGCCAGCACCGGGACGGCGGGCTCCAACGGCTGGGTCAGTCCGGCGGCGCGCGCCGCCAGCTCGCTCAACGGCGTTCCGTCTGCCAGACAGAGGTGCGAGAACGTGCCGGCTTCCGGCGCGAACGGCCGGGCATTCGCCGCGACGCTGGTCGCCACGCTGCGGGTCTCAACCCAGTTGAGCACCTCGTAGGCCAGGCCCCAGAGCGCTTGCTTCTCGGCCAACAGCTCAACGGCCGGCACGGGGTCGGCACCCAGGCACGCGGAGAGGCGGTCGAGGGTAGCCAGAAGGAACTCGGCGATGTTGGCGCCGACGAGGGCGCGGTAGACCCCGTGGGCCCGCCAGGCGTCCGTCTCGCTCAGCTCGCCGGCGGTGAAGAGGCTCTCAAGGCGGCGCTCGTTGTGCGAGGACAGGGCGAGGAGCAGCCCGATGCCATGGTCGCGCAGCGCCTGGCGGTCGGGGGCTTCCGGATCCGCCTCAATCGCGGTGCGGATCGGGGCGAGGAGGCGCTCGCACTGATCCTCACCGACCACCGTGGAGACGTGCGCTTGCAGCGTGGCGATCTGCGCGGAGAGGCTGCGCGCGTCGGCGGCCGCGTCCAGGAGGCGGTCTACGGCGCGGTCCACAGTACGCTCCCGCTCGACGGCGGTGGCGGCCTCCGCGCACAGGCTGCGCGCCCGCTCGCGACCGACGCTGGCCGCCAGTGCCGTCTCCGCGGCCGCCACCTCCACCCGCAGCCCCGCGACGTCGAGGACGGCGGGCAGCGCCTCGCGGATCTCAATGACGGCGCGGCAGAGGCGGCTGAAGTTCACCCGGGCCACCACCGCCTCGCTGAAGCGGTCCAGGTCCGTACCGTCGGAGGCGCTGCCGTTCCCGGAAGAGGGGAGCGCGGCCTCCACGCTGCGGATGATCCGGGCCTGCAGCATCTCGGCGGCGGCGGAGATGAGCCGCTGCTTCTCTCCGGCCGCCGCGCGCGACTGAACCAGGTCCCGGATGGCGGCCACATCGTTCCAAATGTCACGGAGGGGGTCGCTCTGCGGCGGCGCCGGTCCCCAGTCGGGGCCGGCGCCCTCGCCCTCGTCGCCCGGCAGAACGCCGAGGCCGGGGTCGGGCGCGAGCGAGGTCACCGCCATCCGGCTCCCGACCAGGTCCTCCACCGCCGCCGTGATCTCCGCCACCGGTCCATCCAGCACGATCCGGGGGGTGACGCTGTTGAAGACGGCGCTCAGGAGGTGAACGGTGTAGTCGGCGAGGTCCTGGAGGCGCGTCACCTTCGCCGTGACGCGCTGCTCGAGGAGCCGCGCCAGCTCGGGATCGATGCCCTCGGAGGGAAGGGGCGCGGGGGGGAGCGGCCGGGTGCGCACCTGCTCGCAGGAGTTGGCGAAGCGGTAGATCGCCCCGATCAGGCGCATCGTGTCCGGGTCTTGCGCCGCCGCATCGGTGATCGCCTGGGCGTCGAGGTGCGTCAGATGCCCCGGGGGACAGACGATGGGGACGAGGGACAGGAAATCCTGCTTGGGCGCGAGCACCACCGGGTGCAGGAGGTGGTGGTGGCCGGAGCCGCGGACGTAGACGCAGAACCTCCCGAGCTGCAGGAAGAGGGCGTCGTTGCCGTGCCACCCGTGGCGCCGCGCGACGTCGGCGAGATCGTTGCACCAGATGGCCGCTTCCCGGCGGTCGAGTCGAATCACGAGCTTCGCGGGCGAAGCGCCGGCCGGCGTCTCTTGTTTCTCGTGGCGGGCCCGAATCCGCTCCATCCACACTGCCAAAGCGCGCGCGCCATTGGCACCTGCCGCATCCCCCGGGGCCTGGGCTTCCGCTCCTTCACTTCCGGATCCGATCGAGGTCGAAGGGGGGCCCGAGCGTTGAGAACAATCCATCGGCTGTAGCACAATCCTTCCGGATTCCGTGTCGCCTGCCGGAGCACCACCGCCACAGGCACAGAGAACGCCCCCGTGCTGACAGGGCTTCCGTCCAGGCATAACAGGCCCGTCCCTCAGGCGAGGGCTGCCTATTGTGAATATAGCACATCCGAGCGTCTCTGTCAACAACACTTGCGGGGGGTCAGGGCTTTCTCATCTCTCCCAACCAGGCAGAGCAGTTGCCGCACATGGCGCTCTTGATACATCCCGGCACCGCCTCAGAGGCTGACGAACTCGTCATCGTTACCGGTTGATCCTGGGCGGCCCCTGGGCACACCTCCCGGCGATGAATCGCCGGGCGTGCCCAGGCGACCGGGTGCCGAACGCACGCGGGAGAGGTCAGCCGATCCCGTTGTCCGGCACCGAGCGCTCTCGACTCCGGGGCACTTCTGGTTTCTTCCCCTGCTACCCCGGGACCGCCCCCCCTGGTGAGTTGCTGAGGATGCCAGAGTCGGGGGTGCGGCGGATCGGTCGAAACGGTGCTGGGTGGCCGTCAGTGTCTTCGGAGGGTCCGACGCGAAGGATCTCCGCCGGGAGTGCCTCTACCGGTTCCGACCTGTGGTGGTGCCGGGGGCGGAGACCCTTCGCGTCGGCTGCTCAGGGCAGGCTCTGAGCA
>JACQGM010000251.1 GCA_016199585.1 Armatimonadota bacterium
GTAGGGGCGCTGCTCCGTCCGCGCCCGCACTACTCACGACGTGGTGGCGAAGGCCCGCGCACCCGTGCGGGCCTTCGCCGGAAGGAGAAGAGATGAGAGGCATCTTTCTGTCTGGCACCGGGCCGGCCGCGGTGCTGATCTCCTTGACGGTGACGGCTTCGCTGCTGGGTAGTACCGGCGCGTCGGCGGAGCCGCGCACCCTCTACAAGCCGAAGGACATTCAGAACGCACGGGAGAACCTGGAGCGTTATCCCTGGGCGCGGGCGATTGTGGAGAACTGGAAGCGCCAGGTTGCCTTCAGCGTGCAGCACGATCGGGCGTTCTTCGAGGGCATTGTCCCCGAGTTCACCCCCACCACCCGCTACGGGCAGCAGTGCCCTGCGTGCTACGACAAGCGGACCACGTGGATGAACTTCGCCTGGGACGTCACCCGACCGGATGAGATTCGCTGCCCCCACTGCGGCACGGTCTACCCGAACGAGCAATATCCCGAAACCGGGGTGATGGAGCTGCCCCGGATGGGTCAGAAGATCACCTACTACCAGACGCCCGAGGAGCGGGCGCACCTGGACCTGCCCCCGCCGGAGCGAGAGAAGTTCGCCCTCAAAGGACTGCTCGGGCTTCCCCAGGCAACCAGCTTCAGCGGCCTGATCCGCTGGTTCAAGGCGATGTGGGCGGTGGAGCAGGTGCCGCCGCTGGCGAAGCTCTACATCCTGACCGGTGACGTCGCTTACGCCGAGCGCGCCGCGTGGATCCTCAACCGCGTGGCGGAGGTATTCCCCAACTGGGCCTGGGGCTGCTACCAGAGCTACTTCGTCGACATGCCGCCCTCCGAAGCCGCTCCCCGCGTCGACCGTGGCGGCTTCCCGCCGGGTGTCGTTCGACACGCCTACAAGTTCGACCCGGCCCACCCCGAGGCCGGACCCTTCGGGCTCTCCGCCGGCTTCTTCGGCGGCGGGCGGCTCGGGCACCACGGGAGCGACCAGCACTGGCTGACCAATGCCGTGGTGTCCTATGACCTGATCCGCGAGGCGCGCCACCCCGACGGTCGGCCGGTGGTGGACGAGCAGATGGCGCGGCGCATCGTGGACGACCTCCTCGTCTCCGCGTGCCAGGACTGGGAGAACTGGGGCGCCATGCACAACATGGCGATGGGCTGGTATGGGATGAGCGCCGTCGTCGGCATGCTCACCGAACAGCCCGAGAGAGTGCGGCGCGGTCTGAACGGCCTCAACCAGATGCTGGGCGCCTTCTACCACCTCGACGGTCACTACACGGACTCACCGAGCTACGCCCAGTACAACTTCGACAACCTGAAGGCCCTCCCCGACGCCCTGACCGGCTACAGCGACCCGCCCGGCTACCAGCCGAAGGATGGGTCGCGCCTGGAGAACCTCAACCCTTACCTGGAGGGGAAGTTCGGGCTGACCATGCAGAGCGTCCTGCGGGTGATCCCTCCCGGAAAGCGGCTGCGGCTGCCGCCGATTGACCACACGAGCTACCTGGAGCCGCTCGATCTCACCTACGTCGAGATGCTGGCCGCGCGTCTGGGCGGGCAGTACGCCTCCTTGCTGGAGACGGTCCAGGGGTCCCCGCTCGCCGAGAAGGGGAACGAGTACTCTCTCTGGTATCGCCCGTTCGACCTGAAAGCGCCCGGAGGGGCGGTTTCGCTGCCGATGCGCACCGAGTGGTTCCCGGGTTGGCGCGTGGGGGTCTTGCGCGGCGGCCGAAAGGATGACACCGCGCTCTACCTCTGCGCCACGGAGAACAACTGGTCGATTCGCACCGGGCACCGCTGCATGGACATCCTCAGCCTGATGTACTATGCCTGCGGCGAGGAGTTCGCCTTCGATTACGGCTATTTCTCCGGCAGCGGTGTCTTGAGCCCCGAGGGTCGCTACGACGGGCAGTACTGGACGCGGAGCACCGCCTCGCACAACCTGGTGCTGGTGGATGACAAGGACCAGCCGATGCGCGCGCCCAGCGGTGCCCACCTGGAGCTGTTCGGGATGAGCCCCGGCCTCGAGGTGGTGCAGGCCGCCGGGTTCAACGCCTACGAGCAGTGCGAGGAGTATCGGCGCACCGATGCGCTGATCCGCACCCCGGATGGTCAGACTTACGTGGTAGACCTCTTCCGGGTGAAGGGCGGGCGGAGCCATCAGTACAGCTTCCGCAGCAACGGCACGATAGCGAGCATGGACCCGGCGGCGCAGCCGGCGCGTTTGGCGCCCACCGGGATCGAGGATGAGAAGCTGGACTGGACCACGTGGGTGAAGAACCCGCGGGCCATCACGCCGCGCGGCCCCTCCACGTTTACCTGGAAGCACGGCGATTCCCGTTTCGACCTGACGATGCTCAACGCCCGCGAGAGCCTGGACCGCATCCTGGTGGTGGATGCCCCGGGGTGGCGGCACCAGGCCCCCGCCTCGGAGTTCCAGAAGCCCCCGGTGCAGCAGATCATGGCGGAGCGCCGTGCCACCAAGCCGGGAGAGGCGCTGGCGACGCAATACGCGGCGGTGATGGTGCCCTACCAGAGCGCGCAATCGCCGGTGCTCTCCGCGCGCCTCCTGGCCAACGACACCAAGAGCGGAGCGATCGCCGTCGAGGTGAAGTTCGCGGATCGCACCGACTACATCATCTCCACCAAGGACCAACAGCGCCGCCGGTTCGGTCCCGTCACCGTGAGCGGCGAGTTCGCCTTCCTCTCGGTGGATGGTCGCGGCCGGGCGACGCAGGGCTACCTGCTGGGCGGCACGCTCCTGGAGTGCGGCAGCTTCCGCATCGCGCTCCCGGAGGCAAAGACCGCGCTGAAGGTGCGCTCCGTCTCCGACCGCACCCTCCAGTTGGCGGAGCCGCTGCCGCAGGGGGTTGGCGCGCCCGGCACCTACTTGCTGGCGCCTCTGAAGGCTCGCGCCGAGGGAGTGCCCCCGGCGCAGACGGGGTTCGAGATCGAGTCCAGGACTGCGGATACGATCACGGTGCGCGACTACCCGCCGCAGCCGTGTGAGCAGGTGGTCCTGCTCAACTCGCGCTGGGTGAGCGCGAAGCCGTGAGGTTGGATGTTCGCGGTGCTGCCCATGCACCCGCGTGGGCCACTGCCGCAAGGAGAAGAGATGAGTGGCCTAGTTGCATCCGGTCTGGGAGTAGCGGGGGTGCTGCTTCCCCTGACGGTGGCCGTTCCCCTGACGAACGGCGCGGGCGCGTCGGCGGAGCCGCGCACCCTCTACAAGCCGAAGGACATCCAGAATGCGCGGGAGAACATCGGGCGCTACCCCTGGGCCCGGGCGATCCTCGAGAGCTGGAAGGAGAGCGCCGCCTTCGCCCTGGCGCAAGACCGCCCCTTCTTCGAGGCGATGATCTCCGATCTCACGCCGGGGAGCATGTACGGACACAACTGCCCCGCGTGCGTGGGCAGGCTCTCCAGGATGGGGGAAGAGGGGCTTCTGCGGTGGAGCCTGGATGCGTCCGAGCAGCTCACGTGCAGCCGCTGCGGCACCCTGTTCCCGGACCCCCGATTCCCCGAGACCGGCCGGATGGAGTGCCGGCGGATGGGCCAGACCTTCACCTACTATGAGACGGAGGGGGAGCGCGCCCACCCCGAGGAGCGAGCGAAGCACGCGATGCGGTGGAACAACCGCCCGGTGCCGACCAGCTTCAGCGGTGCGATCCGGTTCCACAAAGCAGCGTGGGCGATCGGCAGGGCGCTGCCCCTGGCGAAGCTGTACGCGCTGACCGATGATGTCCGCTACGCGGAGCGCGCGGCGTGGATCCTGGACCGTTTCGCCAGGGTGTTTCCCCACTACCTCTACCACTCCTATGACGGGACCATCGCCGATTGTCCCCCGGAGGAGGCCGCCGCGAACATGGGGAAGCACGGGGGCGGCGGCCGGTTCCCCAAGGACTTGATCGTCCACCCCTACGGCAACAACCAGTTCGAGGAGTACGCGACCCTCTACAACGGCTTCTGGGGCGCGGGTCGCTGCTTTCCCCACGGGATGTCGAGTGACGCGGGCCCGTTGGTGGATGCGGCGGTCGCCTACGATCTCATCCGCGACGCCCGTTACCCGGACGGAAGGCGCGTTCTCGATGCCGACATGGAGAAGCGCATCGTTGATGATCTGCTGGCTGCCGGGTGTGCCGACTACGAGAACTGGAACGACGTTTCCAACAAGGGGATCGCGTCTCGGGTACTGAGCGCCGCCGTCGGCGTCCTCTTGCAGCGGCCCGAGAGCGTCCGGCGCGCGCTGGCCGGGTTCGACCTGATCATGGAGACGAAGTACCATCTGGACGGCTTCTATGCGGAGTCGCCCGCCTACGCCAGCCACAACTACCTGAACATGCGCGACCTCCCCGACCTCCTGCTGGGCTACAGCGATCCGCCCGGCTACCGGCCGGAGAAGGGCCCGCGGTTGGAGAGCCTGAACCTGTACCAGCACGACCGCTTCCGCCTGGCGCTCCTCTCCATGGCGCGGATGCTGGCCCCCGGGAACCGTCTGCCGGTCATCGGCGACACGTGGCACGAGACTCCGATGCCGGTCCTCTTCGCCGAGGTGCTGGCCGCGCGCCTGGGAGGAGAGCATGCCGGCATCCTGGAGACGGCCCAGGGTGCGCCGCTCGCGGCTGCGGGGGGAGAGTACGCGCTCTGGTACCGCCCGGCAGACCTGGAGGCGCCCGCGGGGCGCGTGGCGCTGCCGCTGCGCACCGAGTGGTTCCCCGGCTGGCACGTCGGCGTCCTGCGCGCGGGGGATCCGCAGGGGGACACCGCGCTCTACTTCAACGGCAACGAGCGCCACGGGCACCGGCACGAAGACACCTTGAGCGTGAGCTACTACGCTTTCGGTGAGGAACTCGCCTCCGACCGCGGCTACTTCTCCGGCGGCGGCGAGCCGAGCCCGAACGGCCGGAACGGGCAGTACTGGACCCGGAGCACCGCCTCGCATAACATCGTGCTGGTGGACGAGAAGTGCCAGTCCAAGACGCAGGTGGGGGCCGCGCACGGGCACTGGCAGCCGGGCACCCATGCGCAGCCCGCCGCGACGCGCGGGGCGAGGACCCCGGGGGAAGCTGTCGGCGGCAAGGCCACATCCGACCTGGAGTTGTTCGGCATCGCGCCCGGCATTGAGGTGGTGCAGGCCTCGGCACCGAACGCCTACCCTCAGTGCGCGGAGTATCGGCGCACGAGCGCGCTGATACGGACGCCGGGAGGCCAGACGTACGCCGTGGACTTCTTCCGGGTGAAGGGCGGCGAGAACCACAAGTACTGCTTCCACTGCAACGGCTCGCTGGTGAAGATGGCGCCCGCGCAGCCCGCGCCCGAGCCGGTGGCGCTGCCGCCCGCCTGGGACGAGTGGGCCTACACCGGATGGGTCGAGAACCCACGGGCGGTCGTGCCGGAGATGCCCTACACGTTCACCTGGAAGTCTGGCGACGTCAGTCTGGATCTGCGGCTGCTGAATTCGCGGGAGGCGCTGGACCGCATCCTCCTCATGGATGCCCCGGGCTGGCGGAGGGCCAGGCTTCCCGAGTTCGAGAAGCCGCCGATCCAGGAGATCATGGCCGAGCACCGCGCCGGAGCTGGGGGAGAGCACCTGGCCACCCAGTACGCCGCGGTGATCGTGCCGTACAAGGGCGCGGAGTCGCCCGTGCTCTCCGCGCGCTTGCTGGCGAACGACCCGGAGAGCGGCGTCCTCGCCGTGGAGGCGCGCTTCGCGGATCGCACCGACTATATCATCTCTGCCAAGGACCAGCAGCGCCGCCAGTTTGGTCCGTTGACCATCAGCGGCGAGTTCGCTTTCCTCTCGGCGGACGGTCAGGGGCAGGCCACGGAGGGCTACCTGCTGAACGGCACGCTCCTGGAATGCGGCGACTTCCGCATCACGCTGCCGGAGCCGAACCGGACGCTGAAGGTGCGCTCGGTGTCAGACCGGACGATTCACCTGGCGGAGCCGCTGCCGGCCGGCGTGGTGGCGCCCGGCTCCTACCTGCTGGCGCCCGGCGGCCAACTGCGCGCGGAAGACGCGCCGCCGCCGCAGACGGGTTTCGAAGTGGAGTCAACGACGGCGGATTCCATTACAGTTCGCGACTACCCGCCGCGGCCGTGCGAGGAGGTGGTGGCGCTCAATTCGCGCTGGGCGAGCGCCCGGCGTTAGGACGCGGCGCGCGCCGCGTCTCAGGAGAGCGGGCGCCGCTCCTCGGGGAGCGGCGTCCGGAGTTCGGGGTGCGGATGGCGGCGGACGCGCTCGCGAGGGTGCGATGACCGTTGAGCAGGTCGGTGGAGTGAAAGGGCAGTCTTCGTGTAGGGGCGGACCGCGTGTCCGCCCGGCACCGCGCGTGTGCCACACTTGGGCGGACACGCGGTCCGCCCCTACACGGCCCGGTTTCGTCACGGGGGTGCGCGATCTGCCCCTTCAGTCCACCATCCTGCTTAGAAGGAGAAGAGATGAGAAGTGCTTTCCTATTGGGTTCCGGAGTGCCGGCGGGGCTGGTCTCCCTCACGGTGGCGGCTTCGCTGTTGAGCGCGGCCTCCGCCTCCGCGGAGCCGCGCACCCTCTACAAGCCGA
>JACQGM010000277.1 GCA_016199585.1 Armatimonadota bacterium
AACGACGCGCAAGAAAGGCCCGTAAAGGCGTGAGAAACCCTTGTGCCACGCCATTCCCGTCCCGCCAGAAATGGATAAAGTCGAGCTAACGTGCCAGGCAGGAGATCGCCAGCGCACCGCGAACCTATCGCTCGGGAGAGACCGCGTTGCCGTATCTCGCGCTGCTTCTGGCCCTGTCCGGCGTTGCCGGCAGCTTCGCGCCCGGCCCCCGGACCGAGCGGATCCTCTGGAGCCCGGAGGCGTTCATCCGGGCCACACCGGTGGGTGCGTTTCACGGCGAGGCGCTTCGGGCGGCGCACGCGCTGCTCGGGGCCCCTTACCACTTCGGCGGCTCCGGGCCGGGGCGCTGCCCCACGGGCGAGCACCCCGCGTGCGCCGATTGCTCCGGCCTCCTCTGCGTCGCCTTCGCGGCAGCCGGGGTCACGCTGCCGCACTCGTCGGCGGGCTTGGCGGCCCTCGGGCAGCCTGTCGCGCAGGCGGACATTCAGCCCGGGGACATCCTGGTCTTCCGATCCGATGGCAACGCCAATGGAGAAGTCAACCACAGCGGGATCTACGTGGGGAACGGGCTCTTCCTGCACGCCGGCAGTCGCGGCGTGCGCTTGGACGAACTAGACGGCCGCTACTGGGGCGATGCGCGTCGCCCCCGGCTGCGCGCCATCCGGCGGATCACGAGATAGCGGTGCCCGGCGCGGGGCGGAGCCCGCGCCCTACATCAGCTCGGGTCGTAGGGCGCGGGCTCCGCCGCGCGCCGGGATGATGGCTACCAGGGCGCCACCTTGTAAGGAAGCTGCATGGAACTCATATGGGATCCGCCGCGGGCCGCCGATAGGGACGGTGGCTGCCTGTGGCGTCTCGCCGCGCTGCTGGAGCGCGCCGTTGCGGATCGTGAGGTCCCCGGCGCCGTCGCTCTGGTGGCCCGGCACGGGCGCGTCCTCTTCCATCGCGCTTTCGGATACGCGCAGCTCATCCCCGTGCCCGAGCCTCTGCAGCGGGATGCGCTGTTCGATCTCGCCTCGCTCACCAAGGTGGTGGCGACCGCGCCGGCGCTCCTGGCCCTCGTCGAGGATGGCGCTCTCCGCCTGACGGACCGCGTGGCCGAGTTTATCCCGGAGTTCGCCGGCGAGGGCAAAGATGCGGTAGACCTCCGCCACCTGCTCACCCACTGCTCCGGCCTTCCCGCCTGGTCGCGCTACTACGAGATCGAGGGCACCGCCGAGGACCGGCTCGCCGCCATCATCGCCACGCCGCTGGAGCGCCCCGTGGGCCGGCACTTCGTCTACAGCGACGTCGGCTTCCTTCTCCTTGGCGAGGTTGTCCGGCGGGTCTCCGGCACGCCGCTGGATGAGTTCGCTCGCCGGCGCTTCTACGAGCCGCTGGGGATGGCGGACACCCGCTTCGTCCCGCCCGCGCGCTGTGCGGCGCGCTGCGCGGCCACCGAGGTCTACGACGGTGTGCCGCTTCGCGGCCGGGTACACGATGAGAACGCGGCCTCCCTGGGCGGCGTGGCCGGACACGCCGGGCTCTTCTCCACCGCGGCCGATCTGGCCCTCTTCTGCCAGATGCTGCTCAACGGCGGCGAATACGCCGGCACGCGAGTGCTCAGTCCCCCGGGCGTGCGCGCCATGCTGGCCCCGCAGTCTCCCTGCCTGGGGGATGCCCGCGGCCTCGGCTTCGACATCAACTCGGTCTACGCCTCCATCCGCGGCGATCTGCTCCCCACCGGCTCCGCCGGCCACAGCGGCTTCACCGGCACGTCGCTCTGGGTTGATGCCGACCTGGGGCTCTTCATCATCCTTCTCACCAACGCCGTACACCCCGACCGCGGCCGGCCGGCCACCCGCCTGCGCTCGCGCGTCAGCAATATCGTCGCCGCGGCGCTGGCGCCGGACGCCGCCGCCGTCCCGGATCGGGTCCGCGACCCCGTGCGCGTGCGCCCGGGCGCCGACGTGCTCCGCGCCGAGGAGTGCCGCCTCCTGGCGGGCCGTGCAGTCGGCCTGGTCACGAACCACACCGGTCGCTGCGCCGACGGCACCCCCCTGCTCGACATGCTGCTGGCGAACGGCGTGACGGTGAAGGCGCTCTTCAGCCCGGAGCACGGGATCGCCGGCCGGCAGGACGAGCACGTGGACTCCGGCCGCGATGAGCGCACCGGACTGCCGATCCACAGCCTCTACGGCGAGACCCGCCGCCCGCTCCCGGAGTGGCTGGACGGTCTGGATGTTCTGGTCTTCGATATTCAGGACATCGGCGCGCGCTTCTACACCTACATCTCCACGATGGGGATGTGCATGGAGGAAGCGGCACGGCACGGCATCCGCTTCGTGGTCCTCGACCGACCGAACCCGATCACCGGCCTGCACGTGGAGGGACCCCGGCTCGATCTGAGCCTGCAGAACTTCGCCGGCTACTACCCGATCCCCGTCCGCCACGGCCTGACGGTGGGCGAGTTGGCGCGCTGGCACAACGCGGCTAGCGGCATCGGCTGCGACCTCGAGGTGGTGCCCGCCCACGGCTGGCGCCGCGGCATGTGGTGGGACGAGACCAACCTGGAGTGGGTCCACCCCTCCCCGGCGATGCGCTCGCTGATGGCGGCGACGCTCTACCCGGGGCTCTGCTGCCTCGAGCACGCCAGCCTCTCGATGGGGCGCGGCACGGATGCCCCCTTCGAGGTCTTCGGCGCGCCGTGGGTGGATGGCCGCCGCGTGGCCGCCGAGATGAACGCGCGCGCCCTCCCCGGCATCCGCTTCACTCCGATCCACTTCGTGCCGCAACTGCGCGAGCACGCCGGTGAGCGCTGCGGCGGCGCCCGCTGCACCATCACCGACCGCGAGGCGCTCCGCCCGGTGGCGATGGCGGTACACCTCGCCGAAGTCCTCTACCGCCTGCACCCGGGCGACTTCTCGTTCGAGCACATGCCGCGCCTGGTGGGCAGCGAGCGCGTGGTGCAGCACCTGCAGCGGCTCGTTCCCGCCGCCGACATCGTGGCCGAGTGGGCCGAGGAGGAAGCGAGCTTCGCCGAGGAGCGTGCGCCTTCCCTGCTGTACGGGTAGGATCACCGCGGGAGGAGTGCCGTGGTCCCTGTCAACGAGCCACTGATCGCCCAGCGATTCGCCGAGGCCCGCGAAGCCCGGGCGCCGCTGGAGCCGTGTGCGGCGATGCCTGGAACAGCGCCCGGCGGCACGTGAGCTGGTGCCAAGACCTGACGGTCACCACGCTCATGAAACACTGCCCCCTCTCCGCGCGTCTAAGGAGCAAGTACTGGACACGCTCCGGGCGGCGGGGGGCGCTCCGCTCGCTGATGCCCGGAGTTTCCGGAGGGAAGCTCGTGCCAAACATCAACATCCGCGATCCGACGGGGCGGTGAAGACGATCGGCACCACCGAGGTCAGCGAGATCCATCGCCCGCAGCACGTCCTCTACGGCCCGGACGGCAACCCGCTCATCCCGAGCGCGGCGGCGGCCGCCGACGGAGAGGCGAACCCGACCACGGCCCTCGTGCGCGGGGCGGTGCAGGCCTTCAACGGCCCGCACGAGACGGACGACCCGCCCGGCACCTGGGACCGCTGGCGCAACAACACCGAGACGGTCTTGCTCCCCCTGGTTGCGGAGGGTCGGTCGCAGAACCCTGTCACTCACGAACCCCACTTCATGAGCGGCTGGCAGATCAACTATAACGGCCGCGGGGTGATCGTCAGTCTGAACCTGCCGCAGGATCCGCCGGAAGGGGCTGCGGGGGTGAAGGTGTACATCTACGGCCGTGACATCGCCTGCAACGCCGTGATCAACCTCCTGGTGGCGTCGACCGCGGTGAGCGCCAAGAATCGGTACGACTACAACGTCTATCCGGGGGCGGCGGTCCCGGCGGGCACGCACGTGGTCCAGG
>JACQGM010000278.1 GCA_016199585.1 Armatimonadota bacterium
ATCGGGTTACTCAGACAGGCTCCTAGCGAATTCCCCTGGATGCCCCGCCTTCGCGATCAACTCCAGATCGGCGATGCACTGTCCGATGGTGACCAACTGCTGATGGGCAAAGACGATTCCGCAGAATGGCTGTTCGTTCAGGCGGCGCCAGGCTCCTTCACGTAGGAAGTCCTTGTCCCAGGTGAAGAGCAGACGGCCGAGCGCCCCGGCCCGATCCAGGATCTCCGAATCCGGAAGGCGCGCCGCGCCGTCCTCCTGAGCGGTGAGTACGTCTACCCCACGGTGACGCAACCCTCCGGTGATCGCGCTCGGGACATGCACATCCATGTAGAAGCTGCAACTCACGGCCGCAGGCTCGCCTCCCGCACGCGCTTTGCGAAGGGCGACTCCGGCTCAGCGCGAGCCAGGGCTTCAATCTCACGCTCACGCCGGTCCGCCGCGATCTTGCGGTCCATGGCATCCCTGTGATCGTAGTAGTAGGTCAGCGCGGCGTGGATCTGTGCCAGGGAGAGGTAGGGGTGCTGCTCGTGGATCTCCTCGGCCGTCCATCCGTAGGCGATCTTGTCCAGGGCCACCTCGATGACCTTAGTGTTCGTCTCGTCAATCCAGGCCACGCCCTGCTCATCCAGCCAGATGTGCGATACCGCGACGGCTTGCATCTCACGTCTCCTCCCACCACGGACCCGGTGCCCCGAGGGCTTGCTCGACAACCCGATGGCGTCAGTTCCCCATCTCCAAGAGAGTATACCACATGCCGCGCTACTCCACGAAATCGAGCGCCGGGAGGGCGGGGATGATGCAGGCGCGGTGGGCGCGGCCGAGGAGCTCGCGGACGGCGGCCCGGCCCTCCTGGCCGAAGTCACGAGTGTAGTCGTTCACGTACATGCCGACGAAGCGGTCGGCGCGGTCGGGATCAATCCCGCGGCCGTAGCGGAGGGAGTAGTCCAAGCACTCCTGGCGGTGCGACAGCGCGTACTCGATGCTCTGGCGCAGGAGGCGGGCGACGACGGCCACCGCCTCGGGCCCGAGGTCGCGGCGGACCACGTTGACGCCGAGCGGCAGGGGCAGGCCCGTCTCCTCCAGCCACCAGGCACCCAGGTCGGCCACCTTGCGCAGGCCCTGATCCACATAGGTGAGTTGGCCCTCGTGGATGACGAGACCGGCGGCGGCGTGGCCCTCAGCCACCGTGTCGAGGATCTCGTCGAAGGGCACTACGATGTGCCGGAAGTCCGGGAGGAAGAGGCGCAGAGTGAGGAACGCCGTGGTGAGGGTGCCGGGCACGGCGATGGTGCGCCCCGCCAGCTCCGGCGCGCCGAGCGGCTCGCGAGCGACAAGGATCGGGCCATACCCCTTCCCGGTGCTCGAGCCGGACGCCAGCAGGGCGTAGCGGCCGGAGAGATACGCGTAGGCGTGCAGCGAGCAGGCGGTGATCTCCAACTCGCCCTGCTGCGCCCGCCGGTTCAGGCTCTCGATGTCCTCGATGTGGTGCCGGAACCGGTAGCCGGCGGTGTCGATCCTGTCGTGCGTCAGCGCGTAGAACATGAAGGCATCGTCCGGGTCCGGACTGTGCCCGATGGTCAGGGTCTGTTCTGGCATTGAGTCTACTCTCTCACAGGTACTCCAGGTACTCGCGGCGCTCCCAGTCGGTGAAGGCACGGGCGAAGCGCTCGGCCTCGTCCTGTTTGAGCGCCGCGAACTTTTCCACCAGCGCGTCTCCCAGCCAGCGGCGCGCCACGTCGCTGCCGCGCAGCATCGCCACGGCCCGAAGGAGGCTGGTGGGCAGCGGCCTGGCTCCGGGCGCGTCTCCGTCGCCGTCGGGAGGGTCGCCGGGGATGACCGGGATCGTCTCGAGCTGGCGGTCAATCCCCTCCAGCCCCGCGGCCAGCGCCGCGGCGATGAAGAGGTAGGGGTTCGCGTCCGCCCCCGGGACGCGGTGCTCCAGGCTGAAGCCCTCCGAGCGCAGGAGCACGCGGAAGGATGCCGACCGGTCGTCCACCCCCCAGTTCATGCGGATCCGGCGGGTGGCGGCGCGCTTGTAGGCGTTGATCGTGGGCAGGAGGAGCGCGGTGAGGTCGGGCGTGTAGGCGAGCTGCCCCGCCAGAAAGCGCTCGAGGGTGGGGCAGGCGCGGATGGAGTCGCCGTGGTAGCAGAACGCGGGGGCATTGTCGCCGCGATGGCGCAGGCTCTGGTGGATATGGAAGCCCGAGCCGCTCTCGTTTGGGAGCGGCTTCGGCAGGAACGTCGCCACGAGCCCGGCGCGGCAGGCCACCTCCTTGGTCATGTTCCGGGCGATGAAGATGGCATCGGCCACGTGCAGGGCCGGCCCGTAGCGAATCACGATCTCGAACTGCCCCGGGCCGTCCTCGGCGTGGATGGACTCGCAGTCCAGGGCGGCGTCGCACAGCCCCCGGGAGATCGCCTCGACGACTTCCTGCTCCTGCGGGCTGTTACGGATCCGGTAGGCCAGCTTCCCGGGCGGGAGAAGCGAGAATTGAGCGTCGCGGAAGAGGTAGAACTCCAGCTCGGCGCCGACGAAGCAAGCGAAGCCGCGCGCTTCCGCTTCGGCGAGGACGCGACGCAGCACCTGGCGGGGCGAGAAGCCCACCGGCTCGCCGGCGCCGTCCACCACGTCGCAGGTGACGGCGGCGGTGTGCGGCTCGAAGGCGACCAGGCGCAGGGTACTCGGATCGGGGCGGGCGTAGAGATTGGGCCAGGGGAGGTGCGCCTCGTCCAGCCAGGGTATCTCGCCGCGCAGGTCCATCTCGATGCTGGCGCTGCTGAAGGAGACGCCGCCCGCGCCGCTCTCCAGGAGATGGTCGGCCCGGACGCGCTTGCCGCGCGCCACGCCGTGCAAGTCGCACCATTCGGCGCGCACGGTGCGGATGTCGTGCGCGCGCAGGAACTCGGCCGCCCGGGCCATCGGCGCGGCGGCGGCGTCGGTCACGGCGACGGCCATCAGCTTCCCCCAGTCAGGGCTGCGCAGCAGAACGCCTGCCGGCGCCGGCGGCGTCATGCCCTCAACAGGCGGTCCAACTCTCCCGCATCCTCCAGGCGGCGCAGGTCGGTATAACCCCCGATGGACCGGCCGTTGATCACGATCTGCGGCACGGTGCGCCGACCGGAGAGCGCAAGCATCTGGCGGTTCAACTCATCGGTAGAGAGTGACGTCAGGTTGATCTCGCGGTAGGCAATGCCCTTGCGCTCCAGGAGCTGCTTTGCGGAAACGCAGTAGGGGCACAGGGACGTGGTATAGATCTCGACGTTGGGCATAGGATCTGATGAATCCCCGGCATGAACGGCGGAGCGGTGGCGCCGGGCAGCGCCACCTTCCGCCCTCGCCCCCGGGGCGAGCTACTTTCTCGCCGGCGCCATCGCGGGCTGCTTCTCTTCCTCTTCCTCGTCCTCGTCGCCCCAGCCGACCGGCATGTTGGACAGACCGGGCGGGAGGCCCAGCGCCTCAACGCGCTCCACTTCGGGAACCATCTGCTTGATCGCCCGCTCGACGCCCATCCGCAGCGTCATCTGCGACATCGGGCAGCCCTTGCACGCGCCCTGAAGCTCGACCGTCACCACCTTATCCGCAACATCCACCAGCCGGATATCGCCGCCGTCCGCCTGCAGCGCCGGCCGAATCATCTCGATCACTTTCTCAACTTGCTCACGCATCCGATTCGCCTCCCCGTAGTCATCCGGTAGCCGGAGGGATCCAAAGGCCGGCGCTGGCTCCGACGCTGAGAACCATCCCCGGACCTGCTCCATGTTAACACAAGCCTCGGGCACTGTCAAGGCGAGCAGGAGCCCGTCTGGGATTCCGACATAAGGAACGGTGAGGCTGTTCTCACGCTTGCCGTGTCTGCTGTGGCGGTCGCGATCTGGTAGAATGGAGGGGGCTGGGCGGTGCCCGGGAACCGC
>JACQGM010000015.1 GCA_016199585.1 Armatimonadota bacterium
ACTTACGGCTACTTACTTAGACGCGTTTGCCACAGCGGTTCCCGGGCACCGCCCAGCCCCCTCCACTCTACCATCTCGCGGCCGTCACAGCAGACACGGCAAGCGTGCGAACAGCCCCGCCGTTCCCTATGTCGGACTCCCAGGCGAACGCGAATCCTGTTTGACAGCCGGAAATCAACGTGGTAGACTATCGGATCATGGAAGATCCGTACCGGCGTCCGGCGGCCCGGCGGCGCGAACGCCCCCGGAGAGACCCGAGCCGTCGCCCCGCCCGGGGTCTTCCATCCGGCGAAGGAGTCCCGACGCACCATGAGACACGACCTCACGATGCTGCCCGGCGCGGACCCGACCGAGGCGGCCCGGGCGTTGGTCGCCGTTCGCGAGGACGCGGTGGTGCGCGCGGTCATGAACCGGCTCTCGCCCGCAGAGGCGGCACTCGTCGTGACCAGCGCCCCCGGGGTCGAGGCGCAGACCCGGCTGATCTGGGCGTTGGCGAAGCCTCGGCGCGCGGCCGTGGTGGACCACATGGCGCCGGTGGCGATGGCGGCGATGATCCAGAACCGGGAGCGGCGCAACCGCCGGCTCCTCGGCGACGTCTCCCTCGAAGGCTTCGAGCGCATCCTCGCCTTCTGCTCTCCCGCGCAGCGCTACTACTGGCTGTCGCTGGCCAACTCTTTCGCCGACGCGGGCGCCAATCTCCTCGTCCTCCTGCTGCCGCCGGAGCAGGTCGCCGAGGCGCTCCTCACCGTGCCGGAGTTCCGCAGCCGGCTCCATCGCCTGCGCGCCTTCTCCCCCGGCGGGTTCGATGAGACGCCGCCGGTGGCCGATGAGCGCCTCAAGGCCGTTCTGCTGCGCCTGATCGAATATGACGCCGACTGCTACCGCGACGTGATCGAGGCGGCGTTCCGCCTCCTCGACCGGGGCGTGGCGCCGCCCGTCTCGGCCCGCCAGCCAGCGGGGCACGAGTCGATTGAGCTTCCCGGCATCCCTGAAGTGCCGCCCCTGCTGCCGGCCGCGCCCGATGCCGAGGCGCCCGATGCGGCGCCGGCGTTCAAGCTGCCCCCCTACCTCCCGATGCCGGTGCACACCGGCGACGGGCTGGTTCGCGCGGCGACCCGGATGCTCTCGCCCGCCCGCCGGCAGGCGCTGCAGCGCGAGACCGAGCGCGCCTTCAGCGATGAGGTGCGGGCCGACGGCGGCTCCCTCGCAATGGCCGACCTGGAGCGAGCGGCGGCGCGCGTCCAGGCGTACATCCGCCTCGGGCTCCAGGGTATGCCGGACCAGCCGGAGCAGGTCGCAGCGGCGCTGGAGAAAGTGCCCCTGCGCGACATCGTCCGGCGGGGCAGCCTGATCCTCGAGCAGCTCCGCCAGGTAGCCGTCCGCCTCAGCCACTTCACACCGGCGATGGATGCCCGCCAGCGCGACCTGCTGAACGCCGTGCTCCGGCCCCGCGTCACCTTCGACGGCGAGTCAGCCTCGGCCGCCCTCTGGATGGCCGCGCCCGACCGCCGCCGCCGCCCGGAAGCGGTGCCCGTGGCCGAGATTCAGGAACGCCTGGCGGACCTCTCCGTCTGGGTGGCTACCGCGCGGGCGCTCGGGCTGCGCGCACTCACGGAGAGGCTTGCGGCGGCCATGAACGGGTCCCTGGCCGTGTCGGCCGCGCTCGGGGTCGCGCTGCTCACCTACGGCCACTGGGATCCGCGCGCGCTCGAATCGGATGCCCTGCGGCGGTTCCGCGACTCGCACTTCGACCGCGAGCGGGGCGCGTGGCGCGCGGGCACGGAGGAAGCCGTTCGGGGAGCGGCCGACACCTGGGCACAGCGCGCGCGGATCGAGGCCGCCATGCGCCCCCGCGTCGTCAGCCGCGTGCTCGAGGCGATGCGCCAGCTCGAGGGATTCCTGCGCGTCCGCCAATCGGTGTCGTGGGATCGCTTTGCGCCGGGGAAGCCGACCCCGCGCCGGCGTGTCGCGCGGGATGTCGAGGATGGGGAGGAAGAGGAAACGTCCTAACCAAAATCCAGCGGGGCGCACGCCTGGCGAGCGCCCCGCCCAGTCGCTCTCCGGAACCCCGCACACCGGGAGCTATCTTGTCACTCTCCTTATACCCTCCCCGGGCAACGCCCAAACCTCCACGTGCATGTTTCTTGCCGCCTTCCTGCCACGAGCCTGCGCTCCCCCGCCCCGGGATCTCCCGCCGCAGCGGCGCGCCGGCCGGCGCCAAACCCCTCTGGCACCGATTCTGCCCGGTTGCCCGCCGGAGGTGGAAATACGATGCGCATTTCCAGTATCGTGGCCGGCATCCTCGGTCTCAGCCTCCTTGCGGCGCCCGCGATGGCGCAGCGAGGCCCGACCGTGCAGGAAGCCGGTGAGGAGGAGTTGGCGGCACCGATCGGCCTGGTGCAGAGCCCGACGGCATACACGCTGCCTGCCAACCGGTGGCTGATCGGCGGTGGCACGTTCCAGCAGGCCGTCACGGCGCGCGGCGGGGACGACCAGTTCACCGCGGGCATCTTCCGTGGCCTGGCCGAGAACCTGCACGTCGGCGCCTTCTGGACCGGCGTTGAGGTGAGGCGGCCGGATGGCCGCGACGTCACCGAGAGCTTCTTCGGCGGCGCCGCGCAGTGGAAGTTCGCGGAGGAAGGCACCTACGGGGGCTTCAGCCCGGCTCTCTCCATCGGGGGCTACGCCTATACCGGCCCCGGCAACGGCGGGACCGCCTACCTGGTTGCCAGCAAGAACCTGATGGGCGAGGTCCGCCCAGGCGCCCTCTTCCTTCACGCGGGGGCCCGGTGGGACACGTTCGACAACAGCGGCATTGACGATAGCGGCATCGTGCCCTTCGTCGGCGCCAACCTGCTGCTCACCCGCGACCTCAGCCTGCTGGCCGAGTGGCGCGACAACCAGGACTGGGAGCTGGACGAGGTGATGGCGGTCGGCGCTCTCTACCGCCTGGGGCCCAACCTGGTGATCTCTGCGGGGGTGCAGGACCCGGGCGTCGGAGACTGGAAGTTCTTCGGCGGCCTGAGCATCATCCCCTGAGCGGCCCCGAGCCGCGCACCATCGTGAGACGCCGGGCGCCTGGCACCAGCGAGCGTATGAGCGCAAGGGCGGCAGGAATGGTGGCGCAGCGTCAATCCCGCAGCCCCTCCTCCTGCCGCCGCCAGCGCCCGCGACTCCGGTGCCGGGCGCTCGGCCTGCTGCTCGCCCTCCTGCCGGTCGGCGCTGTCGGAGCCATCTCCGGCCCCGACCCGGCGCGGATGGCGGGCACGGTCGCGGACCTGGCTGCCGGCATCGGCGTCCGCCCGGCCGGCAGCCCCGCCGAGGCGCGCGCCGCCGCACTGATCGCCGCGCGCTTCCGGGCTCTCGGCTATTCCGTCGTCCTGCAGCCCGTGCCCCTGCCCCAAGGCCGCGCATCCGCCAACGTGGTGGCGTTCAGCGGTCCGGGGCCGGCGCGTCTCGTGGTCGGCGGCCACTACGATTCCCACCGGCGCGCCCCCGGCGCCGACGACAACGCCTCCGGCATCGCCGTCATCCTGGAAGTGGCGCGCCTGCTCGCCGGCCGCGGTCTGCCGGTGCAGTTCGTCGCGTTCGGCGCCGAGGAGATCATCGGCCGCCAGCGCGACCACCACCACTACGGCTCGCGCCACTACGTCCGCGCCGCGCCCCCTGCCTTCCTGGAGGGGCTGACGGGGATGCTCTGCGTAGATGCGGTGGGCACCGGTGCCCAACTGCGCATCGAGGCGATGCCGGGAGGCGATGACCGCCTGGCCCGCCAATGCCGCGCACTCGGGTGGCGCCTGGGTCTCCGGCCCGGCCGCGTGCGCGGCACCACTCTCAGCGACCACGAGGCCTTCGCCCGGGCCGGCGTGCCGGTGGCGCTCTTCCACCGCGTGCCGAACGGTCACATGCACACCCCCGGCGACACGCCCGGCCGCGTGCGCCCCGACTACCTGCGCGAGACCGCGCTCACGCTGCTGGCCGCCATCGAGGCGCTCACTTCCCCAGGGCGCACCACGGCCCCAGCACCGGCCCCGCCAGCAGCGACGCGCCGTCGTCCTCAAAGCGCGCTTCCCGAATGACGATCGCGCCCTCGCCCGCCGCCACCAGGATCCCCTCGCCCGTGCTCCCCAGCACCTGGCCCGGCACCGCGCCATCGGCGCGCGGAGCCGGCTCATCCACCACCCGGGTGCGCCGCACGCGGATCGTGCGCCCTTGGAAGAAGGTGATCGCGCCCTCCGAGGGAGGGCCGAAGCCGCGCACGTGGTTGTGTACGCCGGCGGCCGGACGGTCCCAGGCGATGATCCAGTCCTCCGGCTTGGGAGCGGCGCAGCGCGTGGCGAGGGAGTCGTCCTGCCTGGCGCGCGGCGTCCGGCCCGCCTTGATCGCGGGCCAGGTCTCCAGGAAGAAGGGGACGCCCATGTCCACCAGCTTCTGCCCGAAGGTGCCGCCGGTGTCCTCCGGATCGATCGGGATGGCGCGCTGCGCGATGATGTCGCCCGTATCCACGCCGGGATCGAGCCAGTGAATCGTCTGCCCGCCCTCGGTGTCGCCCGCCACCAGGCCCCAGAGGCTGGGAGACTGCCCCCGCCAGCGCGGCAGCAGCGAGTTGTGCATGTTGATGCACCCGACCTGCGGCGTGCGCAGGAGCGGCTCCCCGAAGATCCGGCCTGAGTACATGGAGATGAAGTAATCGGCGCCCAGCCGGCCGATCACCTCCACGAACGCCGGGTCGTTCACGTCCACCGGCCGGTAGACCGGGATGTAGCCCCGGAACGCCACGCGCGCCACCGGGGGCTCGTAGTCCGGGCGCTTCAGGCTGGTGCGGGCGACCACGGCGAGCACTTCCTCGCCTTGCGCCAACAAGCCCTCCAGCACGCGCGCCCCGATGTTGCCATAGTAGCTGAAGAGAACGATGCTCATGGAGACAACCTCCTCTGGATTTCAGATTTCAGATTTTCGGAGTATGATTTTCGGAGTATATCGAGGACGTGACGCACTTTCTGGATTCGATTTCAGATTTGGGCCGGCGGCGGTCTGTGCGGGCGTCAGCGCCGAAGGCAGATTCCCAATCGAGGCCCGGGATACCGGCCCTTCGCGAACCCCAAATCGCAAATCGAGAATCTGAAATCCCAAATCCTACTTCCCCCGCCCCTCCCAGACCGCCTTCGCCACGCGCAGCATGTTGCCGCCGAGGATCTTCCGGATCGTCTCATCGGAATGGCCCCGCTGCACCATGCCCACGGTGAAGATCGGCCAGTTGGTCCACGCCATGCTCAGCACCTGCTCGCGCTGGCGCTCCGGCGAGTCCGAGTTCGGCTCCCGCGGCGGCCAGAGCTTCTCCCACCGCGGGCGCGGCCGCTGGCGCCGCGGGAGCTTCGCGCGCTCCGCGTCGGCCAAGCGAGCCATGTAGGCCACGTCCGTGCCGATGGCGACGTGGTCGGGGCCGAAGGTGCGGACGACGTAGTCAATGTGATCGAGGAACGCCCGGATGTCGCGGCTGCCGCCGAGGAACTCCGGGATGCAGCAGAGGCCGATCAGTCCCCCGGTGTCGCAGATCGCCCGGATCACCTCGTCGGGCTTGCAGCGGCAGTGCTCGTTGACGGCGCACGCGCCGGAATGGCTGGCCACCATCGGCCGGGCCGACGCCCGGGCGGCCTCCAGGCTGGTCTGCCACCCGCAGTGAGCCACGTCCACGATCACGCCGACGCGGTTCATCTCGGCGACCACGGCGCGCCCGAAGTCGCTCAACCCGCCGTTGGCCGGCTCGCCGCAGCCGTCGCCGATCAGGTTGCGCCGGTTGTAGGTGAGGTGCATCATGCGGACGCCGAGCTGGAAGAAGACGCGGATGTAGCTCAACTCCTCCTGCACGTAGTGGCAGTCCAGGGGAAGGGGCACGCCGTTGCCGCTCATGTAGAGGGCGTGACGGCCCGCCGCCTTCGCGGCCGCGATGTCGTCGGGAGTCGCGGCACGCGCCACGAAGTCGCGCAGCAGGTCGGTGACGTGGGTGAAGCGGGCGAGGCGCTTCAGCAGGAGCGGGATGGAGTTGCTCTCCTCCCCCGCGTTCTGCAAGATGCAGGTGACCCCGGCGGCGTCCCAGGCGTCGCGGTACTCCGCGCGCAGGCCCGGGTCGTAGGCGTGCCGGGTCATGTTCATCTCTTCGGTCAGATCCTGCAACTCCACCGCGGATGCGCCCGCCTCGATGGCCGCCGCGAGCGCCGCGCCATCAACGGGGGAGTTGGGGGCGAAACCGTAGGACTCGAACACCAGAGATTCCGCGTGCAGCGCCAGGCCGTGCCG
>JACQGM010000253.1 GCA_016199585.1 Armatimonadota bacterium
CCGGGGCATCGCTCACCAAATGGGTGAGCGAACTCCAGGCTCGGGATCGCCACAAGGCCTTGCGTGGCGCGGCTTCCAGCGTCATGCACAGGAATCTGATGGCGGATTACGGAGCAGAACATATTCCTCAATAAGATATTATAGAGATACGTCTCCCGGGGCCGCCGTCCTGGCTCATTTGTACCGGTAGATGATCCGCCCGCGAGACAGATCGTAGGGCGACAGCTCCACCAACACCCGGTCGCCAGGCAGGATACGAATGAAGTGCATGCGGATCTTGCCCGAGACGTGGGCCAGCACCCGGTGCCCGCTCTGCAGCTCCACGCGGAACATGGCGTTCGGAAGCGTCTCCAGAACCGTGCCCTCTACCTCGATCGCGTTTTCCTTTGGCATACCTGTTTGCTTCGATTCTCACCCCGCCCGCAGCGCGGGCGCTGCCGGCAGGCCCGCACAGACCGGCTCCTCGCCGTACGGCCACCGGGTCAGGACTTCCGGCCCGTTTCTCCCGATGGCCACCGTGTGCTCGAAGTGGGCGGAGAGCCGGCCGTCGGCGGTGGTGTAGGTCCACTCGTCGCTCGGCTCGTTCACCGCCGGCCCTCCCTCGTTGATCATCGGCTCGATGGCCAGTGTCATGCCCGGCACCAGCAGCGGTCCTCGTCCGGGATGCCCGCAATTGGGCACCGGAGGGTCCTCGTGCATGTCGCGGCCGATGCCGTGCCCCACCAACTCGCGCACCACGGAGTAGCCTTGCCGCTCCGCGTGTCGCTGCACGGCGCAGGAGATGTCGCCCAGGCGGTTGCCCGCCCTCGCCGCGGCGATCCCCGCGAGAAGGGAGCCATAGGTGTGAGCCATCAGCGCCGTGGCGGCGGGCGATACCGCGCCGACCGGGAGCGTGATCGCGGCGTCGCCGTGGTAGCCCCCCACCAGGGCGCCAATATCCACCTTGACGATGTCCCCCTCCTCCAACCGCCGCGGCCCGGGAATCCCGTGTACCACCTGGTCGTTGACCGAGATGCAGGCGCTGGCGGGGAATCCCCGGTATCCCTTGAACGAGGGCACGCCGCCCCGCGAGCGGATGTAAGCCTCCGCCAACCGATCCAGCTCGGCCGTCGTCACGCCCGGGCGGACTCGGTCGCGCAGCAGCCGCAGCGTGTCCACCACCAGCGCACTCGCCTGGCGCATCAGCGCGAGCTCGCGCTCGCTCTTGAGGCGGATGCGCATTCTCTTGCGCAACTTACTTGATGAACCCCTCGTAGTGGCGCATCACCAGGTGCGCCTCGATCTGCTGCATCGTCTCCAGGGCGACGCCCACGACGATCAGGAGCGACGTGCCGCCCACCAGTGAGAAGGTGGTGACGCCGGTCCAGTTCGGCACGTAGTACTGCATCAGGGCGATGACCGCCAGGAAGACGGCGCCGGCGAGCGTGATGCGCGTCATCACCCGGTCCAGGTAGTCGGCGGTTGGGCGTCCGGGCCGGATGCCGGGGATGAAGCTGCCGTACTTGCGCAGGTCATCCGCCACCTTCGGCACGTCGAACGTCACCGCCGTATAGAAGTAAGTGAAGAACAGCACCAGGACAGCGTAGAGCATCGTGGCGAAGAAGCCAGGGATGCCCGGGCCGCCGGGGCTGAACCACAACACCACGTCGCGGAGGAAGTCTTGCAGCCTTCCCGCGCCGACCGGCGCGAACTGAGCGATCTGCGCCGGCAGCAGCACCACCGACACCGCGAAGATGATCGGGATCACGCCCGCCTGGTTCACCTTCAGCGGCAGGAAGCTGCTGCCGCCGCCGTACATCTTGTTGCCCACCACCTTCTTGGCGTGCTGGATCGGGATCTTGCGCTGTCCCTGGGTGATGGCGACGATGGCCGCCACGGTGGCCAGGAAGATCACGAAGAGCGCCAGCGCGCCGGTGTAGCGGCCCGAGCTGCCCACGAACCGCACCGTGTTGATGATGTCATAGGGCAGGCGGGCCATGATGCCGACGAAGATGACCAGCGAGACCCCGTTGCCGATGCCCTTATCCGTGATCCGCTCGCCCATCCACATCAGGAACATCGTTCCGGCGGTGAGCGTCACCACGATCTGGACGAACTGGGGCGCGCTCACGGTCAGGATGCCCGCGTTCCGCAGCATCAGGTTGAGCGCGGTAGCCTGGAAGACCGCCAGGATCACCGTCAGGATCCGGGTGTATTTCGAGATCTGCTTGCGCCCGGGCTCGCCCTCCTTCTGCAGCTCCTCCAAGTGGGGGATGGCGACCGTCAACAACTGCATGATGATCGACGCGTTGATATAGGGCGTGATCGACATCGCCAGGATGGTGTACTTACGCAGCGCCCCGCCGGAGAAGGTATCCAACAGGCCCAACAGGCCGCCGCCCTGGAAAAGGGCCTCCATCTTGTCGCGGTCGATGCCCGGCAATGGGATGTGCAGCGCCACCATATAGAGCGCGAACATCTCGATCACAAAGACGAGACGCTTGCGCAGGTCGGGAACCCTGAATGCAGCAACCAGTGAAGCCAGCAACGAATTTAGGTTCCGCTGCTCCGGCATAGCTCCTCCTTCAAAGAGTATACTGCCTCACAGGACCCATCCGGCAGTACACTAGCGTGCCTCCGCTTTCGGCTGCCCGCGGCTGCCGCGGTCCTCGGTGATCACCTCGGCCGTGCCGCCGGCGGCGCGGATTTTCTCCGCCGCCGATGCGCTGAACTTATGGGCGCTGACCGCCAGGGGGCGGCCGAGCTCCCCGTCGCCCAGGATCTTGACGCCACTCTTGACCTCGCTGATGATCCGGCGGGCGAGCAGCGCCTCGGGGCCCACCTCGGCGTTCTCCTCGAACACCGCCAGTTGCCCGATGTTGACGATGGCGTATTCCTTGCGCGCGCGCGGCTTGAACCCGCGCAGGCGGGGGATGCGCCGCGCCAGCGGCGTCTGGCCTCCCTCGAACCCGGGCCGCACCTTGTTGCGCGCCTTCTGGCCCTTGGAGCCGCGACTGGCCGTCTTGCCCGAGCCCGATCCGATGCCGCGGCCCACGCGCTTCCGTTCGTGTACCGCGCCCTCGGCGGGCCGCAGCCGTGCCAAACGTTCGCTCACTCCTCTGCTCCTTCTCCGCAATCCACTCTCCGCAGGGTCCCTCGGACGCCCGGGAGAGTGCGATCCGCTACTCCGATCCGGCGGGGATCTCCTCCACCGTCACCAGGTGCTCGATGTGGCGCGCCATGCCCCGGATCTCAGGGCGGTCGCGATGCACCACGCTCTGGCGCATGCGGCGCAGGCCGAGAGACCGCACCGTGGCGCGCTGGCTCTCCGGGCGGCCGATGACGCTCCGCACCAGCGTGATCCTCAGACGCTGCTCACTCACGGCTCTCCTCCTCGGCAGCCGGCGCCTCCGCCGCGGCTGCCCTTTCCACGCTGATGGTCAGGCTCTCCCCCGGCGCCGGAGTCACCGCTTCCTCGATGGCGGTGCTCACGGCTTCGGCGGCGGGCGTGCCGGCATCGGTCGGCACGGGTGTGGTCTCGTCTTCTACCGCAGCCGCCGCCACTGCCTGGCGCCGCTTCTCGCGCAGCCAGGGCACCAGGTCTTCGGCGTCCTTGCCGCGGCTGCGGGCGACGTCGGCGGCGCGCTTCAGCCTCCGCAGGCCATCCATGGCGGCCCACACGGTGTTGGTGGCGTTGGCCGAGCCGAGCGACTTGCTGAGCACGTCGCGCACGCCCGCGGCCTCCAGCACGGCACGCACCGCGCCGCCGGCGACCACGCCGGTTCCCGGGGAAGCCGGCTTCAGCAGCACCTCGGAGGCCCCCGCCTGGCCGACGATCGAGTGCGGGATGGTGGTATGCACGCGCGGAATGGCGATGATGTTCTTCTTGGCGTCTTCCACACCCTTGCGGATCGCCTCCGGAACCTCCTTGGCCTTGCCGATGCCGGCGCCCACGTGCCCATTGCCATCGCCCACCACCACCAGCACGTTGAAGCTGGGGGTGCGGCCACCCTTATACGTCTTGGCCACGCGCTTGATGCGCACCACGCGCTCCTCGAGGTTGGCGAGCGTGTTGGGATCGATTCGTCTCATATCGTTTCAGCCCTCACCCGGCCTGCAGACCAAGTGTCACTCAAACAGTACGCTATCATCAGAACTCCAAGCCGCCCTCGCGGGCGCCCTCCGCCACGGCCGCAACCACCCCGTGGTAGACGTAGCCCCCACGGTCGAACACGACCTGCTTGATGCCCTTCTCAATGGCGCGCTGCGCGAGACGCCGGCCGACTTCCTTCGCCGCCCCGACGGTGGGCGCCGCCTTGCCCTTGGCATCGAGACCCTCGATGGTGGATGCCGCGACCAGGGTGGCGCCCTGCTCGTCATTGATCACCTGTGCGTAGGTGTGCTTCACGCTGCGGAACACGTCCAGGCGCGGGCGTTCGGCGGTGCCCGCCACCTTCTTGCGCACCCGCAAGTGGCGCCTCTCCCGCGGCGTCCTCTCTATCTTCATCAAAACCCCCTGCCGATTTTCGATTTTCGATTTTCGATTTGCGATTGCCGGTTCGTGCCGGCTGCCGGGTGAACCCCTGGAACCTGGGCAACCCGAAAATCGCAAATTACAAATCGCAAATCGAAAATCACTTCTTCCCGCCCTTGGTCGCCTTCGCGGTCTTGCCGACCTTGCGGCGGATCACTTCGCCCTGATAGCGGATGCCCTTGCCCTTGTACGGCTCCGGCTTCTTCATCGCGCGGATCTCGGCGGCCGTCTGGCCGACGATCTGCTTGTCAATCCCCTTGACGGTGATGCGGTGCATGCCGCCGCCGAGCTGCTCCACGTCGAAGGCGATGCCCTTGCGCGCCATGATGTCCACCGGGTGCGAGAAGCCCAACTGCAGCGTGATGCGGGTCTCCGACACCTTCTGCGCCCGGTAGCCCACCCCGGTCAGCTCCAGCGTTCTGCTGAAGCCGCTCGTCACTCCCTCGACCATGTTGGCGATGAGCGTGCGCGTCAGGCCGTGGAGGCTGCGGTCTCGCTTCTCGTCGCTGGGGCGGTCCACCAGCACCTTGCCATTCTCGCGCCGAACCGTGATCGGCGGGGGCACGTCATGGCTGAGGGTGCCCCCGGGACCCTTCACGGTCACCGTGCCATCGCCGATCTGCACATCCACCCCGGCGGGCACCGGAATCGGCTTTCTCCCTATCCTCGACATCTCTTCCGTCTCCCCAACCTAGCGCCTCTTCTGGCAAACCGTAGCCCGGCCCCCGGCGGGCGTCTCCCTGCAGGGCGGAGCCTGGCTCCCGTGTCGTGATCCCCTCCCGCGGTAATGGATCTCCAGGCCACGGCACGCCGCGGCTACCAGACGCGGCAGAGCACCTCGCCGCCGAGGCCGCGCCGGCGCGCCTCGCGGTCGGTCATCAGACCGGAGGAGGTGCTGATGATGGCGATGCCCAGGTTATTGAGCACGCGCGGCAGGTCGTGCTTGCGCCGGTAGATGCGCAGTCCGGGCTTGCTCACCCGCTCGAGCTGCGTGATCGTCTTCTCCTTGCGGGGCCCGTATTTGAGCTGGATGCGGATGACGTCGTGTACGCCGACGCGATGCACGCCATAGCCCTTGATATACCCCTCCTCATGGAGGATGCGGCAGATCTCGTGCTTGAGCCGCGAGGCCGGCGCCTCCACCTGGTCGTGATTCGCGTGGTTCGCGTTGCGGATGCGCGTCAACAGGTCCGCAATGGGATCAGTTGTAGCTGCCATAGTCTCTCCTCCGCCTACCAGCTCGACTTGGTGATTCCGGGGATCAGGCCGCGCGAGGCCATCTCCCGGAAGCAGATGCGGCAGATGCCAAACTTGCGCATGTAGGCGCGAGGCCTTCCGCAGAGGCGGCAGCGGTAGTACCGCTGTACCTTGAACTTGGGCGGCCGGCTGGCCTTCGCAATCAGCGACTTCTTCGCCACTTAGCGGATCCTCCTTAGAATATCGAAATGTAGAAGCATTGAAACACGGAAATATTGAAATACCGGTCCCTGAAGACTCTGGTTTGGCGGTGAGTGATGGCCGGACAAGCGGCTATTTCCATGTTTCAATGTTTCCATATTCCAATACTTCCATCGGTCACGAAGTCCGGAACGGCATGCCGAAGTGGCGCAGCAGCGCCCTCGCCTCATCATCCATCCTCGCGGTCGTCACCACGGTGACATCCATGCCCCGGACACGCTCGACCGTGCTGTAGTCAATCTCGGGGAAGACCGTCTGGTCGCGCAGACCGAGCGAGTAGTTGCCGTGCCCGTCGAAGGCTTGCGGCGGCACGCCGCCGAAGTCGCGGATGCGCGGCAGGGCGATGTTCACCAGGCGATCCAGGAACTCATACATGCGCTCGCCGCGCAGCGTCACCTTGGTGCCGATGGCGTTCCCGGCACGCAGCTTGAAGGCGGCGATGGACTTCTTCGCTCGCCGGATGATCGGCTTCTGACCGGCGATGGCCGTCAGTTCGGCCACGGCGCTGTCCAGCAGCTTCGCGTTCTGGGTCGCCTGCCCCACGCCCATATTAATGACGATCTTCTCCAGCTTCGGCACCTGCATCACGTTCCCGTACTGGAACTCCTTCATCAGGGCCGGCACAATCTGCTCCTTGTATCGCTCTTTGAGCCTCGCCAAGGTCCCAACCTCCCCTACTCAGCAACGTATCATCACACCATACATTGCCGGCTACTTCTGATCGATGGGGCTGTTGCACTCGCGGCACCAGCGCACCTTCTCGCCGCTCTCCAGGAAGCGGCGCTGCACGCGGGAGGGCTTCTCGCACCCGGGGCAGATCACCATCACCTTGGATGCCCAGAGGGGCGCCGGCTTCTCGATGATGCCCGACTGGATCTGCGTGGCGGCGGTGCCGCGCGCCTTCTGGTGGCGCTTGACGATGTTGATGCCCTCGACGATCACCTTGCTGTCGCGGGGCAGCGCCTCGAGCACCTTGCCGCGCTTTCCAATGTCCTTGCCGGAGATCACCACCACCTGGTCGCCGCGATGAACGAACAGGTGCCTGCGGGTCCCCGGCTTTGTCTTCGTCTGCGTTCTCATCCTCACAGTACCTCTGGCGCCAGGGAGATGATGCGCATGAAGTCGCGCTCGCGCAGCTCGCGAGCCACCGGCCCGAAGATGCGCGTCCCCCGGGGCGTCCTGGCATCAGTAATGACCACCGCCGCGTTATCGTCGAAGCGGATGCGCGAGCCATCCGGACGGTGGTAGGGCTGGCGCGTGCGCACCACCACGGCGCGCACCAGATCGCCCTTCTTGACCGCCGCGCCCGGGGTCGCCTGCTTTACGGCGCCGACAATCACATCGCCGATGCTGGCGTAGGCGGCGTTGGATCCCTTCAGTACGCGCACGCACAACAACACGCGTGCTCCCGAGTTATCTGCCACATTCAGGCGTGTATACGGAGCAATCATCGCGCTCTCTCCACCACCTCAACCACTCGCCAGCGCTTCTCCTTGCTGAGCGGCCGGATCTCCATGATCCGCACCCGGTCGCCCGTGTGGGCGCTGTTCCCCTCGTCGTGGGCTTTGTAGCGCTTGGTGCGGGTGACGATCTTCCCGTAGAGGCGATGCGGCACCCGGCGCGACACCGCCACCACGACGGTCTTGTCCATCTTATCGCTCACCACCATGCCCTCGCGCGTCTTGCGCCGGCCGCGAGCGGCCCGGGCTTCGGCGGTTGCCTCCGCTGCTGCTGCTTCTGCCATTCCTTACGCTCCACCCCGTCCCGTCGGTCGCACAGGAGTCCCTCGGCCGTCTGCCCGGCCTACGGGTTCCTGGCCAGCTCACGCTCGCGCTGCAAGGTGAGGATGCGCGCGACCTCTTTGCGCCGGTGCCGGATCCCGCTCGGGTCCTCCAGGCGGCGCATCGCCTGGTCGGTGCGCAGGCGGTAGAGCGCCTCGCGTGCCGAGCGCAGGGCGGCGGCCAGTTCCTGGTCGGATCTCTCGCGCAGCGCCCGACTGCTCTTGTTAGACATCGGACACGCCCTCCATCTCCTCACGGCTGACGAAGCGGGTCTCGATCGGCAGCTTGCTGGCCGCCAGGCGCATCGCCTCTCTCGCCAGCTCCGGAGTCACGCCGGCCATCTCAAAGAGGACGCGGCCGCGCTTCACCACGGCCACCCACTTGTCGGGCGCGCCCTTGCCGGAGCCCATGCGCGTTTCGGCCGGCTTGGCGCTCACCGAGTGGTCGGGGAAGACGCGGATCCACACCTGGCCGCCGCGCCGGATGTGGCGAGTCATCGCCACGCGGGCGGCCTCGATCTGGCGGTTGGTCATCCAGCAGTTCTCCATCGCCTGGAGGCCGAATTGCCCGAAAGCGATGAAGTGTCCGGCATTGGCCTGGCCGGCGCGCGAGCCGCGCTGCACCTTGCGGTGTTTCACCTTCTTCGGCATCAACATCTCAGCGTCGCCTCCTCCCCTCGTAAATCGGTTCGAGGCGCTCCTGCAGGCGCGGGCGCTCCGGCAGCACCTCGCCCTTGTAGATCCACACCTTGATGCCGATGTTGCCGTAAGTCGTCGCTGCTTCCCAGAAGCCGTAATCAATATCGGCGCGCAGGGTGTGCAGCGGGATCTTGCCGTCCTTGTAGGTTTCGCGGCGGGCCATCTCCGAGCCGGCAAGGCGGCCGGAAACCATCACCTTGATCCCCTTGGCTCCGGCCTTCATGGCGCGCATCAGCCCCTGGCGCATCGCCCGCTTGAAGGCGATGCGCTTCTCGATCTGCACGGCGATGTTCTCGGCCACAAGCTGGGCATCGAGGTCCGCCCGCCGGATCTCCTGGATGTTGATGTTCACCTGCTTGCGCGTTCTTCGCTCCAGGCGCGCGCGGAGATCATCCACGCCCTTGCCGCCCCGGCCGATGACGATGCCCGGCTTGGCCGTGTGGATGGTGATGCGCACCCGGTTGGCCGAACGCTCGATCTCGATGTGGGAGATGCTGCCCGGCGGGAAGCTCCGCTTGATGTGCCTCCGGATCTGCGTGTCCTCGATTAGGAGGTCGGCGTAGTTCTTCTTACGCTCGTACCACTTGCTCTCCCAATCGCGGATGATCCCGACGCGCAGTCCGATCGGGTTAACCTTCTGTCCCACTCCTGCTCCTTTCGCGCCCCGCAGCACAACATAACATTGCTACGCTGTGCTATCGCCCCCGCCGGGCCTTGGGCGCGCGCGGCTCGTCGGTGACGCAGACGGTGATGTGGCTGAGGCGCTTGCGGATGCGGTAGGCCTGCCCGCGCGCCCGCGGCTGGATGCGAATCTGCCGCCCGCCCGCCGGGCCGCCGTCCACGAAGCAGCGCGAGATCCGCAACTCGTCCGGGTCCATCTGGTAGTTGTTCTGGGCGTTGGCCCGGGCCGAGCGCACTACCTTCGCGATCAGCCTCGCCGCCCGGTTCGGGATGTTGTCGAGCAGCGCCAGCGCGTCATCAACGTCGCTGTTGCGCACTACGTCCATGACGAACCGCGCCTTGCGCGGCGTCACGTGAACAAACTTGGCTATCGCTTTCGCTTCCATATCTGTCTATCAATCCTCGCCCGGCGCCAAGACCGCGGGCGCCACCGGGAGCCCGCCAACTCCACCGACTCCATCGGACGAGCCACGGCGCTACTTCAGTGACGAGCTGCGCTCGGTGTGGTGTCCGTGGCCGCGGAAGAGGCGGGTGGGAGCGAACTCGCCAAGCTTATGGCCCACCATGTTCTCAGTGACGTAGACGGGAACGTGCTTGCGCCCGTCGTGTACCGCGATCGTGTGCCCGATCATCTGCGGGAAGACCGTGGACCGCCGCGACCACGTCTTGAGAATCCGCTTCTCCCCGCGCGTGTTCATCCGCTCAATCCGCTCCAGCAGTCGCCCCTCGATATAGGGACCCTTCTTCAAAGACCTGGGCATTCTCCAACCCCCATCTGAATTTGCGATTTGCGACTTCCTGTGGACCAGGCGCCAAAGTGAAAATCGGAAATCGCAAATCCTCCTTACTTTCTCCGCTTCTGGATATACTTATCGCTCGGCTTCCGGTGCCGGGTCTTGTGGCCCAGCGTCGGCTGGCCCCAGGGCGACACGGGCCCCGGCTTGCCGATGGGCGCCTTCCCCTCGCCGCCGCCGTGGGGATGGTCGCGCGGGTTCATCACCACGCCGCGCACGTGGGGCCGCCGGCCCAGCCAGCGCGACCGTCCGGCCTTGCCGGAGGAGACGTTCTCATGGTCCACGTTGCCCACCTGGCCGATGGCCGCGCGGCAATCGAGGTGGATGCGGCGCATCTCGCCCGACGGGAGGCGGAGTGAGGCGTAATCCCCCTCTTTGGCGATGAGCTGGATGGCGGCCCCGGCGCTGCGGCCCATCTGGGCGCCCTTGCCCTGGCGCATCTCCACCGCATGCACCGTGGTGCCGAGCGGCACGTTGCGCAGGGGCAAGCAGTTGCCGGGCCGGATGTCGGCGTCCGTGCCGGAGACGACGGTATCTCCCACCTTCAGCCCGACGGGGCAGAGGATGTAGGCTTTCTCGCCATCCACGTAGTGGAGGAGCGCGATGCGCGCCGAGCGGTTCGGATCGTACTCGATCGCCGCCACCTTGCCCGGCACGCCATCCTTCCGGCGCTTGAAGTCAATCACCCGGTAGGCGCGCTTGTGCCCACCCCCGCGGAAGCGGCTGGTCGTCCGCCCCTGGGAGTTGCGTCCGCCGCTCTTCTTCAGCGGCTGCGTCAACGACTTCTCCGGCTCGGCCTTGGTGATCTCCTCGAAGGCGGGAGTCACCATGTAGCGTCGGCTCGGCGTCGTCGGCCTGAACTGCTTGAGTGCCATTCTCTCGTCTCCGGCCCTATCGTGAACTGCGGATTGCGGCGCCACGCCCCGGGGCTGTGCGGCTTGGTAGCGGCGCGCGCACCCGGGCGCCGGCGGCGCAATCCGCAATCTGAAATCGGCGATCTGCAATCAGGATGGGCGGGCAGGAGGGGCGTACACCGAGGGGCTTGCTGCTCGCGCAGCCGCGACGCACCGAAGCACCTTCCCCGGTCGTATCGCCTATCGTCCTGCCCTTGTCCGCCTGATCGCCAAGTCCATCCACCTTTCCCACGCGCATCCGCGCGCAGGCCCATCGGCCGGCTGCCCGCCCCTGCACGGGGAAGGCCATTCCCGGCAACTCACAGACGCTCATTATACCACAAGCGCCCGCAGCTTGTCACCCATGAGATTTCAGATTTCAGATTACCCGGAGGGGCCAAATCGGAAATCTGAAATCGGAAATCCGAAATCCCTACACTCCCTCGAAGATCTCGATCGACTCTCCCTGCCGGAGGGTGACGATCGCCTTCTTCCAATCGGGGTGCTTGCGCGTCTTGTACCGCCCCAGCCGGTACGGCTTGCCGCGCACGCTGATGGTATTCACCTTGGTGACGTGAACGTTCGGGTAGATCTGCTCGATCGCTTCCCGAATCTCGATCTTGTTCGCGTCCGGGTGTACCTTGAACGTGTACTTCCCCTGCTCGGCGGCAGCGGTGGACTTCTCGGTCACCAGCGGGCGCTCGACGACCAGGTACGGGTCCTTCACTCCTCTGTCTCCCCTCCCGCCGGGAACCGCTCCACGCCCGCGCGCGCCATGATGACCTTGTTGGCCCACAGCAGGTCGTAGGTGCCCACGTTCGGCGACACCGTCAGCTTCACGCCCGGAATGTTGCGGACCGACTTCCGGAGCGCCTCGTCCTTCTCGGCGAGGACAAGGAGCACCTTGGCGCCCCGGGGCACCGCCAGGCGCTCCAGGAACTCCGCCATCCGCTTGGTGCTGATCTCCTCCACGCGGATGTCGTCCACAACGACCACGTCGCCATCGGAGACGCGGGCAGAGAACGCCGATGCGATGGCCAGGCGGCGCATCTTCTTCGGCAGGCTCTTGCGGTAGTCGCGCGGGTGCGGCCCGAAGACCACGCCGCCGTGCCGGAAGTGCGGCGCCCGAGTCGTGCCCTGGCGCGCGCGGCCGGTGCCCTTCTGCCGGTAGGGCTTGCGGGCGCCGCCGGCCACTTCGGCGCGCGTCCGGGTGTCGTGGGTGCCCTGGCGCCGGTTGGCCAGGTGGGTCACCACGGCCTGGTGCATCACCGGCTCGTTCGGCTCGATGCCGAAGAAGTCGTCGCGCAGGGCGAGGTCGCCAACCTCCCGGCCTTCCATGTCTCTTACTGCCACCGTAGGCATTGGCTATTCTCCTCGCACCATCACCAGATTGCCGTCGGGGCCGGGCACCGCGCCGCGGATCAGCAGCAGGTTGCGCTCCCGATCCACGCGCACCACGCGCAGGCCCTTCACGGTCACGCGCTCGTGGCCCATCTGCCCGGGCCGCTTGGTGCCCTTGAAGATGCGCGCCGCATCCGTGGCGCCCGCCGACTGCGGCTTGCGGTGTACCATTGAGCCGTGGCTGGCCGGGCCGCCGCGGAAGTGGTAGCGCTTCACCACGCCCTGAAAGCCCTTCCCCTTCGACACCCCGGTGACGACCACCTCCTCGCCGGCCGCGAAGATGTCCACCCCGATCTCATCGCCAACGTTGACGTCCGCCACGCTCTCCACGCGCACCTCGCGCAGCCAGCGCCGGGGCGTCACTCGGGCGCGCGCGAAATGCCCGCGCTGCGGGCGGTTCACGCGTCGCTCCTTCACCTCGCCGAACCCAAGCTGGAGGGCCAGATAGCCATCCGTTTCGACCGTCTTCTTCTGCACGACGACCGATGGCTGGCTCTCGATGACCGTCACGGGCACGATATTGCCCTGATCATCGAAGACCTGGGTCATCCCTCGCTTTATTCCCAAGATCGCTTTTGCCATCAGCCCGCCTCCTAAGGCCATAGGGGCATGGGAGTGCGGGGGTACGGGGGCATGGGAGTGGCGGGCTGCGCCAGGCGAACCCGGCACGCCCACACTCCCACACGCCCATACTCCCGTACGCCCATACTACAGCTTGATCTCAATGTCCACGCCGCTGGGCAAGTCCAGGTGCATCAGGGCGTCAATCACCTTCGGAGCCGGGTCCAGGATATCGATCAGACGCTTGTGCGTGCGCATCTCGAAGTGCTCCATCGACTCCTTGTCGATGAACGGAGAGCGGACCACAGTGTAGCGGTTCGTCTCCGTCGGCAGCGGCACCGGCCCGGAGATCCGGGCGCCGCTGCGCCGTGCCGTCTGCACGATGCGCTCCGCGGACTGATCCAGAACCTTGTGGTCGTAAGCCTTGAGCCGGATCCGGATCTTGTCCCGCTTGGCAGATTGCCTCATCGTTCCCTTTCCTTATCAGATCAATATATCATCTCATAATATATTATGAGATGATATATTGATTATTGCAGGATCTTCGAGACCACGCCGGAGGCGACGGTGCGGCCACCCTCGCGGATGGCGAA